>JBEQBV010000076.1:0-14282 GCA_041639635.1 Novosphingobium sp.
TTGCTGAGCGCGCGGCGAATGATCCGGCCTCGCGTAACCTCACGAACGTGCCCGAACTCCTGCTGCTGGGCGGCGGCTTGCCGATCCTCCACGGTGGCGAGGTCATTGGCGCTGTCGGTGTCGCAGGTTCAGGTAGCGCTGCAAGCGACGAGCAATGTGCAAGCGCAGCCTTGAGAAGTGCGAAGCTCCAGCCTTGAGGCCTGCTCTATCCATGCATGGAACGCGCATAATCACATGGTGTTGGTCGCGCCCATATCTGCTGCTGACATTCACGGCGTTGTGTTGGGCCGGAAACTCGATTGTCGCGCGGGCTGTGCGCGAAACGGTGCCGCCCGTGGCACTTGCTTTCTGGCGGTGGGCACTTGCTTTGCTGTTGCTTCTGCCTTTCGCCTGGCCACACTTGCAGCGAGATTGGGCCGTCCTGCGTGCCAACTTGAAATGGATCGTGGTTCTGGGGACGCTCGGCATCGGAACGTTCAACACACTGCTGTACACCGGCCTACAAAAGACAACGGCCGTCAATGGCCTGCTGCTCCAATCCCTGCAGCCAGCCTTGATCCTCGTGTTCAGCGCGGCGGTATTCAGGGAGTCTATTCGGATCAGGCAGGTATTCGGCATATTCCTGTCGGTCATCGGTGCATTGCTCATCGTGCTTCGCGGCGATCTGTCTTCGCTCATCGTGTTGGCATTCAACAGTGGCGATGTGGTGATCTGCGTCGCGGTTGTCGTCTGGTCGCTTTACTCGACACTTTTGCGCAAGCGTCCCAACGTTCATCCGCTCAGCTTTCTGGCAGTGACCTTCATGGTTGGTATTTCGGTGATATTGCCGTTCTATCTCGCCGAGATTGCCGGCGGACAGACCATTGAAATTCGCTATGAGAGCTGGCTGGCGATTGGCTACGTCTGTCTGTTTCCATCCCTTATTGCCTACCTGTTCTTCAATCGGGGAGTGGAACTGCTCGGGTCGGTGTCAGCCGGCCTTTATCTCAACATCATGCCGGTGATCGGATCTGTGCTCGCGGTTGCTGTTCTGTCCGAGCGTTTCGGCTGGTTCCACCTTGCCGGCATGGGTCTGATCGGCGCGGGCATTGCGAGTACGGCCCGCATCTCACGCGCCGCACCTTCGCGGCACGTACACGTCGATCTGCAACCATGAAACGCTGGGGCGATGTCAGCCGAGGCATCGAAGCCTGGCCCAGACCAACGCCCGCAGCACATGAGCAGCGGCAGACCACCACTAACCCACAGTCACAATTGACCTTTTTGCCGGTGTCAGGCAGAACTCCCGACATGCAATCGCATACGCGCACTTTCCGTTACGCTGGTCTTGGAGGTCAGCTGCTCGTGGGCAATTAGCCCCGGGTGCCGGCGCCATGCGTGCCGGGCCCGGGGCACGATGGAATAGCAAGTGCTTGCAAAGCACTCCTGATTCGTCCGCTCACCGGAAAGAATTGACATGATTGCTGATGCCCCCGCGTCATCGCGGCCGACCATCATTCTGGCTGACAAAGCCGCCGATATCCTGCTCGAACTCGCACTTTCGCTGGAAGACAGCTCTCCCGTCGTCTGCCGTATGCTAACCGACGAGGTCGATCGCGCGAAGATCGTGGCAGAAGCCGACCTGCCCTCGACTGTCGTTGCTATTGGCTCAGCCGTTTGCTTCCACGATGCCGCAAGTGGAACCATGCGAAGTGTCGAGCTGGTCTATCCGAGCCGGGCGGATATTTCCCGAAATCGAATTTCAGTCCTTTCTCCGATCGGAGCCGGGCTGATTGGACTCAGCGAGGGACAGTCAATCTCATGGCCAGACTTGCAAGGGAGACACCGGATGCTTTCCATTATCCGGGTGACGGCACCGGAGCATTTCGATGCCCTTTGAGTCCAACGACCGTCAAGGCCAGACGCAACTCATGCTGCATCTGCACATCGATCGTCGCAGGGCCCATGGGAATATCGACCTTAGCGCAGTGATCTGCGAATTTCCGGAGATTGTCGAGGGCATGAAGCTCTCGGGCGACAGCGGCTACTGGCTGCGCGTTTCCATCTGTCAACTCGACCAATACGAAACACTTAGGGAGCGACTGTTGGAATTGCTGCCGGACGTGCAGAGGATCACTGCATCAGTGATCCTGGATCGGCTCTTGCCAGCAGGCACGGAGATGGCAGCCTCGTGTGGCAAGGTCGAACAGGGCATAGGCTAGCGGCTTGAACACCGCCGCACGCAAATCCACCTGCCGGTTACCGACGTCCTCTTCGGCTACACAGAGCTGTCCGGTCCGGTCATGGGCAGATCAGGACGTAGGCGCGGGCCAGTTCGCCCGCACAAAGTCCTTCGCCCGTGCCAGTAGCGTGATCAACCAAGGGCGTGAATTGATAACTTTACGCTGAAGTGCGAATGACCGAGTTTGCGGCACCATTCGCCGGTCCATTGGCCGCCTGTGCATCGGTCGCTCCCGACCCAATCCAAGTTATATTAGGTTGAGCGGGTGCAAGTTCGCTAATGACCCAAGCAGACGCGGACGGTGATGCGCCGCAGTTCTGATACATCGGTGTCACATGAACGCCTTGCCGACATAGGGTGAACGGGCGGTTCGCGCTGATGGTCGCAAATGATGTCAGGCTATTGATGCAGGAGATAGCGGTGAGCGGGTTGAAGCGTAAGGAATATGAGGCTGCATTGGAGCCTTTGCAGCGCGAACTGGTCGGGCTTGCGCGTTGGATCGGTGCCGAAAAGAAGCGACTGGTGGTTATAGTGGAAGGCCGTGACAGTGCTGGCAAAGGCGGCGCGATTGCCGCAATCCGACAACACCTTAACCCGCGCCAGGTTCGCACGGTTGCATTGGCGAAACCGACCGAGCGTGAGGCCGGCCAGTGGTATTTTCAGCGATATGTGGAGCACCTCCCGACCGAGGGCGAGATCGTGCTGTTTGATCGCAGTTGGTACAACCGTGCCGGGGTCGAACAGGTCATGGGCTATGCCTCCCAAGATCAGGTCGATGCTTTCCTCGAGGCGGTGCCCAGCTTTGAAAAAATGCTGGTTGATGATGGCATTATTCTGCTGAAGTACTGGCTGAGCTGTGATCAGGCCAAGCAGGAAGAGCGCTTTGCCGAACGGCACAGGGATCCCCTCAAAGGTTGGAAACTGTCACCGATCGACGTGAAGGCGCGCGAACAGTACGATGCCTATACGCAGGCACGCGAGGTCATGCTCTCGGCAACGCACAAACCCGCAGCGCCATGGACGTTGGTGGATTTCAACGATCAGAAGGTGGGTCGCCTGACATTGATCCGGGATCTTCTGGACCGCATACCAGACCATCGCATTGCTGAAGAAATCGTGGAACTGCCAGCGCTTAAAGGGAAACTTCCGACCGAGATTTTCAGCGTAGTCAAGCCATTGAAGAGTTTTCGGACGGAATGAGCACTTGAGGGCTTTCGTACTGAGGCCATGTGCTTACAAACCTACGGTCGAAATGGCAGGGGCATCAGATGCAGCCCACCCTTGGCAATTGGAAGGACGGCAAAGCAATGACGAGTCTTCTCAAGATCATTGTGGGAAGTTGTGCCACCGTGCTCGGAGCAACTGCGGGGCTGGCTGCGTTCACCGGATGGAACTACAAGCGCGCGGAACAATTGGTGCCGCCCGAAGGGCAATTCGCCGATGTGAAGGGTGGTCGCCTGCACTACCTGGACATTGGCAAAGGAGCGCCGATCGTCCTGGTTCACGGTCTTGGCGGTCAGTTGCGCAACTTCACGTACGCCCTGAGTGAGCGTCTGTCACCGCAACACCGGCTCATCCTGGTCGACCGGCCAGGCTCGGGATATTCGACCTACGCGGGTGACGAAAATCGCGGTCTTACCGCGCAGGCGGCGATGATTGCCGAACTGATAGAACAGCTTGGGTTGGACAGGCCGCTGGTGGTAGGCCATTCTCTCGGTGGTGCTATCGCCCTTGCAATGGCGCTCGGCCATCCGGGAAAGATTGGCGGCCTTGCCCTGCTCGCACCGCTCACCCAACCCATCGAGGTGCTCCCGCAAGTATTCCGGGCGCTTGACCTCAGTTCGCCAATTGCCCGCACAATATTGGCATGGACACTGGCGGCACCCGCAGGGCGCTTGGGAGCAGATGCGGCGAATGCCGAGATATTCGGCCCCGAACTGGTACCCGCCGATTTCGAGACGCGGGGTGGCGCGGCGCTTACCCTTCGCCCCGAAGCTTTCGTGGCGGCTTGCGGCGATGTCGAGGCTGCGCGCGATGAGATGGTTGGCATCGCCGCACGTTATGGCGAGCTGACCATTCCTGTCGGGATCATGTTTGCGACAGGCGATCGTCTGCTGGACCCCGCAGTACACGGCCTGCCAGCCGTTGCCGCGATCAAGGACGCTGAGCTCAAGATGATCGACGGCGGACATATGTTTCCGCTTACGCAACCTCAGGTCACAGCTGACTGGATCATGGAGCGCGCCAACTGCTGACCTTGCGTCTTCCCCGAAACCACCGTGGAATGCTGATGGTCATTGGCACCGCATGAATATGCGGACCGTTTCGATGGCCACCCAGCGATCATAAACCACCTGCAGGTCTTCACTGTCGACTTTCAAGCCTGGAACGGCCGCTATTGAGGCGGCCTTAACCGAAGGACTCGATGTGCGCGGGCCCGGTGCCGGCGGTAAGCTGACACACCCAGCATGGCACTGGAACGAACGTGAGGGCGCTACGCCGCAGCTTCTTGCGCCCAGACCACGGCACCGTTGGCATCGAAGGCGTGAAGCTGGAAAACGGATTTGGCCAAATCGAGGCCGATCGTGGTAATCTCCATGGTGGATGGTCCATTGCACGGGTTGCTTCGACAACAGCCCACGATACAACTCATCCTAGGCAGCGTGGACACAGGGGCCATCCACCTCATCAGTCTAACCGCAACTTCTCTCCGATTGGCGGAGTTCTCCCATTCCACGCCAAGCCTCAGGCCATAAGCAACTGCCACTCGGCCAATGCGGCGGAGCGGCGTGTCTTGTAAGTTTGGCGGTCGATCAGGTGCCGTTCGAGGTTGAAGTGGTTGTGGACGTTGGCGTGGACTGAGACGAACTTTTCTAAGCTCTTCATCTGTCCGAAGCGGAGCATCGCCCGCTCTCGCCTTCGGAAGGGCAGGTGGCCGTTCTCCACTCGATTGCTGGCCCAGCGTCCCACATCCTGTTTCTTGGCATTATCAAGCTCTTTCATCGCCGCTTTGTACCAACGCAGGCCATCGATGGTGATCTGCTCAGACGAGCCGTGCCGCTTGAGCGCGTTCTTCATGAAACGCAGTGCCGCTTATTTGTCCCGCGTCTTGGTGACGTAGCTCTCGAGGATTTCACCCTCCTAGTCGACTGCTCGCCACAGGTAGTGCATCTCACCGTTGATCTTCACGTATACCTCATCAAGGTGCCACTTCTACTGCCGGAAGCCCCTTATCCGACTCACCCGCTGGCGTCGTACGTCGGCAGCAAAGAGCGGCCCGAACCTGTTCCATCAGTGGCGAACGGTCTCATGGCAGATGTCAATCCCGCGCTCGGCGAGCAGGTCTTCGACATTGCGCAAGCTCAAGGGGAAACGGACTTAAATCATCACGACCAGCCGGATCACCTCGGGTGACGCGTGAAAATAGCGGAATGGACTTGCAGGTTTTCGTGGACGGGGCATGGCCCTGCCCTACCCCGTACGCAGGCTTATCGCCATCAGTGCAGCTGCTTTGACAGGACTTTGTCTCGTCTTGTTGGGTCGTAAGCCGACCAAGGCCTGAAGTGTAAACTGCGGATCCGACCACACATTAAAAGCGTCTTTTTCGGCCGATTAGCAGCAAGCGGCGTTGCAGTAGGATGGTGGTCTCCGCGCGCCTACGGGTTGCTTCAATCGGAACGCATTTGTCGATTGATCATTACTGGCAGTAACGACTGGCGTAACAAAAAAGGTGTTGGAAAAATGCGTGGCATCATCGGGTTGGTTGTAACAATCGTAATCGTCGTGGTTGTCCTTCGACTTCTGGGCGTGATGTAGAAGGAAGTTCCGCCAGACACTTCCCGAGCGGCACCATGGAGCGCCCCGCGCTGACACTGAGCCAGTGCGGCTTGGTGGCGCTCCTTGAATGCCTGCCGATCGACGAGATGGCGCTTCAGCTTGAAGTGGTTGTGGGCGTTGGGAAACCGCGCATCCGTGACACTCGCTGTCGGCGAATGTCGGCGGCGAATGTCGGCGGCGAACAGCAGGCCGAACCGGTTCCACCACTGCCGAACGGTCTCATGGCAGATGTCGATCCCACGCTGGTATAGCAAATCTTCGACATTCCGCAGCGACTGCGGAAACCGCACGTGCATCATCACCACGAGACGGATCACCTCCGGCGAAGCGTTGAAATAGCGGAACGGGCTGGCTGGCTAGCGAGGACGGGGCGTCTCACGGCGCTAGCCCGCGCCTCACCTCATCACCAGCCGGTCCATTTGCCCTGACAATGCCCTGCGGCGGCCAAGGCGGATTGTTACCTCCCCCAAATGCATGTGCCGCTGTCTTATTGGCCCTTTGGGCCAACGAAGATCGCCACGCAGCGTTGCGCATGGGCACGGACCTGCTCTGATGACGGGAGCGGCAAACCAACCAGCATGGCGTTGTGGAGCGGTGACAGCGCCATCGCCACGAACAGCATGGTCCGTTCGACCGAGCCTTCCTCTTCCAGAGCGTGCCGCAGCAGGAATGCCGCAAGCGGACGGATCATGTAGTCGAAGTGGCCCCGCTCGATCGCTTCGCGCATTTCGGGAAAATCGCGCGCCTCGCCCAGTGAAAGCAGACCCATGCCATAGCTGTCAGCCTGCGACAGTTCGCTGTGCAAGTCGATCACATAACGTTCCAGCGCTGCGCGCAAATCCTCGTCCGCATCCGGTTCCAGCCGGGGAAAGCGCTCCGCCCCGGCCATCACGCAGGCGCGGAACAGCGCCTGCTTGTCACGATGCCAGGCATACAGCGTGCGCTTGGTCACCCCGGCCGCAGCGGCGACTTCGTCCATCGTGGTCGCGCGATAGCCCTGCCGCACGAAGATACCCCTCGCCACTTCAAGCAGGCGAGCCATGCGCCGTCGCGTGGTCTCTGCCGACGGGCGCCCCCGCTGGCCGGATTCCGGCGGCACCGCAGATCCGGTTTCCTGCACCATCGGCTGATCCTTGCGCGCATTCATTCCCCTTCCCTGCCGCGTTCCAGGGTCCGCGTAAATGGGGCTTGATAAATATACTACCAAGTATACCATACTCACAGATCGGCGAGTCCAAACGCTGGCAAATGGAGAGGATCGGCGCATGAACCAGACGACGATGCCGCTGGCGCGCGTCCACGGACCGGGCGATGTGCGGCTTGATGATGTGCCGCTGCCCACTGTCGGGCAGGGCGACGTTCTTCTGCGCGTGGCCGCCTGTGGCGTATGCGGCAGTGACCTTGGTTACATCGCACAAGGCGGTCTTGGCGGGGTGGAACCGCTCAAGCAGCCGCTTCCGATCGGCCACGAATTTGCCGGTACCGTCGTCGCCGTGGGCGATGGCGTAGCGGGTGTGACGGTCGGCCTGCGCGTGGCGGTGAACCCGGACCGCGCCTGGATTGGCGGTGGCGGGCCTGATGGCGCGATGGCCCCGTTTATCCGCGTATCCGGTGCAGAAATCGGCGAAACGCTGTTCCCGCTGCCCGATAGCCTGCCTTTTGCCGAGGCCTCGCTGGCGGAGCCGCTGTCAGTCGGTCTGCACGGGTTGCGCGTGACCAAGGTGACCGCGGCGGACAAAGTCGCGATCTTGGGTGCCGGACCCATCGGGCTCTGCACGCTGGTCATGCTGCATCACCTCGGCGTAACCGACGTGGCAATCTTTGACCGGGTGGACGAACGGCTCGACCGCGCCCGCGCGCTGGGGGCCGATCTGGCCGTGAACGTATTACACGAAAGCCTGCCCGCAACGCTCGCCCGCTTCCACGGCAGCGGCGACCGTTTCGGAGCCCCCTTCGTCGGCACCGACGTGTTCGTCGATTGTGCCGGGTCCACCGCCGCACTGGCCGAGGCGCTGTCCGTGGCGAAATACCGTGCCCGCATCGCGGTGATTGCTCTGCACCACAAACCCCTGCCGCTCGACTTATGGCGGATGATGGCCAATGAGATCACGGTGTCTGGCTCCATCGCCGATGTCCGCGCCACCGAATTTGCCGAAGCGATTTCGATGCTGAGTGAAGCGAAACACGACTTTTCCCCCCTGATCAGCCACCGCTTCGAATTCACCCGCTTTCACGAAGCGCTCGCCACCGCTGCCGATGCCGCCCGCTCAGCAAAGGTGGTTCTGACTTTCCCCGAGGCAGCATGACGACGCGACCACCCCTGATCCGCATTGCCGACATGGCCGATCCGGCGCTGACGCCCGAACTGGTCGCATGGCGCGAAGGCCCCGCGGATTTCCCATGCCCGTTGACAGCAGACGACGTTCTGGCCCGCGCCAAGGCAGAAACCGGTCTGTCGGACTTCGGCCCGGACACTGGCTTTCGCACCCGCCTGTCAGTGATCCTGCAATCGCTTTACGAAGATGCAGGCCTCACGCGCGGTGGCCGCGTCTTCGTGCTGCAACAGGCGGTGCGCGCCATGGCCAACCGCCTGCGCATCGAAGACCTTGTCAAACGCAACCCCGAGATCCTCGACGTCCCGATCGACCGGCCGATCTTCATCGCGGGGCTGCCGCGTTCGGGCACCACGCACCTCGTCAACTGGTTGTCGCGCGACGACCGGCTCAATGGGCTCACGCTATGGGAATCCGAAGAACCGGTTCCCTCCGCCTACCTCGCACCTGGCGAACCCGATCCGCGCATGGCGCGATCCGCTGCCTATTGGGGCGCGTTCGGCGCGCTGGTGCCGCAGATGGCCGCGATGCACGAAATGGCAGCAAACGACATTCACGAGGACAACGAACTGCTGTTCATGGACCTCAATTGCTACAGCTGGGAGTTTTCCGCCCGCCTACCGCGCTGGACCGATCATTACCTGTCGCACGATCGCACGGTGTCCTACGCCTATGAGAAAAAGGTGCTGCAAGTGATCGCGTGGCAGCGCGGCGTGAAGCCGGGCGAGCCAGGCCGCCGCCGCTGGCTTTTGAAATCGCCACAGCACATGGAAAACCTGTCTGCGATCAAGGCGGTGTTTCCCGATGCCACGATGGTCATTACCCATCGCGATCCGGTTGACGTGCTGCGCTCGCTCACCACCATGCTCGGCTATTCCGACCGCACCCGTCGCACTTCCATCGATCCGCCCGCGCTCGCCCGCCTGTGGGCAAGCCGCATCGAACGCTTGCTGCGCGAATGCGTGGCCCAGCGCGATGCCTTCGGCGCAAACCAATCACTGGACGTGCTATTCCACGAATACATGGGCGATCAGGAGAGCACAGCGCACCGCATCTATGCGCTCGCCGGACTGGACCTGCCGCCCGAAACCGAGGCGAAGCTGCTCGGCTACTTGTCCGAAAATCCGCGCCACGCGCACGGCAAGGTCGTCTACGATCTCGAAGGCGTGTTCGGGATGAACGTGGCCGACCTGCGCCGCCGCTTCGCTTTCTATTACGACCGCTTCCCCGTTCGGCAGGAGGACTGACCATGCCCACGCTATCCGAAACTGCCCGCGAACGCCTAGTTTCAGGGGAGGCTTGGGATGATTTCTGCGACACGCTGAAAGTGGCAGGCCGCCACATCAATGCCGTCGATGGCCCCTTGTCCGATCTCGACCGCGCCGAATGGTATCGCTTCATGACCCGGCTGGCACGTTCGAGCATGGAACGGCTGATCGAAAATGCCGAACCCACCCGCCCACGCTTGCGCGACATGGTGTGGCGCCAATCGATCAACGTGCAGACGGTGGATCAGGATCACCTGATGTGCCAGTTCGACACCGCGCGCGATTACCGCATCACCGGCACGCGCGGCACTATACCCTATTTCGTGATGGCGGTGCTGACCTGCCCCGCCCCCGATACGCCTGGCGCTGAAAGCTGGGCAGCCCAGGGCATAGCGGGGCTGCAGCGTTTCGATCCCTCCAACCTTAAGACCACCGGCTTCCTCGCCAGCCAGCAAATGCATATCGCAGACGATGGCATTTTCGAACTGATCCTGTCGCAGGACGATCCCGGCGAAGGCCGCAACTGGCTGCGGCTGACGCCCGAAACCAACTGCATCATGATCCGCCTCGTCTGGGGCGACCGCACCCGTGAAGTGTCCCCCGCCATGATCATCGAGCGCATGGACCACGCCGCCCCCGAACCGGTAACACCGGCCCTGATCGCCGATAGCCTGGCATGGACCGGGCAAGCCGTGCTCGGTTACGCTGAACTGGTGCGCAACTGGTGGCAAGGCACGCAAGGCAACTTTTCCGCGCGCCTCAACCGCCTCGATTACAGCCGCGCGCAATACCTTTCCAATGGCGGCGTACCCGATCGCCATGTCGCCTTCGGTGGCTGGGAAAAGAACGAAGATGAAGCGCTGGTGCTGGAGTTCACGCCACCGCCTTGCGAATACTGGAACTTCCAGTTGTGCAACGTCTGGCAGGAAAACCTCGATACCTTCGAAGACGGGAACGGCTGGATCAACAACACCCGCCACGTTGCCGAGGCCGATGGCAAAGTGCGCGTGGTGATCGCCGAAGCCGATCCCGAAATCGGTGGCAACTGGATCAACAGCTATGGCCACGAACGCGGTATCTGGGGCCTGCGCTTTGTGCAGACACAGGCCACCGCGCCGGTTACGCTATGGCGCGTGCCGCTCGCCAGCCTGCGTGCGTCAGCGCTCGCCGCACTCGATCCTGCCGCCGCCGTGGCAACTGGCCAGTTCGTGGATTGACCGCCATGACCCTGTCAAGCGACCTCGTGTTCTGTTCGTCCGCCATGCCCGGCATCCCCCTGCTCGATCGGTTAGGCCCCGTCTCCGCAGCCAAGTTCACCGCGCTTTCGCTCATGCCCAGTGATGTCTGGGCTCTGGAAGAGACCGGCATGGCTGCATCGGAAATCGCCACGCGGATTGCCGATGCGGGGCTGAAAGTCGCAGAAATGGACTGCACCGCATGCTGGATGCCGCGTCAACGCACGCAGGGCGATGGCGGCGATCTGTCACTGCTCCTGCGCGGGCTGACCATGGGAAAGGTCGTGGACACCGCCGCGCGCGTCGGCGCCGCATCGGTCGTGGCGGTGGATATTGCAGACACCTTGCCCCCGCTCGAAGAAGCGGCGGCAGGCTTTGCAAGTTTATGCGATTACGCTGCGCAGCATGGCTTGCGCGCCCATATCGAATTCCTGCCCGTCGGCGGTATCCAGACGCTGGCGCAGGCGTGGGCCATCGTCTCTGCAGCGGGCCGTCCCAACGGCGGGCTGACGATCGATGCATGGCATTTCTTCCGCAGCGGATCGACTCTGGAGCAACTCGCGCGGATCCCCGGAGACCGCATCTACACCGTCCAGTTGTGCGATGCCCCGGCCACACCGCAAGAGGACTTGTGGAGCGAACTGATGACAGCCCGCCTGCTGCCCGGCGAAGGCAATCTCGACGTCGTTGGGCTGGTCCGCACGCTTGATGCCATTGGCTCCACTGCACCCTTCGGCGTCGAAGTGTTCAATACCCGCCAGAACGATCAATCGCTGGCGCAAGTGGCTGGCGATTGGGCGACCGCCGCGCGCACTACACTCGCACTGGCAAGGGGCAACGCATGAGCAGTTCTAAAATCGCCGCCGTCGTCGTCGGCACCGGCTTTGGCCTGTTCACTCACGTTCGAGCCTTACGCGATGCGGGGTTCGAAGTGCGCGCCATCGTCGGTCGCGATCTGGAAAAGACGCGCACACGCTCGGCCCCGCTAGGCATTCCGCTGGCATCGAACAACCTTGCACAATTGCTGGCCGATGACCCCGCAATCCGCCTCGTCACAGTCGCCACCCCGCCCCACACGCATTACACCCCGGTAATGCAGGCAATCGCCGCAGGCCGCGCCATCGTGTGTGAAAAGCCTTTCGCCAAGGATCTGCCCCAAGCGCGCGAAATGCTTGCTGCCGCCGAAACAGCGGGCGTAGTCCATGCACTCGGTGCCGAATTCCGCTTTGACAGCGGACAAGCGCTGCTGCGCCGCGTGGTGCAATCGGGCGCCATTGGTCAGCCTCTGATGTTCCATCGCATCTACCAGCAACCGGGCGGCGATCAGAGCGAGCCACTGGCCGATTGGTGGACCGATGCCGGCCAGGGCGGCGGCTTCCTGGGCGCGTTCGGCACCCACATGATCGATCAGGTGCGCGGCACGGTGGGCGAAATCGCTCGCGTCAGCGCGGTTCTGCGCAAGCTGGTCACCACCCGGCCGACGCAAACTTCAGACGATTATTACACCATCCAGTTTGAAACCACCACGGGGTGCATGGGACTGGTCGAAGCAGCGCTGGCTTTTCCCGGCCCCTTCGTCATGTCGACCAAAGTGGCGGGCAGCATCGGCGCAGCGTGGATTCAATCGGGCGCCGCGTTTGGCGATCCTGAACAAGTCTGGGTGCAGGATGCGCAAGGCGCGCGGCAAGTGCCGACGCCCGCCGAACTCGCCAACCCCGCGCCCAAACCCTTCCCCATCGGCGAACTGGTGCAAACCGAGATGGACCGCTGGCACAGCCAAGGCTTCGACGTTGCCCCTTATGCCAAGCTGTTTGCGCAAGTGAAGGCGCGCATCGAAGGCCGCGATCCGCCGCTGCCTGATCCAGTCGGCGATTTCCGCGATGCCGCCGCCAACCAAGCCATACTCGATGCCACGCGGCGTTCGGATGCCGAACGCCGCTGGATTGAAGTGGAGGCGATCTGATGGGACCGAAGCACGATTTCACCGGCGCGCATGTGCTGGTCACCGGTGGTACCAGCGGCATCGGCGCGGCTTGCGCCGCCCTGTTCCGCGATGCCGGAGCGCACGTGACAATCACCGGCACCCGCGGCGATGCGTCTGATTACGGTGCAGACTTGTCCGGCTATCGCTACCTGCAGCTTGATATCGAGGACAAAGCCAACATTGACGCGGTCGCCTCCGCGCAGTCCCGGCTGGATGTTCTGGTGAACAACGCAGGCATCGCCCTGCCTTCGCTTGGCTTGGACGAATGGGAGCCAGACGTGTTCGACCGCGCCGTCGCCATGCTGCTCAACGGCGCATTCCGAATGGCCCGGCGCAGCGTTGACCTGCTGGCGCAAAGCGTGATCCCCGGTGGCGGATCGGTGATCGGGGTGGCCTCGATGAGCAGCTTCTTTGGCATCCCCATCGTGCCCGGCTACGGCGCGGCCAAGACCGGACTGGTCGGGCTCACCCGCACGATGGCGGCGCACTGGGGCGCGCGCGGCGTGCGCGCCAATGCGGTGGCTGCTGGCCTGACCCGCAGCGGAATGACCGCAGGTACCTTTGAACAGAAAGCATGGACCGCCCCCACTCTTGCCCGCACACCGCTCGGCCGCCTGGGTGAGCCGGACGACATAGCCCAGACCATCGCCTTCCTCGCCAGCCCGGCGGCCAGTTGGATCACCGGGCAGACGCTGGCGGTGGACGGCGGCTACACGATTTCAGGTTGACACCGCGGGAAGCCGTCCCTCGTTCATTCAAGCTCCTCTAATCCAGAAGGGCGAGGGTTGGGACATAACCGCCGTTCGTTCGCCACTGTTTAAACGGCAGGTTCTCGGAGCAAGCAGGAGGAAGCTGTCCGTCGTTAACGCGCGCCGTTGAATGTCGGCTAAGCGGACGAACCGAAACGGCCGGTCCGTGCCGCGATTGTGGATTAGGAGACATTCGGACGCATCGACACCTACGGCTGAAGCCGACCAGAGTCAGTTGCTCGGCGGCCAGGGCTTGAACGGCAGCTTCGTTTGCCCAAACCTTCCATTCGCGCGGAGCGAGACGTCTGACAGCAAGGCGCCCTAATTCCGGTCGTTTGGCGCCTTTCCTTCTCGGCGCGGAAGCGCACATCGATCGTGCAGTTTCGGTCCACAGACGGCCCCGCGACTGGTGGTCGCGTTAAGAACCAAGTAGGTGGCGACCATGGAACAACTTCCCAACTATGCCCCCGCGCAACTAAACTTTGCCTCTCGGATCGGCAAAGAGGCCGCGTCCTTGGTGAATGCTGGCATGGACGTTCGCGACGCCGAGCGCGCTGCGGCTCCGGTTGCGGCCGCTGCGATGATCGAGGAGGGCGTTGATGCTGCCACGGTCGAGGCGCTGTTGCATGACGCGTTGGGACGGACGAACGTAGGC
>JBEQBV010000077.1:0-14228 GCA_041639635.1 Novosphingobium sp.
AACCGTGTTGATCGTGTGTCTGCTCCATAACGCACCCCACGGAAAACCAGCACGCCGCCCTCACGCGTGCCTTGCACACGGCCGTGGCGCGTGGCCGCTATCGGATCGGCGTGGTTGGTCAATTTTTGCCGGTCAAAGTTCTGGGCAGTGATCAAGTCACAGATTGCAAGCACAGCCGCCGCACTGGTTCCAGCGCGGGATTTGCATTGTCGCGTTTCCACGCCATGAACAATTCCACCGGGTTTTCTGGCTTGGTTGCCAATGTGCGAAACTCGACCGCATCGGGATGAAGTTCTGCGGCCGAACGCGGCACAATCGCAGCAGCAACACCCGCGCGCACCAGCCCCAGCATTGAATGGATCTGCGTAACATGCTGGAGCACATGCGGGTTGATTGCGGCTTCATCGAAATAGCGCGTCAGCATGTCATTGAAATAGCCCGCCCCTTTGCGCGAATACATCACCAGGTCCCGCCCATCCAGATCGGCCAGGGTCAATTCCTCCTTGGCCGCGCGGTCATCACCCATCGGCAGCGCCACGATCAGCGGTTCGGACAGGACCAGCGCGGTATCAAATTCACTGCGCACAATCGGCGGGCGCATGAAGGCCAGATCAACCATACCAGTCAGCAGCGCCTCGGTCTGCTCGCTCGACACCATCTCGTGCAGTTCAAGTTCGATGTTGGGCAAGGCAGGACGCGCATCGGCAACGATCCGGGGCACCAGCGAATAGCCCGAAACCGCAGTGAAGCCGATGGATACCTTGCCCGTATCGCCCTTTGCCACACGTCGTGCCGAAAGCGCGGCATTTTCAGCCAGGCGCACAATCCGGCGGGCCTCGATCAGAAACACGCGGCCCGCAGGCGTCAGCGCCACATTGCGGCTAGTGCGTTCTAGCAGCGTTACATCAAGGATGCGCTCAAGCAACTGGATCTGCCGGCTGAGCGGGGATTGCGTCATGTTCAGCCGGCGCGCGGCGCGACCGAAGTGGAGTTCTTCGGCGGCGGCCACGAAGCAGCGAAGCTGGCTCAATTCGAACATGACGTGGACCCTAGGCGTTTCAACCCACGCCGGCGAGTGCCTTGCTTGAAACGCGTTCGATCAAGCCGCGCAATTCTTCATGCTCAGCCTCGGTCAGATCGGTTAGCGGCGTACGGACAGGGCCAACCTCGCGCCCGATGATCCGGCATCCGGCCTTTACGATTGAAACGGCATATCCCCTGCTGCGATTGCGCAAACCGATGTAGGGCAGCACAAAATCGCGCAATTGCGATTGCACGTAGGCGTGATCCCCCGCGCGTACCGCGTTATAGAACGCAAGGGCCCACTGCGGCATGAAGTTGAAGATGGCCGATGAATAGGTTGTCACGCCCATGGTCAGATAGGGAGTGGCATAGGTTTCCGCCGTTGGCAGCCCGCCAATGTAAGTGAGCCTGTCCCCCATGCGATTATAGATGCGCTGCATCAGTTCAATATCGCCAACGCCATCCTTGAAGCCGACGAGATTGGCATTGCGTTCGCACAGCTGGGCCAGCGTAACATCCTCAAGGATTGCGTTGTCACGGTTGTAAACGATAACGCCCAAGCCGGTTGAGCGGCAAACAGCCTCGACATGCGCAGCAAGGCCCTCTTGCGTAGAGCCGACCAGGTAAGGCGGCAAAAGCAAAACGCCATCTGCCCCGGCATTTTCAGCCCCGCGCGCAATTTGCGTGGCAATAGCCGTGCCATAACCACAGCCGGAAATCACCGGCACGCCATCAGTGCGGACTTCGCCAGCGGCGCGCACGACGTCTATGGTCTCTTCCGGCGTCAGCGAGAAAAACTCGCCGGTCCCGCCTGCGGCAAACAAGCCGGACAGGTCATGCTGCAGCATCCATGCGCAGTGTTCCTGGAACGCAGCGAAGTTGATGCTCCCGTCCGCCGAAAATGGGGTGACGGGAAATGACAGCAGCCCTTCGCCAAGCCGGCGTGCCATTGTTACGGGATCCATTGCAAGCTCCTCTACATCTGCGCGATCGCACAGTCTTTTCGCTTGTCATGTGCTTAGTTGCAGGGCCACGGCTGGTCCAAACCAAACCCGCCATAGACCGATGCACCGATTGGCTAGATCGTCCAGTGTGGATGCACGGTAAGGCATCGCTGCATGGTTAGCCCAAAAAACTGTGTCTCATCCGGCCAGAGCGTGCAGAACAGCAAGGCCCACTGGGATCGACCGCTTTGGCCATCATAAGACAGGTACAGCCAACACCACTTGGGGTCAGCCGGGCCAAATACAGGTGGCGGCCCGCGCTTTGGCCAGAAGGGTTTTGACCGCATCGACCTGTTCGCCCCCAACCCTCCTTGAAAAAATCGACGGCCAAGGCCCCTGCAGAGCGGGTGGTGAAGGACATTCGGCGGCAGACGCGTCGCCATTTCTAGGCCAAGGACAAGATCCGCATCGATATCTCCGATGCAAGCTTTAGTACAACTGCCGAAATCCAGCCCGCTGAGTCGGACTCAGCCGCTTTGCGAAGGTCAGGTTTCAGCGCACCACGTCGTTCTCGTTGAAGGCATTCATTGACGGCTTTGTCCCACGACGCGGCGTTCCGCTTCCAGCAGCACTTGACCAATACAAGCCATTCCAGTCCGCCAATTGAATGGTCAGATTACGCCAAAACCCGCCACTTTCGGGCAACTCAGGCTGTAGGCATGTAATTGCTCAAGAGGTAGGCAATGAATCCTGTCAGTGGGCAAACGCACCCTGTTTTGCAGCGGTCCCATTTCGGCCTGAGCGTAAACATCACCATGCTGCTGGCGTCAGGGGGGGGGAGGCAAATTCCCGCATCAGTGTTGCATTGCGCGGTGAATTTTGCAGGACCATAGACGCCACCGCCTGATCGATCGTGTCATCGATGTAGGCAAGATACTGCTCAGTCGATAACTTGGGCACAGCATTTTCCGCGCTGATGATCGCTGTGACGAACGTTATCATCGCATGAAGAATTCGGCCTTCGACAATTTCCGGTGCAAGATACCCAATTCTGGAGCGGAGCAAATGGTGCGCCGTATTGAGGGCTGACGAGAGGGAACCAGCCTCGTCGGCGGTATGCTGAATTCCCTTTGGTCGATGGTAAAGCAAGTATTGCAGAATGAACGCCGGATAGGAAAAAGTCCCGTCGGCCGCACGCAGGGTAAAGTACGGTAAAACGATGACCTCGAAGATCGAGCGTGTATCGGCCACAAGGTTTGCAGCTTGAATGCGGGCCAGAAGCTGCGCGCGGACCGGCTCCATCTGCACTACCCGATGCCGGAAGATCGCCTGCACTAGGCCTTGCTTGGATCCGAAGTGATAACGCACGGCATTATTGTTCCCGTGTCCGGCAGCGACCGCGATTTCACGGAGCGAGGCCGCCTCTACGCCACGTTCGGCAAACAATCTCTCTCCTGCCAGGATGAGTTGGACCTTGCTGTCTGCCGTTTCGACAGGCGTGACTTCGTGAAAGGCGATCATTCCGCAAGCGGTTAACGCATCTGCGGCAACTCTCAACCCCTCTCTCAAAAAGATTGAGGCACTTGCGTTAGAGGTTCGGGCAAAAATCAAGGATATTTTGCGAAATTCCCCGAATGATAGCGAGTTTCTAGGCTCATATAAAAGTCAGGTGCGTTACTACATGGTCTCTGGCTTTATGCCAGCAACAGTGGCGACGCAGAATCGCGCTGAAGGATTCGGGAAGAGGGGAGTGACTGAAATGCAAGCAAACTCGCGACGGGCACGTGCCGCGCTGGTCATAATTATGGCGACGACGGCACTTGGGTTCGGCCATCAGGCCAATGCGCAGGATCAGTCAGCGGACAGTGTTCAGGCAGCCGATCAGGGTGGCATTCAGGACATTGTGGTTACCGCTCGCAAGCGCACGGAAACCACGCAGAACGTGCCCGTAGCGGTTCTCGCAATTTCGGCGGAAACCATTCAAAAGTATGATCTGACCAGCCTTGAGCGGGTTGCTGCAAGCACGCCTTCCTTCGTGGTTGGCCGATCCCCCTCGGGATCGGGCGCGACGCTTGTGCTGCGCGGGATCGGTTCGAACACCACGTCGATCGGGCTTGAACAGTCTGTCGCCGTTGTGGTCGACGGGTCCTATTATGGTCAGGGCCGCACGATAAACGAAGGTTTCTTCGATCTTGGCGGCATTGAAATCCTCAAAGGTCCGCAGGCGCTGTTCTTTGGCAAGAACGCCACTGCGGGGGTTGTTTCGATCACTACGGCCGACCCGGGTGATCGGCTCGAAGTGATTGCCCGTGCAGGCTATGAATTCCGCGCCCGCCAGATTGTGGGCGAAGCCATCGTCTCGACACCGCTGACCGATACGCTTGGGCTGCGGGTGGCAATGCGCGGCAGCAAGATGAACCGGGGCTATTACAAGCAGCTTGGCACGGTTCAGACTTACCCGACATTGGACCGCACTTCGACGGCACAGGTGGTCACGCCGACAAACCATGTTTCCGGCCCGGCCGGTGATGGGCGGTCGGACGAAATCTATGTCCGCGCCACGCTGAAATGGGAGCCAACCGATCGGTTGACGGCCACGATCAAGGCCAACTTCGGCGAAAACAAGACTGACAATCCAGGAGCCGCTTCGGTTTATTACAATTGCCCGACCGGTGCGACTGCGGGCAATCCTGCAATAGCCTGCCGCCGCGCGTTTGAATCGTCGGGCAACCGGTTCCCCGATGCGATTGCAGCTTCAGTGCCCTTTGCCAATGCCGATGGCCAGACCGGCAACCAGTATCGCAGCTGGGCCGTCAACGCCAGCATCGCTTACGAGCTTGACGATGTGACCATCACCTCGGTCACCAACTACAACTGGAACCGCAACATCTTCCAGTTCGATGCGGACAGCGTTTCCAGAAGCGGTGCGCCCGGCGTATTCGCCACGGAATGGTCAACCTTCGATGCCTTCTCGGAAGAGTTGCGCGTTCTGACCTCTTACGATGGCCCGTTGAACCTGATGGTTGGCGGCCTCTACCAAAAGACCAAGCGCGATTATCTGGCGTGGACGGCATCGGGCGGGCTGGAAAACAGCGCAGCACCCCAGCCGTTCCAGCGCTTCCTTGCCAATTCGAAGGATTCCGAAACGGCCGGCGAGACCGTCTCGGCCTTTGGGCAGGTGATTTACAAGCCGGTCGAACAGGTCGAGGTAACCGGGGGCGTGCGCTATACGCATGAAACGAAGGACAGCTATTTCCTCCAGCCCTATTCGCACCCGGTCCGTGTGACACAGCAGATCTTCCTGCCCGGCACCCGGATCACGTCCAATCAGGTGTTCGACGATTGGTCGCCAGAAGTGACCGTTAGCTACCGACCGACGCAAGACATCAACATCTGGGCGGCTTACAAGACGGCCTACAAGTCGGGCGGGTTCTCGAACTCGGGCATTCTCAGTCCCAATGCAGGGCTTGCCGACTTTGAATTTGAGCCGGAAAAGGCGCGCGGCTTTGAAGGGGGTATCAAGACCACGCTGTTCGACCGCCAGTTGCGCTTTAACGTGACGGCCTACACCTACAAGTTCAGCAACCTTCAGCTGGACTTCTTCCGGTCAGACATTTTTGCTTTCACCACAATCAACGCTGGTTCTGCGCGGACACGCGGTGTCGAGGTTGATTTCCAGTACGCGCCACGCGGCCTTGCCGGTTTTGATGTCCACGGTTCGATCAACTACAACAATACCCGCTATGGCGATGCGCCGGGTGCGCCGTGCTATGCCGGGCAGACCCGTAATCAGGGATGCAATCTGGTGTTCGTGCCGGGCGGATCGGGCAATCAGGCCCGCCCCTTCAACCCGGCGACCGATACAGTGGCAAATCGGCAGAACCTGAAAGGGCTGCCAGCCGCCAATGCGCCGGAATGGACGGGTACACTGGGTTTCAACTACGAGGCAAATCTGTCTGATGGCCTCGTTATCGGAACGTCGGCTGATGCGCGTTATAGCGGCGAATATCTCGCCACAGCATTCGGCAATCCGGCAACGCGCCAGACCAAGTACGTCAGCCTGGATGCAGCGCTGCGGTTGAAGGCCGAAAATGACCGCTGGGAGCTTGCCGTTATTGGCAAGAACCTGACCAACCGCTGGTATGCCACGGGCGGGACAGACGCACCGAACACCGGTTCGGGCACAGGCGGAACCGCAGGCGTGCTGGCTGACCAGATCGGCTTTGCCACATTGCCCCGCACCGTGATGATGCAGGCAACCTTCCGGTATTGAGTTCCTCCCTCGTCCGGTCGCCTGCGCCTTTTCGTTAAGAGGCAGGTGGCCGGGCCTTTTTGCAAATTCCCCAAAGAAAGGCCCTTGCCATGCGCATGATCCGCCACGCAACCGACCGGTCCTTTGCACGTCTTGCACGCTATCGGCACCGCCTTTGCTCAGCCGCAGCCATCGGCGCTTTGCTGGCACCCTCCTGCTTGCTGGCGCAGACTGCACAGGTCGATCCGCTTGCTGGCAAGGTGGGCCGCAGCGTTCAAGATACGCATGCTCCGACTTGGCCATCGCAGCCCGAAGCCCCGAAAGGCGCGCCCAACGTGCTGGTCATCCTGACAGATGATGTCGGCTTTGGCGCGACCAGTGCATTCGGCGGTCCGGTGCCTACGGCTACGTTTGATGCGCTGGCGCAGAGCGGCTTGCGCTATACCCGGTTCAACACCACGGCCTTATGCTCGCCCACGCGCGCCTCGCTGCTGACCGGGCGCCTGCCGCAGAACGTGGGAATGGGTAATGTAACCAACCTGCCGACCGGCTTTGACGGTTACACCACGGTCATCCCCAAGACCGCTGCCACCGTTGCCGAAGTGCTGAAGGACAATGGCTTCAACACGGCCATGTTCGGCAAGAGCCATCTGACGCCCGAATGGCAATCGAGCGCCGCTGGGCCGTTTGACCAGTGGCCCACGGGCATGGGTTTTGAATACTTCTACGGCTTCCTTTCGGCAGATACGTCGATGTGGGAACCAAGCATCACCGAAAACACGCTGCCGCGCGATTTCCCACGCGATGATCCCGATTACTTCTTTGAAAAGGACATGGCGGACAAAGCCATCACCTGGCTACGCACCCAACAGGCTGCCGCGCCCGACAAACCGTTCTTCATGTATTATGCGCCAGGCATAGCTCACACGCCGCACCATGCACCCAAAGACTGGCTGGCAAAGTTCAGCGGCAGGTTCGATCAGGGCTGGGACAAGCTGCGCGAGGAGATCTACGTCCGGCAAAAGCGCGCTGGCATCATTCCGGCCAACTCGCAGCTTTCCCCGCGCCCATCATCGCTTCCGGCGTGGGATTCGCTCTCGGCAGATCAGAAGAAGCTCTATGCACGGATGATGGAGGCCTTTGCCGCCAGCGTTGCCTATTCCGATCACCAGACCGGGCGCGTGATCGATGCGATCCGCGAGAGCGGCGAGTTCGACAATACGCTGATCGTATTCATTAACGGCGACAATGGCAGCAGCGCGGAAGGGGGCCTTGAAGGCCTGCTTTATGAGCAGTCCACCATCACCGGCCGCAAGGAAACGATGGCCGAAAAGATGGCCCATATCGACGAGATTGGGGGCCCCAGCCTTTACAACCATTTCCCCGCCGCATGGGCATGGGCCACCAACTCGCCCTTCCCATGGTGGAAGCAAGTGGCATCGCAAGCAGGCGGCGTGCGCAACGGTATGGTCGTTTCATGGCCCAAGCGCATTGCAGAAAAAGGCGCGATCCGATCACAATATGCCCATGTCAGCGATATCATGCCCACAGTGCTGGAGGCCGTCGGCATAGCGGCCCCCGAAGTGGTCAAGGGCGTGCCGCAAAAGCCGGTTGATGGCATAAGCCTTGCCTATACCTTCACGCAAGGTTCGGCTCCCTCGGCGCGGCGTACCCAGCTTTATGAAATGATGGAAAACTTCGGCATCTATAAAGATGGCTGGATGGCCGGCACCTTGCCCAAGCGCCCTGCGTGGGAAGCAGGCGCTTCCGGTGACCGCAAACTGAGTGTTGGCCCCGATCAGCGCGAATGGTCGCTGTTCAATCTCGATACCGATTTCAGCACGGCCAATGATCTGGCGAAGAGGAATCCGGCCAAGCTGAAGGAGCTGCAGGACCTGTTCTGGACCGAGGCGGCGAAGAACAACATTCTGCCGATCCATGATTATAGCCAGGGAACCGAAGGCAGACCCTCGCTCGGTCGTTACCGGAACAGCTTCACCTACCGCCCCGGCACGGCCACGATTGCCGAGGATGCGGCACCGCGCACCATTGGCAAAAGCTTCCGCATTGATGCAGATGTGACGGCAGGGGCAAGCACCAAGGGCGTGATGATCGCGCAAGGCGGAAGGTTCGGCGGTTATAGCTTCTACCTCAAGGACGGACGCCCGACGTTCCACTATAACGCCGTGGGTGCGGATGCTTTCACGATCAGCGCAGATAGCGCGCTGAGCGAGGGCAAGCACACTCTGTCTGCCGAGTTCGTGGCCGACAAAGCGGCTGAGGGCACGCCAGGCACGCTGACCTTGCTGGTCGATGGCAAGCCGGTCGGCGCAGGCCGATTGGGACGCACAGTGGCGGCGTGGATGTCGCACACCGAAGGGCTGGACATCGGACTGGACCGCATCACGTCGGTCAGCCCGGACTACACCGTGCCGGACAGCGCCTTTACCGGCGACCTTCAAGAAGTGCGGGTGACAATCAAATGATCGCCGGAGCAAAGGCGCGGGCGCGGGGATACCGGCTGACCCTGACTGCACTCGCGCTGGCCCCGGCTGTTGCCAGTGCTGAGCCGCAGGCCCATTCGCGCACATATGATCCTGCGCTGGCCGATCAGCACCAGTTTGCGCAGCTTGACGATACGATCCCCGGCAGTGCCGAAGCCCGGCAGATGCTGGCCCGCGCGCTGGCGTTCGATGCCACGATCTATGGCACAGCGGCGGTCCTTCAATACCGCCAGATGTATAAGCAGGCGGTGGACCGCAACGATCCCGATTTTACCGGCTTCAATGCCTTTGCCCATGATCGGGCGCTGGCAGAGCCGGGATACAAGGCGTTCAAGACGCCCAATGCCGATACACTCTATTCCAACGCCTGGCTGGATTTGCGCAATGGCCCGGTGCTTTTCGACGTGCCCGATACGGCAGGCCGCTATTACACCGCCAACTTCCTTGATATTCACGGCAATGCCACGAACATCAGCGCCCGCACGCATGGCACTGGCGGCGGCCACTTTCTGATTGCGACGACCGATTGGCAGGGCGAAGTGCCCGAAGGCACGACGCTGTTTCGCGTGGCAACCCCGTTTACGTGGATATTGCTGCGTGTGCTGGTGCAGGAAGCCAAAGGTGATTTGCCCCTTGCCAACGCCTTGCAGGACAGGTTCCGCCTGACCCCAATTGCCATGGGTGCGCCGTCTGCATCCTTGCCCGATGGCTATGACCAGAGCGCCGCCGGGTTTATGCGCATTCTCGATTTCGTGCTGCGCACTTGCGGGCACCCGTTGCGCGAAGATGCGCTTGTCTATCACTTTGCCTCCATCGGCATTGCGGGCAATCGCAAGGTTGATGTTGTGCTGGAAGATCCGGCCCTGCTCTCAGGCATCGAGCAAGGCTTTGCCGAAGCGCAAACTGTCATCAAGGCGTCGATGGGCCAGAACGGCAAGCGTGTGGGTGCATGGTCGCAGCCACGCGACGTGGGGCGCTATGGCTTCAACTATCTCTACCGCGCGGCGGTGACCACGCTTGGCACCGGCGGCAACGTGATAGACGAGAACCATCCCGCTACATCGTTCGTCGATGCCACGGGCGCGCGCCTTGATGGCGCATTGGGCGATTACCGTCTGGTGCTGTCACCGCCGCCGCCTGCGCGTTTTTTCTGGTCGGTGACGGTTTATGATGCGGCCACACGCGAACTCTATCCCAATGCATTGGGCCGGTACATGGCGGGTGACCGGACGCACGGATTGAAGCGCGGCAAGGATGGATCGGTCACAATCCAGTTCAGCCATCGGCCCGAAGCGCTTGGAAAATCGCCCAATGTTCTGCCTGTTCCGGCTGGACCGTTTTACGTTGCGATCCGCGCGCAGGGGCCAGAAGCGGCAATGCGGAACGGAGAATGGCGTCCACCAGCAATCGAAAAACTGCCCGACGCAAAGGCAAACCGGAAATGACGGCCAAAGCCCTCATCAGCGCTGCGCTGCTGTTCGGCGTGATGCCTGCAATGATGCCAGTGCAGGCCAGCCCTGTCGGGCGCGAGGCACCTGTGAACGAGGCCGCTATCGAGGAGGCCGCTTATCGCGGCTATGTATGGGGGATGCCGTTGGTAGAAGCGGCGCTGATCCGCAAACGCTTTACGCTGGGGCAGTCGGCCAAGGATAACGGCACGCCGATCAACGCGTTCAAGCATCGGCGGATGCTGTCCGGCCCCGAAATGCGTGTAGGCGTGGGGCCGAACAATGATACGATCTATTCATCGGCCTGGCTTGATCTGGCGGACGGTCCACTGATCATTTCGGCGCCGGATTTCGGCAACCGCTATTATACGTTTTCCATCAACCTTGCCGATTCCTCGTCTGATCTGGCGCTGGGCCAGCGCACGCATGGCGGGCAATTGCTGCCGCTGTTCGTGCATGGGCCGGGCTGGCGTGGCGCGGTTCCGCCCGGCATGGTCGATGTGCCGGTTTCCACCCGCTATGTCGGCGTTGCGGGGCGCATTCTTGTGCGCTCACCTGCCGAATATCCCGAAGTGCACGCGCTTCAGGATCGGCTCGCCGTGGTTCGTTGGGCCGATTGGCGCAAGGGAAAGCGCATTGCCGCCCCTGCGGCACCACAGCGAGAACTGGCACAAGGCCCCACCGGTACGCCGCCGGACCTTGCCTTTTTCCATCAGCTTGGCGCGATCTTGCAGGACTGGATCGTTCGCTCGCAGGACAAGGACCCAATCGCAGCGCTGGAGCGCCTTGGCATTTCGCGCAAGTTCGGTTTCCAACCAAACCGGCTCTCAACTGGCCAGTTGGCGGCGCTTGCCCATGGCTATGCGCGGGCGAAGGAGGATGTGCGCCTTGCGTCACTCCGCCTCGGGGTGGAACGCAATGGCTGGACCACGAACTATCTTGGCCCGCGCTTCGGCTCGGACGATTTGCTGCGCGCTGCCGTGGCCAAGGACCAGATCTTCGTGGCCGTGCCGGAAGAGGCGATTTACCCCATCGCAAGGGTCGATGCTGCAGGTCGCAAGCTCAACGGGAGCCACCGCTACCGCATCCGCTTCACCGCCGGGCAACTGCCGCCCGTCGACGCATTCTGGTCCATCACTGCGTATGACGATACCGGCTTCATGATCCCCAACAGCGCGAACCGCTATTCGGTGGGTGACAGGACCGGTGGCCTTGTTGTGGGCGAGGACGGCAGTGTCACCATCGAACTTTCCGCAACACCGCCGCCGCCGGAACGTGCATGGGCCAACTGGCTCCCCGTGGCCGCCGATATGCCGTTTTACCTGATGATGCGCCTCTATCGCCCGCAGCCGTCGGTGCTCGACCGCACTTGGGTGCCGCCCGCCATCGAACGCATCAATTAAACGCAGCCCTGCTCAATGTGCTGGTTTCCGCGCCGAAGCGGAGGCTGGTAGGCCATGGACCGAGATAACCGGAAGGACGAAGCAATGCGTTTCAAGGACAAAGTCGTGATCGTCACCGGGGCAGGGTCCGGGCTTGGCCTTTCGACCGTGCAGCGACTGGCAGAAGAAGGCGCGACACTGGTCCTTGTGGACTTGCGCGAGGATTGGTTGGAAGCCGCGCGCGCAACCCTGCCCGAGGGCGCGCGCGCCTCGCTGATCAAGGCAGACGTGGCCGATGTGGCGCAAGTGCAGGCCTATGTGGATGCAACCGTTGCAGAACATGGCCGGATCGACGGTTTCTTCAACAATGCCGGGATCGAAGGCCGCCAGAACCTGACCGAAGATTT
Source organism: Novosphingobium sp. (assembly GCA_041639635.1). Classification (GTDB taxonomy): domain Bacteria; phylum Pseudomonadota; class Alphaproteobacteria; order Sphingomonadales; family Sphingomonadaceae; genus Novosphingobium. The sequence goes on from JBEQBV010000077.1 coordinate 11,961, forward strand.
CGGTGCCGAAGAGTTCCACCGCGTGATCTCGATCAATCTTGATGGCGTGTTCTATGGCATGTCGGCTGTGCTCAAGGTCATGCGAGAACAGGGTTTTGGCGCCATCGTCAACACCGCATCTGTCGGCGGTATCCGCGGGGTTGGCAACCAGAGCGGCTATGCGGCGGCCAAGCACGGCGTGGTTGGCCTGACGCGCAATTCTGCGGTGGAATATGGCCAGTTCGGCATCCAGATCAATGCGATCGCGCCCGGCGCGATCATGACGGCAATGGTCGAAGGCTCGCTGCGCCAGATCGGCGGCGAGGACTGGGAAGAAGTGGGCCGGCAGTTCGTGTCGGTCAATCCGATGAAGCGGTTCGGCCGGCCCGAGGAAGTTGCCGCGCTGGTCGCGTTCCTGCTCTCGGGCGAGGCATTGTTCATCAACGGCGCAACAATTCCCATCGACGGTGGCCAGTCCTACAAATACTGACACTCGGCAGTGAATGATCGCTGGAGTTTGTTGGACATGCGCGAACATCCCGGCATGAGGCTGATTGAAGGCGGGACGTTCGTGATGGGGTCCGAGGCCTTTTATCCCGAAGAGGCGCCGCTGCGCCGGGTGGCAGTGGACAGTTTCTGGATCGACGAAACGCCGGTGACAAATGCCCAGTTTGCCGCGTTCGTCGCCGCAACTGGCTATGTCACCACAGCCGAAATTGCACCTGACCCCAAAGACTATCCCGGTATGCTGCCCGGCATGAACCGCGCCGGATCGCTGGTATTCCACAAAACCGCAGGCCCGGTGGACATGGCAGATGCCGCCAACTGGTGGCACTTCATCTTCGGCGCGTGCTGGAAGCACCCGCTTGGCCCCGGCAGCTCGACCGAAGGTATCGAAGACCACCCGGTGGTTCACATCGCCTATGCTGATGCGCAGGCCTATGCCAAATGGGCAGGCAAAGACCTGCCAACCGAGGCGGAGTTCGAATATGCCGCGCGCGGCGGACTGGATGGCGCGGACTATGCATGGGGAGACGAGCTTGTCCCTGATGGCCGGATGCTGGCCAATTTCTGGCAAGGACTGTTCCCATTTGCCAATCAGTTGCTCGATGGCTGGGAGCGCACATCGCCCGTGCGCAGCTTTCCGCCCAACGGCTATGGGCTTTACGATATGATTGGCAACACGTGGGAATGGACAGCGGACTGGTGGGCCGACGCCCCGGTCAAAGGCTGCAAAAAATCCGCCTGCTGCACGATCAGCAATCCGCGCGGCGGCAAGTTGAAGGACAGCTTTGATCCGGCACAGCCAGAAGTGCGCATCGGTCGCAAGGTCATCAAAGGCGGCTCACACTTGTGCGCGGCAAACTACTGCCAGCGCTATCGCCCGGCCGCTCGTCATCCCGAAATGGTAGACACTTCCACAACGCATATCGGTTTCAGATGCGTGGTGCGGCTCTGAGCATGAAACAATGCGGATCGGTAAATGTACGCTTTGCGAGATTTTGTGTCGAAAGCTACTTTTCAAGACCATCCGCAAACCCCGGCTTGAAAGAAGGCGCTTCTTCAATGTAGCGAGCGTATGCCTCTCCAAGAGTCACCGTCGCACCAATGTCAGACTCAGGCTGCGAGGATTCCTGCTTGTTCAAGGATCGGACGAGATCGCCTTCGCACGGTTTCAGGAGCGTCTGGTCAACCGATAGACCCGCATCGTGACGAATACGCTCGAACTCAGATTCCAGAGCCGCAGCGACCAGCGGGAAGCGGCGCAGCGCGCCTTGAAGGCTGTCTGTCTTGAGCGAGCGCCACACTTCCGATCGACCCACGATTGGCTGAATGTCGGACGGGATGTGGCGTCGAAGATAATAGCGATCACCCCGAAGTGTCATACCTCTGGGCATGAAATCGGGACTGAAACCGTAACGGCCCCGAGGGCCATTTCTGATTGTTTTTCCAGAGCTTAGGCCCGGACTATGGGCACCAAATCGTAACAGCAAATTGTTGCAAACACGTTGAGTAGACCGTCTATTTGACGATTTACTCAACGATTTCAATGACTTGGTGCCCAGAAGAGGACTCGAACCTCCACGCCCTTGCGAGCGCCAGCACCTGAAGCTGGTGCGTCTACCAATTCCGCCATCTGGGCACGGGGCGAAAGGCAAGATCGCCGTTCGCCGGGTAGGAGGGGGCCACTAGGCTACGCTTCGCGGGGTGTCAACGGGGCAAATCTGTGTGGAGCGTCTTTTTGCCAGCTATCTTGCATCACGGCGTTTGGGCATTGAAAGCCTTGCC
>JBEQBV010000078.1:0-14128 GCA_041639635.1 Novosphingobium sp.
CGGATAACCGCACCGCGCGGGGTCAGGATGTTGTGCTGCGTGGCGTTGGCGTTTTCGGCCAGATCAGCCACTTTCCAGTCTGGGAAGCCGAAGTTCATTTCCGCTGGGGCTTCGGTGCCCGGCGTCACCTGAAAGCGGATGCGCACGCCGTCAAGCGTCAGTTCGGTGCCTGTCTCGCTGATCTCGCGCGTCGGTGGCAGCAGGCTGCGTGTGCCCGCCGCCACGCCCATGCCGATGCCCGATCCCATCGAACCTTCCGGCCCCTTTTGCAGGCCAAGCCCAAACTGGTATCCGGCGCGGCGGCCCATGGCAGGCCCGGCAATCACGTTCTCGCTAACGGCTGCGCGCGTGAAGCCTTGCGGCGCAAGGATTGGCGCATCCTTGGCCATCAACGCGGCAAACGCGCCTGCACCGCCAAAGTGATCGACGTGGCTGTGGGTATAGATCATCGCGGTCACGGGCAGCTTGGCGACTTTGGCTGATATCAGTTCGTATGCCGCTGCTGCCGTTTCGGTTGCGGTAAGCGGATCGATCACGATCCAGCCTTTGTCCCCGCGCACGAAGGTGATGTTGGCCACATCAAAGCCGCGCACTTGCCAGATGCGATCGGTCACCTTGAAAAGCCCCGCTTTGCCCAGCACCTGCGCGTGTCGCCACAAGCTGGGATGGACGCTGGCCGGAGCATTGCCCTTAGCAAAGGCGAGCGCAGCACTATCCCACACCGGCTTGCCCGCAGCATCGCGGATCACAGGATCATCTCGCGTTGCGATAAAGCCGCGCGAAGCCAAATCGAAATCGCGTGTGTCGGCCATGGGCAGTTCGGCAACAGCGGCCTGATTGGCCCGGCGCGTGGCATCACTCGCCGATTGGGCCGCGGCAGTCTGCCCAGAAAGCAAAAGGCTGGCGCTACCAAGAAGGCAAAGTTGCAGGGCGACAAGACGCATGATCACTCCCATCCCTATTCTTCGAAGGGTTCTTGGCAGGAGTGTGCCTTTAATCGATCAATTAGAAAAGCAGGAAAGCAGCTCTCAGCCAAACAGCCGTTGCAGCCAGCCACGCTTGCGGTGGCCATTGCGTCCTCTCCCCAACCTTTTGTCGACAGGAATCGCAATTGCCTAGGCCGGGCAAGCCATTTTGGTTCTTTTGATAATCGATCTGCAAAACAGACCCGGTCAGGCGGCCAATTGATAGGGTGCGATTTCGCCGGTGAGGTAGAGCTTTTTGGCTTTGGCCCGGCTCAACTTGCCCGAACTGGTGCGCGGCAGTGTGCGCGGCGGTACCAGTTCCACCACGCAGTTCATGCCGGTGATTGAGCGCACCTTGTCACGGATCTGATCGCGCAGTTTCACGCGCTCAACCGGATCGGACACGCGGCAATGCACCAGCACGGCAGGGGCTTCCTCCCCATTTTCCGTCTCAACCGAGAAGGCGGCAATATCGCCCTGGTGGAAGCCGGGAAGCTGTTCCACCGCCCATTCGATGTCCTGCGGCCAGTGGTTCTTGCCGTTGATGATGATCATGTCCTTGGCGCGGCCGACGATGAACAGGTAGCCCTTTTCATCGACATAGCCCATGTCGCCCGTATCCAGCCAACCATCGACCATGCAGGCGGCGGTCGCTTCGGGATCGCGAAAATAGGAGTGCATCACCGAAGACCCGCGACACCATACTTTGCCGATGTGGTGGTGTGCCAGCTCGTTGCCGTTTTCGCCCTTGATCGCCACTTCCATGCCCAGAACCGGCACACCGCAGTTGACCATGGCGCGATAACGGGCAGGGCGCGAAAGATCGCGCGGAGTGCCTGACAAACGCTCTTCTTCCACCAGTTCTACCCGGATGCCTTCGCCCGGCGGCATGACAGTGACGGCCAGAGTTGCTTCTGCCAGTCCATAGCTCGGCAGAAACGCATCGGCCCGGAATCCGGCATCGGCAAAGGCATTGACGAAGTTCTGCATCACATCAGGGCGGATCATGTCAGCCCCGTTGCCAGCCACCCGCCAGCGCGAAAGGTCGAACCGATCGGCAACATGGCTCTGGCTGGAGATACGGCGGGCGCAGATATCATAGCCGAAGGTTGGCGAATAAGAGAGCGACGTGCCTTCGTTCCGGCTGATGAGATCCAGCCAGGCCAGCGGACGGCGCGCGAAATCTTCGGTCTTCAGGAAGTCTACAGAAACACTGTTGGCAATGGGCGACAGGAAGCATCCGACCAGACCCATGTCATGATACCAGGGCAGCCAGGATATGGCCCGGTCTGGATTGTCGATCTTCATGCCGTGCGAATGGCCTGCCAGATTGGCCAGCAGCGCGCGGTGGGTTACGGCCACACCATGCGGAAAACGGGTCGATCCGCTCGAATACTGCAGATAGCTGATCGCATCGGGATCGGGGGTGGGCAGATCGGCCGCGCTCTCCTCGGCTGCGTGAAACTCGGCCCATGAAAGCCCGGCACAGCCTTGGCGTGCAGCAGCGGCACCGGCCATTTCCCCGAGTTCATCGGGATAGACCAGCATCTTGGGGTCCGAACTGGAAAGCTGGACGGCAAGCTGATCGATGTAGCTTTCCTTGCCGCCGAAGCTGGTGGGCAAGGGAAGCGGAACAGGCCACGCGCCCGCATACATAGCGCCGCAGAAGATCGCGGCAAAGTCAGCGCCGGTTTCCGCCACCAACGCAACCCGGTCACCCGGCACCACGCCCATCGTCATAAGCTTGCGTGCGGCGATCAATGCGTCTGCGCGCAGTTCGGAATAAGGATAGGCTCGTGCCAGATTGCCGCGCGGATCGTGGAAATTGAAGCCCAGCACGCCCTTGGCGGCATAGTCCAGTGCATCGCAGAAAGTATCGAAGTCCGCATAGCGACGTGGCTGCACGTCGATATTCGGTGTGGGAACGAGGGCCGCCTTTTCAGCGACAGCGTTCGAAACAGTCATGCGATACCCCGATGTTCTCTTCTAACGACCTGCAGGCATCTGCGCGCCTGCTTCTGAACGGCCCATTACTGGTCCGTGAAGGAAAAATCTCGCATTCACGGCTCGGACGTTCTCATTTAATCCTGACTGTGGCACGAATGTGGCGCATGAAGCGCAACTTCCCGGATAACAAGTCGCATCGACGCGAAAGGCCGCCCCCAAAGCCGATCGATGCTGCGCGGCTGAACGAGATGGCGCTGGCCTATGTCGCGCGCTTTGCCACCAGCGGGGGAAAGCTGGCCGATTATCTGAAGCGCAAACTGCGTGAGCGGGGCTGGGAAGGCGAGGGCGAGGGCGAGGCCGATGTGGCGGGGATCGTGGCTCGGTTTGCATCGCTGGGGTATGTCGATGATGCCGGGTACGCACGCGGCAAGGCGCAAAGCCTGCTGCGGCGCGGCTATGGCGTGCGACGGATTGATCAGGCGCTGGGTGCGGCAGGAATCGCCGAAAATCTGCGCGAGGATGTGCGCGGCAGTGAAGCGGAACGGCGGCGTGCCGCGCTGGTCATGGCGCGCAAACGGCGGTTCGGCCCGTTTGCCGCAGATGGCAGGCTTGACCCGGCGTTGCGGGAAAAGCAAATCGCCGCAATGCTGCGTGCCGGACACCCCCTTGCACATGTTCGCGAGGTGGTGAATGCCGTGTCGGCGCAGGCACTGGAAGAATGGATCGATGAAGCAGATGAATAGACTGGCGGTCTTTGCCGCTTTTGCCATGATGGCTGGCTGCTCGCCCGGCACCGCAGACGCGGGGACGAAGGCACCTGCCACAAGTGCTGCTGCCAGTGTGGTCCACCCGATTTCCGGGCTTCAGGTTGCGCCGGTCACGATTGTCAGTGGCGACACGCGGCACGTGTTCAAATCCGAATTCGCCCGCAGTGCGCAGGAACAGGCCAAGGGCCTGATGTTCCGCAGCAGTCTTGGCGATGATGAAGCGATGATCTTCCTGCGCAATCCGCCCGATCGTGCCTCGTTCTGGATGCGCAACACGGTGATCCCGCTCGATATCATCTACATCGGCCTTGATCGCCGAATCCTGAACATTGCTGCCAACGCCGTGCCGTATGATGAAACGCCGCTGCATTCTGCCGGGCCCACGCTGGCCGTGTTCGAGATCAACGGAGGCCTTGCTGCAAAGCTTGGTATAAAGCCCGGCGACAAGGTGGAATGGTAAAAGTTGAATGGTAAGCGGGATTGAGCGGTCATCGGGCGCACTACCCGCTTGCCGACTCCCCACCTCAACGGCTAAGCGCAGGCATCATGAGCATCCTCGGCAAAATCTTCACCTGGTGGAATGGTGCCACCGTCACCACCATGCTCGACAGCGCGCTCAAGGGCGAACAGGTCGGCACCGACGCGCAGGGTAACAAGTACTACCGCGCAAAGAAGCCCTTTCCCAAGGGTCATCCCTTTGCTGGTCGCGAACGCCGCTGGGTGATCTACAACGGTTCCAACGATGCCAGCCGCGTTCCGGCCGAATGGCACGGCTGGCTCCATGGCTCCTTCGATGGCATTCCTGAAAGCAATCTGCCGCCCGCGCGTATCTGGGAAGTTGACTACACTCCCAATGCCACCGGCACCGCTACCGCCTATCGCCCGCAAGGCGCGCTGGAACGCGGCGGAAAGCGGGCTGCGGCAACCGGTGATTACGAAGCCTGGGTTCCGGAAGCCTGATGTCATCTTTTGCGCCGGCGGCATGCACTGCGCTCGCCGTGGCGTGCGCGTTGATGCTTGTCGGGTGCAGCAAAGAAGAAGCTCCGCCCCCGCCGCCAGAAGCTGTCGCTACAGGTGCGCCAGCCGCTGCCGCATCGGGTGCTGCGGTTGAAAGCGAATATGGCACTCCGATCAAAGACCGCGTGGCCACACTCGGTTTGCTGAACAAGCGCAACAACATCACGCAAGATGTGGTTCTGAAAAGCGGCGAATCGCGCCGTATCGGCAATGCCATCGTCAAACTGGCGACGTGTGAAAAGACCGCGCCGTGGGAAGATCCGGCTGAAACTGGCGCATTTGTTCAGCTCTTCGTGGAAGAGCGGGCGACGACTGATGAGCCACTGGCTTGGCGCAAGGTCTTTTCCGGCTGGCTGTTCAGCAATTCGCCTTCGCTCAACGTGGTTGAGCACCCGATCTACGATGTCTGGGTGAAGGATTGCGCGATGAGCTTCCCCGGCGAAGAAGAGCCGGTGGCCTCAGCCCGCAGCGCGGCAAAGCCTGCAGGAAGTGCCAGCGGGGCACCTTCGCCAGACCCAAGCCCCAGCCCGAGCGCCTCGGCCAGCGCCCGCGCGCCTTCTGCCTCGCCCGCCGAATAGGGGCGTTGCGCGGCTGATAGCAGTTTCAGATACTGGCTTTGCGGAATTTCCACGGCACCCAGCGAGGCCAGATGGGATGTGGTGAATTGGCAGTCGAGCAATTCAGTACCGATTCGCCGCAACGATGCCACCAGCCATGCCAAAGCGACTTTTGAGGCATCAGCCTCGCGACTGAACATTGATTCGCCGCAGAACACCCGCGCAAATCCAACGCCATAGAGCCCGCCGACCAGCCTGCCTTCGTGCCAGCATTCGATCGAATGGGCATGCCCATGTTCGTGCAGGCCGATGTAGCTTTCGCGGATCCGTGCGCTGATCCAGCTTTCTTCAGCACCCGGGCGCGGAGCGGCGCAGGCATCGATGACCGCCTCGAACGCGGCGTTGCACGTCACGGTAAAGCGTTCGCGTCGCAGGGTGCGCGCCAGCGAATGCGACATGTGAAAGCCATCGAGCGGCAGAATCGCCCGCATGCGCGGCTCCACCCAGAAGACTTCGGGATCGTCGCGACTGTCCGCCATCGGAAAGATCCCGGCGCGATAGGCCTTCAGCAAAAGGTCAGGCGGGATGGTGTGGGGATCGTTTCTGGCCATAATGTGCAAGAATGTGTTTCGGTCGGTTGCATCCCCCGCGTCAACCCTTTAAGGGCTGCCACGGCACAGGAGTGTAGCTCAGTTGGTAGAGCATCGGTCTCCAAAACCGAGGGCCGTGGGTTCGAGTCCCCCCACTCCTGCCATTTCCTCGCTGGAAGCGAGAGATTCTGCGGATTTTCGCAGGTCGGCCAGACGGTGCTGATTGACCGGCGCAATTTCTGGCTCTTTTTTACAAGCGTTCCTTTTTGAGCAGCAGGGACCCTTCACGGACCTCTGGCTGGGCGTTTGTCTGTGCACTCTTGCCATCGTGGCTGCCTGCGACTAGATAAACACCACTTCCGACATCGGAAAATCGCCAGCCCCTCCCGGACGTGTCCGGGGCGGTGATTTCCCCTAGGCGGAAGAAATGATTTCAACGCGGCTGATGCCGCAGCAAGCAAGGCGTTCGATCGATGGCCAAGACCAGCCCCGGCGAGTTCTTCAATCAGGTGAAAGCCGAAGCGCGCAAGGTTGTCTGGCCGACCCGTCAGGAAACCACCACCACCGCCATTTTCGTCGGCATCATGATGCTGATCCTCGCGGTGTTCTTCCTTGGCATCGATACGCTGTTCGGCATGACCGTGAAGTTTCTGCTGTCGCTCGCCTGATCGCAACCCACAGGACCCGAAAGAACAACATGGCCCGCTGGTACATCATTCACGCCTATTCCGGTTTCGAGAACAAGGTCAAAGAGGCGATCATTTCCGAGGCTGAGCGGATCGGCCTGTCGCAACTGGTCGAAGCGGTGGAAGTGCCCACCGAAACGATCACCGAAGTGAAGCGCGGCAAGAAGGTTCAGGTCGAGCGCAAGTTCATGCCAGGCTACGTGCTGGCCAAGCTGGCGATGAACGACGATATCTATCACCTCGTCAAGAACACGCCCAAGGTGACTGGCTTCCTTGGCACCAACAACAAGCCGCAGCCGATTTCCGACAAGGAAGCCGCGCGCTACTTTGGTGCGCGCGAACAGGCCGCAGCCGAGCCGCGCAAGAGCGTGGTGGTCGATTACGAAATCGGCGATTCGGTCAAGGTCAACGCAGGGCCTTTCGCCACGTTCAACGGCGTGGTCGAGGAACTGGACTTCGACAAGAGCCGCGTGAAGGTGTCGGTTTCGATCTTCGGGCGCGCAACGCCGGTGGAATTGGGCTTCGAAGAAGTCGAACTGGTGCGCGGCTGATCCACAATTGCTTGCATTTGCGGGCTGATAGGATTATCGTCCCGCGCTTCGCTGCCTGAAAGGGTGGCGTTTCCGCGCGGGAGTTTCCTTCGGGAAGCGTCTTACCGCTCACTCTGAGGTCCGGGCTGAACAAGCGCGGCCAACAGGAAGAAAGGAGGCCCATCGTGGCCAAGAAGATTGAAGGCTATATCAAGCTGCAGGTTGCAGCCGGTGAAGCAAAGCCTGCTCCGCCGATCGGTCCTGCGCTGGGTCAGCGCGGCGTTAACATCATGGAATTCTGCAAGCAGTTCAACGCTGCCACGCAGGAAGTGGAAAAGGGCACACCGCTCCCCACCGTGATCACGGTCTATGCCGACCGCTCGTTCACCTTCGTGACCAAGACCCCGCCTGCCACCTTCTTCATCAAGAAGGCCGCTGGCATCAAGTCGGGTTCGAAGACCCCGGGCAAGGTTTCGGGTGGCACGATCAAGCGTTCGCAGCTGGCGGAAATCGCTCAGGCCAAGATGAAGGACCTGAACGCGAACGATATCGAAGCCGCAACGAAGATCATTGAAGGCTCCGCTCGCGCGATGGGCCTCACCGTGGTGGAGGGCTGAGACCGTGGCTAACCTGACCAAGAAGCAGAAGGCCCTCGCTGAAAAGCTGGGCGACAACCAGAAGCTCTATTCCGTCAACGACGCGATCAAGCTGCTCAAGGACCTCAAGAGCGCCAAGTTCGACGAGAGCCTTGAAGTTTCGCTGAACCTTGGCGTCGATCCGCGCCACGCCGACCAGATGGTCCGTGGTATGGTCGTGCTGCCTTCGGGCACCGGCAAGGACGTGAAGGTTGCCGTGTTCGCCCGTGGCGACAAGGCCGAAGCCGCGCTTGCCGCTGGCGCTGACAAGGTTGGTGCCGAAGACCTGCTGGAAGACATGCAGGCCGGCAACCTCGATTACGGCCGCGTGATCGCTACGCCCGACATGATGGGCATCGTGGGCCGTCTCGGTAAGGTGCTGGGTCCCAAGGGCCTGATGCCGAACCCGAAGCTGGGCACAGTTACGCCGAACGTCGCCGATGCGGTCAAGGCAGCCAAGAGCGGTCAGATCGAATTCCGCGTTGAAAAGGCCGGCATCATCCACGGTGGCCTCGGCAAGCTTTCGTTCTCGGACGAAGCGCTGCGCGCCAACTTTGACGCTTTCGTCGATGCTATCGTCAAGGCCAAGCCTGCTGGTGCCAAGGGCAAATACGTCCGCAAGGTCGGCCTGTCGTCGTCGATGGGCCCCGGCCTGAAGATCGACGTGTCGGAAGTGCACGGCGGCTGATCCTGACGTGCGTACCCGCGAAGGCGGGGGCCGCAGTCAGTGCGAAGCAAGAAAAGAAGGCCGGGGAGGGAAACCTCTCTGGCCCTTTTTCTGTCGGCACTTCACGGCTAGGAGCAGCCAATGCCTGAAGACAACGCGCCATTGAATCCTGTGACAGCCGCTAGATTACAGGTGGAATCGGTGATCCCACCCGAAAAGCGCGGGCCCGGTTGGGATCGGCACTGGCGTGAGCTTGAGGCCTATGCCGACGCAGCCATGGAGGGAGCCATGGGCGACTGGACGGTCAATCCCGCCCGAGACTGATGTTGGCGCCAGTATAGCATTCGACCACAAAGCTGATTGCCCGACCATCGGCAAGCCTGAGTACAGCGCGATGCGACAGCACTGTCCCGCGTGGACATTCCGTTATCGCTCCGCGCCGCGCCGCCATCCGTTCCCGCCGAAAGCCAAGCGGGCTGACGACCCTGCCGAATGGGGTGTCGCTCGTCTCCAGCGTTCGGTTCATCTCGGGCGTTAACCGTGCGGGCACATACCAGTTGTGCGCAACGGACAGCGTGGTGCTGCCGCAGACAAGCTTGACGTGGCGGTAGCGCACTGGCTCATTTTCCGTCACGCCCAACGTTGCGCGGACCTGTGCTGAAGCTGATGCTTGTGCCGACCGGTCAGCCAGTGCGCGGATAACGGGCGGTGAAGCAATCTGCTGCGTCTCGCACCATTGCCCCAATGCAGCAGTTGCACTGTCATTGGCGGCTAGCGTTTTCTCGAACCGCGCAAGGTTCGGGCTTGCGCATCCGCTGAGCAATGCTGCCGCCAGGAGAGGTTCAGGGCGCAGGCGCAGGTTCCGGCAAGCGGCGAGCGGTCATGATCTTCACCGGTTTGGCTAGGATCTGCCCACGCATGATGCCTTCGCCCTCGGTTTCGGAAATGGGCGCATCAAAGATGGCGCGGACCACGTCCATGCCTTCGATCACCTGCCCGAAGGCTGCATAGCCTGCCTTGGCTTCAGGATCAGCGGAGTCTGGCTGAGCGTCCAGTCCGGGCTGGTCGGATACCATGATCGAAAAGTCGCCCGTCGCTGTTCCCGGCGCATAGCGCGCCATCGAAAGGGTGCCTGCCTTGTGCAGAATGCCGGTCTGATCGGTCGGCTCGTGCGCGATGGGCGGCAGGTTACGCTTCGGGTCGCCGCGCGTGCCCGCCTGAATAAGGCCGTTAGGCTGTTCGCCCCACTTCAGGTGCATTGCGCGGTAGAAAACCGTGCCGTCGAACCGTTTGGTTTCGGCATAACGGACGAAATTGGTGGCGCTGGCGGGTGCGCGTTTGACGTCCAGTTCCACCACAATGCGCCCAGCCTCGGTCTCCAGCGCAATACGAACCAGATCGGGCAGAGGGGCCTTTGACGGCGCGGGATACGCAGGGGCCGGCGAGCGTGGCGCGGCGGCGCGCTTTTTAACTGGCGCTGCGGCGATCAGCGCGAAGGCGAGGGGAGCCAGCAGGGCAAGCCGCCGATCAAGCATCAGGTGGTTATCCCCCCGGCCACAGGCGTGCGGCCCAGCGCTGCCAACCCTTCCTCAAGCACCTTTATGCAGGCCGCAATCTGGCTTTCGCTGACCGAGCGGACCACAAAGTTTGCGCCGGTGCGGCCTTCGCGGAAAAAGGGGTAGCTGCCTATCTGCACACCATCAAAAGTCTTTTCGGTTTCGCGCAGCAGGTCGGCAATCTCGCTTTCGGCCACCCAGCAACCCAACGTGGCTGACAGCAGCCGCAACCCACCTTCAAGCTGGCCGGTCAACCCATCAAGCATTTGCGCGGTGATGCCCGGCACGCCTGCCATCAGATAGACATTACCCGCGCGAATGCCCGGTGCACCGGAAACCTTGTTGTCGATAAGGTCTGCACCTTCGGGCACGCGGGCCATGCGCAGGCGCGCATCGTTTAGCCCGCCGCGCGTAGTGTAATAGCTTTCCAGGATCGCGCGCGCCTTGGGGTGGATCACCACCGGAACGCCCAGTGCCGCGGCCACGGCATCCACCGTGATGTCATCATGCGTGGGGCCGATGCCGCCGGTGGTGAACAGATAATCGTTGCGAACCCGCAATGTGTTCACCGCTTCGATGATGGCGTCCATGTCATCGGGCACAACGCGCACTTCGCGCAAGCGGATGCCCTGCACGCCAAGCCATGTGGCGATTTGGGCGATATTCTTGTCCTGCGTGCGGCCTGACAGGATTTCATCGCCGATCACAACCAGTGCGGCGGTCCATATGCGGGATTCGTTGGTCATATGCAGAAGGCTTACCGCAAGGCACCTCACTGCAAAAGCGCTATTGCGCCGCCTCCATATGCGCCTTGTGCACGGTTGTGCCGCGCGCTTGGCCAAATTGCAGAACCCCATCCTCGATGGGATCATCCTTCATCCACGCCACATCGCGCACGTAATCCTGATTGAGCCGCCAGCGCATGTCGCTCGCCGATTTGGGCAGGAGATGGCGCGCGCGTTCGATATAGCCCGACGACAGATCGTAGATGTTGTCTTCATCCAGATGGTGGTTCGGATCCAGCTTCGGCACGGCCAGATCGGCTCCCTTGGCCTTCATGGCATTCAACACATCGCATACATAGCGGGCGTTGATGTCGGCACGCAGGGTCCAAGATGCGTTGAGATAGCCGAATACCGCCGCAAGGTTGGGCAGGTTCGAAAACATCACGCCCTTGTAGTAATAGCGCTCGGCAAAATCGACTGGCACACCATCTGTGCTGAGGGCGATCTTGCCCGCCATGACCATTTTCAGGCCGGTTGCGGTCACGATCACGTCGGCATCCAGATGCTGGCCCGATTTCAGCAGGATTCCGGTGGCATCGAAGCGGTCGATATGGTCGGTCACCACACTGGCCTTGCCCGCCTTGATTGCCTCGAACAAATCGGAATCGGGCACCAGACACAGGCGCTGGTCCCATGGATCATAGGGCGGAGTGAACGCCTTCGCGTCATACTTGTCGCCCAACGCGGCCTTGATCTTCTTGGTCAGGAAATCGCGGACCTTGTCGGGCCGGGCACGGGCGCGCTTGAAGAAATAGTTTTGAATTTTGACGTTTTTCCAGCGCGTGATCCTGTAGGCCAGCTCCTCGGGCAGGAATTTGCGCAACATGTTGGCAATGCCATCCTTGGCCGGGCGCATGGCATACCAGGTGGGCGTGCGCTGGAGCATGGTGACGTGCGCGGCCTTTCCGGCCATCGAAGGCACGATGGTAACGGCGGTGGCGCCCGATCCGATCACCACCACGCGCTTGCCCGCATAGTCCAGATTCTCTGGCCAGAACTGCGGGTGGATGATTTCCCCCTGAAAGTCTTCGCGCCCTTCAAACTGGGCTTCATGGGGTTTGTCATAATCGTAGTAGCCAGACCCCAGATAGAGCCACTGCGCAGTTACGCGGCTGCGCTGGCCATCACCGCTTTCTAGTGTGACCACCCAATGTGCGAGGCCACTATCGAAATCTGCGCTGACGACTTTGCTGTCAAAGCGGATGTGGCGGCGAATGTCGCGCTCGTCGGCAATTCGGTTCAGATATTCCAGGATTGAGGGGCCATCGGCGATAGATTTCTCATGCTTCCACGGTTCGAACACAAAGCCCAGCGTGTGCATGTCGGAATCCGAACGGACTCCAGGATAGCGGAACAGGTCCCACGTCCCGCCGATCTGCGCGCGCCGTTCTACAATGGTATAGCTGCGATCCGGACACAGCATCTTCATGTGCGCAGCCATACCGATGCCGGATATGCCCGCGCCGACAATCAACACGTCAACGTCAGGTTTGCCTGCGGTGATGGTGGCCTGTTGTGCGCCCACAATCTCTCTCCAATGTTTCTATTTACAGGGATGTTAACACACTCGCAGGCGATTGCCAGTGTCCCGAAGGTTTGCCAGTGAAGTGTCATGACTTTGATTGCCGCCCGCCGCTATCGCAATGGCACGCTCGACTTGCAGGACATTGCACTGACGGGCGTGCCTGAAGCGGAACTGCCCGCAAACAGCTTCGACTGGATTGGCTTGTGCGAACCGGATGCGGCAGAGATGGAACTTGTCAGCAGGCAATATGGCTTGCACCCGCTGGCGGTCGAAGATGCGCTGAACCCGCGCCAGTTGCCGAAAGTGGAGATTTACGGCCAGACGCTATTCGTGGTCGCACGCACGGCCGAACTCGAAGATGGCGAGACTATCGGCTATGGCCAGACCGCGTTTTTCGTCGGTCCCGCATTTCTTGTCAGCGTCCGTTTTGGCAGCACCCGCGCGCATCTGACCTTGCGCCAGGAACTGGAATCGCAAAAGGATCGGCTGGCCGAAGGGCCGGACTATGTGCTCCACGCCGTGCTCGATTTCATCGTCGATGGCTACATGCCACTGCTCGAACGTCTGGAAGAAGTGGCGCAGGAGATGGAGGAGTCGGCTATCGATGCATTCCCCGAACAAGCCGTGATCAGGCGAATCTTTCGCCTTCGCCGCCAATTGCGCCGGTTCGAACGGGTGATCGGGCCGATGGAAGAGATGTGCGACAAGCTGGTTGTTGCAGACTTGCCCTGCATCGATCCCGGCGCACGCATATGGTTCCGCGATGTGCTCGATCACGTGCGCCGCGCGATGGCTCGGATGCGGGGTTTGAAGGAAACACTGGCGGCCATTGTCGAAACTGCAGGCTTGCTTGAACAGCATCGGCAGGGTGAGATGACGCGCCAACTGGCGGCATGGGCCGCGATCCTTGCTGTCCCCACCGCGATCGCCGGGATCTATGGCATGAACTTCGAGTATCTGCCCGAACTGAAATGGCACTACGGCTACTTCGCGGTGTGGGGCGTCATCATTACAATCTGCGGCGGATTGTGGCTGCGGTTCCGCAGCATCGGCTGGCTGTAGCGCCAGCTGTCATCCCGCTCTAGCGGCCTGTTGTCACCGTTTCGCGGGGCGGGGCTGGCTTGCGGAACACCGGAACCCGCTTGATCCAAAGCTTCAGTGCCTCCCAGTGGATGCCTGCTGTAACCTTGAGCGTTGCCAAGGGGTAGGTGAGGGCGGTCGTCAACAAGTTGCGGCTGGTCAGCGGAACTTTGCGCGCGGTATGGATTGCTGTCAGAATCGGCCCTTCAGCGTCTGAAACCGTAATGCCAATTGCAAGTCTTTCTGCGGGCGGCAGAATACGGAACGCATAGTCCATGTTCATGGGCAGGAACGGCGAGACGTGCAAGCTTTTGGGCGCGAACTGGTGCAACGTCTGCGCGCCTGTGCGGGCCGGAATCACATAGTTGTGCCGCTCGCCAAACGTGTTGGACACTTCATAAATCACCGCGCGTAGCGCCCCGTCAGTGTCGTGGCAGAACCAGGTGTTGAGCGGGTTGAACGCATATCCCAGAAGGCGCGGCATGGTCAGCAACCGGATCGGCCCGCCATCGGGTTCCATCCCGGCCGTGCGCAGCAGGCCTTCTGCATGGGCACGCAAGTTTGTGCTGCCAGACTGCCCGATATCGCCGTGATCGGCATCGTGAAATGCAAACAGGTTGAAGCGGTTGTGCGAGAACAGTCGCAACTGCGCGGCTAGTTCATCGATCCGGTCAATATCGAGTAGAAGATGGAACACGCGGTAACGCAAGCGGTGCCTTGCCGGCCGTAGCCGCCGATGCAGAACGTCGCCGTGATAGAGCGCGTGCTCCACGGTTCAGGCTGGCTCTGCTATGCGCTGCCCGATTGACCCGGGATGACGG
>JBEQBV010000079.1:0-14110 GCA_041639635.1 Novosphingobium sp.
GCGGTGTGGCGCACGACGATGACGGTATCGACGCGCGGGGGAAGCTTGACGAGACTGGAGGCGATGGCGAGGCGCACGCGGGCAGCGTCGCTGGCGCCGATGCGCCCTGTTTCGCCGAGCCGGATCAGCGCCCGGCCAACGCCGCGCATCACGTCGGAGCGTTCGACGGTGACTTCACCGGCCAGCGTTTCCGCCACGGTATCGGTGATGACGGCGGCGTCTTCGGCAGGAAGGCCGAAATCGGTGGCGGCGAGGACGGCGAGCGCGGTGGTGACGGGAACGTAGTTGTCGAGCGCGGGGTCGGTATAGGCGGTCTTGAACGCGGCGACTTGCGCGTTGCGATAGGAACCATCCGAGGTGACGATGACGCGCGCACCGGCGTCTGCAATGCGATCAGACAGGGTCTTGTCGCTGAAGCCGCCGAACACGGCGGTGTAGACAATGCCGAGCCGCTTGGCTGCTTCGGTCCAGAAGATCTGGGGGACGATGGCGGGCATGTTGAGCGCGATGCGGTCCCCAGCCTTGAGGCCGAGGGCTTCCAATGCGACGGCGCACTTGGCGACTTCGAGGAGCAGGCGTTTGCGGGTAACGGTAAAGCTTTCGACCGGCGCGCCGCGCCCATTGTCGGCGGCCATGTCCCAGCGGTCGCCTTCAAAGATCAGCGCGGCTTCCGCACCGTGGCCATCGAGGACGTGGCGATCGACCTCGTTGAAGGCGGCATTGGTGCGCGCGCCGGTGAACCAGCGCCAGTGGGGCGGGGTGCTGTCGTCGAACGCTTTGGTCCACGGGGTGAACGTGGCGGGGAGTTCGGGCGAGACGGGCGCTCCGGTGGCGGCGTCATAGCCGGTCCACGCGCCAGTTTCGTTCCCAATGTCGTTCTTCGTCAGCCATGCGCCGGAGGGGCCGCAGTTGACGACGAACCAGTGGATGCGACGCGCGGCGATATCGCCGTGAAACGCGCCGGGATCGGCGAGCGCGGCTGCGCGCATAGCCTCCCAATCGGCGCGCGTCCGAACAGGGTTTACGCTGGCAACGGGTGTTGCGCTACGTGCCGCTGCGGACAGGCCGGCTGCTGCCATCGAATCGCCCTCCCTATATTTTATTTGGGGGAGTGAGCCTGAACAATTTGGACTTGGCAATACGCCCGTAGGAGAAGGACGATGGCGGTTCTTGCAGGGCTGGTATGAATGGGGGGCCGGTTTTCCTTGTTTTCCTTTACTGGCAGCGGCTAGGACAGACACCGAGGGGGCTAGTTGATCCAACGGCTTACATTACTGCTCAGGAGCATCAGGGCCAGGCAATGGCACTCGAACTGACCCTTTACACGCTTGTTTTTCTGCCATTCCTTGCTGCCTTGCTGATCACAACAGTCAGCGCAAGGTCCATGGCGTGGCATAGCGGCTTGGCTGCATCTGGCAGCGCCTTGGGGCTGGCCATCGTGCTTTCCCTGGCCGGGCGCGTGCTTGATGGCGAGGTACTGGGGATTTCGGCTCCTTGGGTGCCTGCACTGGGGCTAGACTTTTCACTGATGGTCGATCCGTTGGGGCTGCTGTTTGCCTTGATGATCCTTGGCATTGGGCTGCTGGTGGTGATCTTTGGCCACTTCTATCTGGCCCCATCAGAGGCCACCGGGCGTTTCTTTGCCAGCCTGATGCTGTTTCAGGGGGCGATGCTGGGCATCGCTATTTCGGGCAACGTGCTGTTGCTGCTCGTTTTCTGGGAATTGACCAGCCTTTCGTCGTTCCTGTTGATCGGCTTCTGGAAGCACAAGGCCGAAGCGCGGCAAGGCGCACGAATGGCGCTGGCGGTGACGGGTGGCGGGGGGCTGGTGCTGATTGCCGGCATGGTGCTGCTGGGTTCGGTTGCAGGATCGTTCGATTTGGCGACCATTCTGCAGCGCGCGGATATCGTGCAGGCATCGCCGCTTTACCCGGTCATGCTGATCCTGATCCTCATCGGCTGCTTTACCAAGTCCGCGCAGTTTCCGTTCCATTTCTGGCTGCCGCACGCGATGGCCGCACCGACCCCGGTCAGCGCCTATCTGCATTCGGCCACTATGGTGAAGGCGGGTGTGTTCTTGTTGGCGCGGTTCTGGCCGGTGCTGTCCGGGACGGAACTTTATACTGCCATAGTCAGCAGTGTCGGTTTGATCACCATGCTGTTCGGTGCGTGGGTGGCGCTGTTCAGGCACGATCTGAAAAGCATTCTAGCCTATTCCACGATCAGCCAATTGGGCCTGCTGGTGATGCTGCTGGGCTTTTCCATCAAAATGGCCGCGGTCGGTGCCGTGCTCCACATCATCAATCACGCCGCGTTCAAGGCGGCGCTGTTCATGTCGGCCGGGATTGTCGATCATGAAACGGGCACACGCGATATACGCAAGCTGGGTGGGCTCGGCAAGGTCATGCCGGTGACTGCGTTGGTAGCCACTTTGGCTGCCGCGTCGATGGCTGGCTTGCCCCCACTTGGAGGCTTCATCTCGAAAGAGATGATGCTGGACGAGACGCTGCATGTTGGCCTGTTTGGCCAACCGTGGCTGGTGCCGATTGTCGCAACGCTCGCCGCTGCCCTGTCTGTCGCCTATTCGCTGCGATTTGCGGCGCATCTGTTTTTTGGCAAACCTCGTGATGCCCAAGCCCATGCGAAGGCGCATGATCCCGCAGCGGGCATGTGGGGCTCTCCTGCTTTCCTCGTTGCACTGGCCGTGCTGCTGGGTCTGATCCCGATGACACTGGTAGGACCGTTGGTGACGGCAGCTGCCAGCGCGGTTTTGGGAGAGACTGCACCACCGCTTGGGCTTGCGCTCTGGCATGGGGTGAACCCTGCGCTTGGCATGAGCGTGGTGGCCGTGGCTGCAGGCACCCTGATTGTATGGCAGCACTCCCGCGTTTTGCGCGCGTATGAAGGGTTACGTCACCTCGACGCGAAGCATCTGTTCGAGCAGACACTGTCGATTGCCGACAAGCGCGTGCGCAAACTGATCGTTGCCATTCACGCGCCTTCGCTGCAACGGATGCTGCTGGCGGCATTTGCGGTTGTCGTGCTTTTCATCGCCGAAGGTGCCGTGCGCGGCAGCGGCAGCTTGACCGGCACCCGGGCCGGACAACCAGCTTCGGTCATGGCCATCGTGGCTTGGGGCCTGCTGATTGCGGCAACTGTGGCTGTGGTTCTGGAGCATCGCCAGCGCTTTCTTGTGCTCGTCTATGTCAGCGTGATCGGCCTCGTGATCGCTCTGGCGTTCGTGCACCTGTCGGCACCAGATCTGGCGCTCACCCAGATATCCGTCGAGGTGGTCACCATCCTGCTGCTGTTGCTGGCGCTGAACCTACTGCCCAAGCGGCCACCGCAATTGTCGGGCAACGGCAGGCGATTGCGTGATGCTGCATTGGCGCTTCTGGGTGGTTTTGGCGTGGGCGGAGCGGCGTGGGCCATGCTGACACGCCCCGCAAACAATCCGATTTCGGGATATCATGTCGCCAATAGCTATACTGGCGGCGGCGGAACCAATATCGTCAACGTCACGCTCGTCGATTTTCGCGGGTTCGATACGCTGGGCGAGATCATCGTGCTCGGCATTGCCGGTCTTGCGATCTACGCGCTGCTCGATACCGCAGCGCGCGGTGCGGCCGGTGCGCGGCTGGGGACGTGGCAAGAGGATATGCCGCATTCACCCGAACGGCACCCGATGATGTTCGTCATGGCCACGCGGATCCTGTTGCCGCTGGTTTTGGCCGCGGGAATCTACATCTTCCTGCGCGGCCATAACCAGCCGGGAGGAGGCTTCATCGCCGCGCTGGTGATCGCGATTGCCTTCTTGTTGCAATATCTCGCGTCCGGCTTTGATTGGACCGATGCGCGCCGCAAGGTGGGTGAGCATCTGCTGATTGCGTCCGGTGTGCTGGTGGCCGTGGCGACCGGGCTTGGATCACTGGTGTTCGGTGCCAATTTCCTGACCAGTTCCTTCGGCTATTTCCATGTTCCGCTGGTGGGCGAGGTGGAACTGGCCACGGCCATGCTGTTTGACGTTGGTGTGTTGTGCGTTGTGTTTGGCGCGGTGATGCAGGCTTTGGCGCAGTTGAGCCACATCGCACAAAGAGCCGCCCGTGCCCACGCCGCCAACCTTGCCGTACGGCAGGAGGACGGCAAATGACTCTCGAATTTCTCCTCGCCAGTGCCATCGGCGTGCTTGTGGCAGGTGGCATCTATCTTTCGCTGCGGGCGCGAACGTTTCAGGTCGTGCTTGGTTTGACGCTGTTTTCCTATGCTGTGAACCTGTTCCTGTTCGCATCCGGGCGCTTGACGATCAATCGTCCGCCGATCCTGCAAAAGGGCGTCACCGAATATGCCGACCCCTTGCCGCAGGCGCTGGTGCTGACGGCTATCGTGATCACGTTCGGGATGACGGCCCTGGCGGTGGTGCTCTCGCTTCGCAGTTTCCTTGAGACCGGAAGCGATCAGGTTGATGGCAATGAATGCGCCGGGGATGAGGATGAAGGCCCTGATTTGAACGCAGGGCCGCGCGCATGAGCATTGCATCGCACTTTGCCATTGCACCGGTTGTCATCCCGGCCCTTGCGGCACCGTTTGCTTTGCTCGTCATGCGACGGAGACGGTGGCTGGGCGTAGGGATCAGCTTTGCGTCTTGTGCGGCGATGCTGGCGGTGGCGCTGCTTCTGCTACGTGCTGCCAGTGACGGGACAATCCGCACTTATGAACTGGGCGAATGGCCAGCGCCCTTCGGCATCGTGCTGGTGGTTGACCGGCTCGCCGCGATCATGCTGACTTTGGCCGCGACGCTTTCGCTCATTGCCCTGCTTCACGCGGTTATTGCACGGTCTGACCGCAAGGGCTGGCATTTCCACCCGATGTTCCAGTTCCAGCTGATGGGCCTGAACGGTGCGTTTCTGACCGGCGACCTTTTCAATCTGTTCGTGTTTTTCGAGGTGCTACTGATCGCATCCTATGGCCTGATGCTGCACGGGCAGGGGCCGGCGCGGTTGAAAGCGGGCGTGCAGTATGTGATTGTCAACATAGTTGGCTCATCGCTGTTCCTGATCGCGCTGGGCTTGCTCTATGCGCTCACCGGCACGCTCAACATGGCGGATATGGGCCTGCGGGTGGCGGAGATTCCCATTGCTGACCAAGGCCTGCTGCGGGTGGCTGCCCTGCTTTTGGCCAGTGTCTTTGCCCTGAAGGCGGCCATCGTGCCGCTGCATTTGTGGTTGCCGCGCACATACGCAGTCTCGACGCCAGCGGTTGCGGCGTTGTTTGCGATCATGACGAAGGTCGGCGTCTATGCGATGATCCGCGTGATCCCGCAGATCTTTGGCGACGATGCGGGCGCAGCGGCCTGGGTGCCTGCGCCGTATCTTTTGCCTGCCGCGATGCTTACCGCCATCGTGGGTTTTGGCGGGGTGTTCGTTGCCCGTGAACTGTCTGAGCAGGCGGCCTATGCCGTGATCGGTTCTACCGGCACGCTGATGATTGCCGTGGCGGGATGGCAACCAGATACGCTGGGAGCTGCCATCTATTACCTTGTCCATTCGACTCTGGCGGGCGCGACCCTGTTCCTGGTGGCAGATGCCGTGGCCCGCCGTCGCGCCAGTTACGCTGATCGAGCGACGCCAGGGCCACTATTTCAGGACAGGCAGCTTGTTGCGGTGTTGTTCATGGGCGCAGCCATCGCCGCGACAGGCTTGCCTCCGCTGTCGGGTTTCATCGGAAAGCTGCTGATCCTCCGCTCGGTTGCGGACGTTCCTAGCTGGGGTTGGGCATGGGGGACCATTCTGGGCACGACCCTGATCGGCGTGATCGGATTTGCCCGCACCGGCAGCGCGATCTTCTGGAACGAGACAGAAGCTTCGGCAAGAGCCCAGCTGCCTCAGGTATCCCGTGCCGATTTGCTGGCTCCGGCCATTGCGCTTGCACTACTTGCCGCACTGTCCATCGGGGCAGGCCCGGTAACGGACTATGGCCATGCCGCGGCCAGACAAGCGCTGGACTCTGCGTCTACCGCTCGCGCTGTTCTGGGAGGGCACTGAAATGCGCCGCCTCATCCCGCATCCCGGACTGTCGGTTCTGCTGGTTATCGTGTGGCTGCTCATGGCCAATGCGATCACGGTTGGCGGTTTGCTGATGGGCATCGTGATTGGCATCCTGCTGCCGATCTTCACCGCCCCGTTCTGGCCTGGCAGGCCCTCGGTCAACTACCGTGCCGGGATTGCCTTCATGGCGCTGGTCCTGTGGGATATCATCATCGCCAATTTTCAGGTGGCCGCGATCATCCTGTTTCGCCGCAACCGGGACATTCGCCCGGCATGGCTTTCCATCCCGCTCGAACTGGAAACGCCCGAGGCGATCACGGTGCTGGCTGGCACTATCAGCCTGACGCCGGGGACGGTTTCGGCAGACGTATCGTCCTGTGGCAGATTCCTGCTCGTCCACGCGCTTGATGCGTCAGATCCGGCAAGCGAGATTGCCCGCATCAAATCACGCTATGAAGCGCGCCTGAAGAGGGTGTTCAAATGATAGCCCATGCCGTTTCCTACGCCTTCGTCTGTCTTGCGCTGGCGCTATGCTGCAATCTTTGGCGGCTGCTGAGGGGGCCGACGATCGGCGACCGGATCGTTGCCATGGACACGATGGTAATCAACGTCATTGCCGTGATCGTCCTGATCGGGATCGCCACGGCCCGAGGCACGTATTACGAGGCAGCGCTGATCCTTGCCATGGTAGGGTTCATTGGCACTGTGGCTTACTGCAAGTTCCTGCTGCGGGGGGACATCGTTGAATGACCGCGCTGCACTCCCTTGCAGATATCGCGATCAGCGCGATGATCGTGATCGGGGCGACGTTCGCTCTGATCGGCAGTTGGGGTATGGTCAGATTGCCCACGCTGATGGAGCGCCTGCATGGGCCGACCAAGGCAACCACGCTGGGCCTTGGCGGAATGCTGGTGGGTTCGATTCTGTATTTTCATCTGGTCGAAGGAAAATGGGCGCTGCACGAACTGCTGATATCGCTGTTCCTGTTCATCACCGCGCCGATATCGGCCAACATGATTGCCAAAGTCCATCTGCACCAGTTGCGGGTGAAGCCCGACGTTGACGGGCTTGATCCCGTAGGTCCTGCTGGAATGCCACCAATCCCTTCAGAGGACAGTGGCTGGGCAACCTACGAAGCTACGGTTCAGACTTCGCCTGCTGCCGTGGCAGAAATGTGATTTTCCCGAGGTATCATCACAACACCGCATGGATTCAGCCCCGGGACCAAAATCCCGGGGCTGTCGCGCTTCTGCTGTGACGTTTTTGGATCAGACCAGATCGAACCGGTCTGCGTTCATTACCTTGGTCCATGCGGCGATGAAATCGGCCACGAATTTCGCTTCATTGCCAATTTCCGCATAGACTTCGGATACGGCGCGCAACTGGGAGTTTGAGCCGAACACGAGGTCGGTGCGTGTGGCACGCCAGCGTTCATGCCCTGTTGCGCGGTCCGTGCCGACAAACTCTTCGTCGCCGCTGGTATCCACAGTCTTCCACTTCGTGCCCATGTCCAGCAGGTTCACGAAGAAGTCATTGGTCAGCAAGCCCGGTCGATCCGTCAACACGCCCAGCGAGGTATTGCCTGCCGTAGCGCCCAACGCGCGCAAGCCGCCAACGAGCACGGCCATCTGCGGGATCGACAGGCCCAGCAGGTGTGCCCGGTCAAGCATGAGCTCTTCGGTCTTCACCGTCTGCCGCGTGGCAAGGTAATTGCGGAAAGCGTCTGCGCGCGGTTCCAACACGGCAAAACTTTCCGCATCGGTCTGCTCTGCCGTCGTATCGCCGCGCCCGCCAGTGAACGGTACGGTCACATCAAATCCTGCATCGCGCGCTGCCTTTTCGACCGCGGCGGTGCCGGCAAGCACGATTGCGTCCGCCATAGACAAGTCGCCGCGCAAACGCTCGATCGTGGCAAGCACACGGGCAAGCTCTTCGGGATCGTTGACGGCCCAGTCCCTTTGCGGAGCAAGGCGAAGGCGCGCGCCGTTTGCACCACCACGGTGGTCGGATTTGCGATAAGTCGATGCAGAAGCCCAAGCTGCCTTGACCAGTTCGGCCACGGTCAGGCCACTGCAAAGGATCTCAGCCTTGAAGGCTTCAACCGCGCTGTCCGAAGGCATGGTGCCTGCCGGAACCGGGTCCTGCCAGATCAGATCCTCTGCCGGCACTTCCGGGCCAAGGTAGCGCGCCTTCGGCCCCATGTCGCGGTGGCACAGCTTGAACCATGCGCGGGCAAAGGCATCGTCCAGCGCTGCCTGATCGTCGCGGAAGCGTTCCGAAATCTTGCGATATTCCGGGTCCATCTTCAGCGCCATGTCGGCGGTGGTCATCATGGTGGGCACGCGCTTGGAAGGATCGCGGGCATCGGGCGCCATGTCTTCCGGATCGGGGTTGATCGGCTGCCACTGTTGAGCGCCGGCCGGGCTGCGCACCAGTTCAAAATCATACTTGAACAGCAGCCGGAAGTAATCGCCGCCCCACTGCGTAGGATTTGGAGTCCACGCCCCTTCGATCCCCGAAGTGGTGATGTGGCCTTTTTCGATCTGATCGGCATCGGTCGCCCAGCCAAAGCCCATCAGTTCCATCGCCTCCGATTCAGGCGCGCCGCTTAGCTGATCGGCGGGAACGGCACCGTGGGCCTTGCCAAAGGCATGGCCGCCTGCCGTCAGTGCCACGGTTTCCTCATCGTTCATGCCCATGCGTTCGAACGTGACACGCATGTCACGCGCGGACTGCAGTGGATCGGGCACGCCGCCGGGGCCTTCGGGGTTCACATAGATCAACCCCATCTGGATCGCGGCCAACGGACTTTCCAGTTCAAGGCCCTTGCCCGGCTGGATGCGCGTTTCCGCGCCGGTATCAACCCATGCGGCCTCGGTGCCCCAATAAACGTCGCGCTCGGGCTCGAAGGAGTCAGCACGGCCGCCGCCAAAGCCGAATACCGGTCCGCCCATGCTTTCGATAGCGACATTACCGGTCAGGATGAATAAGTCGGCCCAGCTGATGTGCTTGCCGTACTTGCGCTTGATCGGCCAGAGCAGACGGCGTGCCTTGTCCAGATTGCCGTTGTCGGGCCAGGAATTGAGCGGGGCAAAGCGCTGCTGCCCGCTGCTTGATCCGCCGCGGCCGTCAGCCGTTCGATACGTTCCGGCAGAGTGCCACGCCATGCGGATGAAGAAGGGACCGTAGTGGCCATAATCGGCTGGCCACCAGCTTTGGGAATCCGTCATCAATGCACGCAGATCGGCTTTCAGCGCATTGTAATCGAGCGTGTTGAACGCCTCGGCATAATCGAAGTCTGACCCCATCGGATCGGGCGAGGCACCGTTCTGGGTCAGGATGTCGAGTTGGAGAGCATCGGGCCACCAATCACGGTTGGTTCGGCCCAAGAGTGCGCGAACTCCGCCGTCAGCGGCATGGAAAGGGCACTTTGCCCCCATTTCGCCAGTTTTCATGTCCATCGTTTGTCTCCGTTAAATCTGAGCCAAAGGATTACCCCACATCGATTAATCGACCTAGTGGGTAAAAGTGGTTATAAAAATCACTTTCATCGATAAAGGCGTGGTGGTTGGCTTTTATCGAAACGTTGGGAGCGACCTTTGGTGCCAGATGTTGGGATGCGGTTTGATGACTGTTCCGACCTCGCTGGTATGTCAGATCCGCTTGCCAAAGGCGGAATGAAGGCTGGATTTCCAGGCTTGCGTGAATTCGCGCGAAACCCGCGCTTTGGGCACTACGAAATCGAAGGCATGATAGGCGCCCGGTGTGACATGAAGATGCGTTGGCACGCCTGCGGCGATCAGTCGGCTCGCAAATACCACGTCCTCGTCCATGAAAAGGTCAAGCGTGCCAACGCCGATGAAGCTGGGCGGAAGACCGGCAAGGTCGGTGACGCGGGCAGGCACGCTGCCAGTTGGCACAGTGGCTGACCCCGCCGGTTTACCCAGAAACGAGGTCCAGCCAAACCGGTTCGCTTGGGCCGACCAACCGATTGTGCCGATATGCGATGGGACATTCCGGGTCGATCCCGTGCGATCATCAAGCATCGGGTAAAGCATGACCAGGTGGCACGGTCTGATTTGCCCTTTGTCCCGCGCCATCAGGGCTACTATCACCGCAAGGCCACCACCTGCGCTTTCGCCCATGATCGCAATCCGCGCTGGATCGATGCCAAGCTGCGCTGCATTCTTCACCATCCATTCTAGCGCGGCGTAATTGTCGAGCACCGGGCCGGGGAAGGGCGTCTCCGGTGACAGCCGGTATTCTACATTGACGACTACCGCATCAAACTCTGCGGCCAGAGTCTGGCAGAACGCGGTCATGTTCCGGGCCTTGCCAGAAATCATGCCGCCCCCGTGGATGTGGAGAATGGCAGGTCGGGCGCGGTTCGAAGCTTTGGCACCGATCACTTCAACCGGCACGGGTGGCGCATCTAAAGAGGCCGGGACGATCTGCATCAGCACGCTTGGCGCGGGCGGCATCAGCACTGGCGGCGGCACCCAACCTGCGCGCATGGCAGGAAGCGATGCAACGCTTGGAGGAGGCATGCTTTGCCTTAGCATTTCCTGTGCCGCCGCGCGCAGTTCGGGATCGACCAGCTTAAGCACATCTGGATTTACCACGTCACCTGGCGGGCTTGCAGTAATGCCGAACGTGCTGCCGACCATCACCGTCAATGCGGCGGCGCCTATGCCAAGAAAGCCGAAGTTCAACGCTCTGCGATTGATCTGCACGGGCTTCTCCGCCGGGGAAGGGGCCGGTTTCAGGTCACCACTTCAAGCAGCTTTTGGAGATCGTCAAGCAGAACCGTCGGCGTGTCGCGCGGGGGCAAATCGGTGCCCGCTCCCATGACGCCTGTGGCAAGGCCTATGGACATGGCCCCTGCATCATGGGCCATTCGCATTTCGAGTGCAGGATCATCACCCACCACAACCACTTGCGAGGAAGCCGATTTCGGCAGACCCATGATCGTCAGGGCGGTTTCAAACGCCTCCCTCGATGGTTTGCCCAGAATGCGAGGCCGCTTGCGGGTCATGGCCGTCAGCATGGCGTTTATGGGAAAGCTGGCGCCGATGGCGCGGCCGTTTTCCGTAGCAAAGAACGGCACATTGCTGGCTGTGACCAGCCTTGCGCCTTTCCATAGGGAATCACATCCAGCTTCCAGCGCGTTGAAATCAAACTCGCGAAACCAACCGGTGTAGACCGCCTCAACGCCTTCCGCAGCTTCTGATGGGCCGACGACGTCGAGCCCGGCATCAACTAGCGGTGCCGCGCATCCGGCATTGCCCAGCACGCGCACTTTGCCGATGCCCTGCTTCGAAAGCCACACTGCCGCAGATGATGATGGGGTCAGCATCTGCTGGTCTTCCACTGGAAAGCCAGCGTTTCGCAAAGATGCTGCGTAGGCTTCAGGAGGCTTGGCCGTCCCATTGGTGAACACCACATAAGGCGTGCCTGCCGCCTTGATCGCTTCGAGCGTCGCCACGGCATGAGGCAAGGCGCGGTGCCCGCCGCTTTTAGCATCGCCCAATGCAATCGTGCCGTCCATGTCGAAAATGAAGCCTGCGGCATCTCTCAGTCTTGCGGCTAAGTCTGCGGAAATGGTCAAAGCGATGCTCCGGCGTGAAGGGCAAGACGAAAGCCATCACGCTCGATCACCAGATCGCGTGCATGGGGCTTTGCTGCGAGTTGGCGCAGCAGTGAAAGGATGGGAGCGGCCTGCGGCGAATAGGTTGCGCGCGAGCGGCCAGCGGCCAGCATGGCATCGACCTGATCACCCGGCATGACCGCGCGCAGCAGGAACTCCTCGTCAGGCAGATTGGTGCCAAACTGGCGGCGCAAATCCCCCAGCGCAGGGAACATCGGTTCGTTTTCCAGTTCGCGCGCGCGCGGGCGGTCCATTATCGTGGCGAGAACCTGCGGATCGACGGGCGATGTGGGCTTGCCGAACTTGCCCATGCAATAGCGGATGACCTGATCCGAAACTTGCGCATAGCGGCGGTCTCCGATCACGTTGAACAGAGCCTGCGTCATGACCATCTGCGGGAAGGGCGTGACCATGATCGGGTAACCCAGATCGGCGCGAACCTGCCCAGTTTCAGCGATGACTGCGTCCATCCGGTCTGATAGCCCCAGTTCTTCCAGTTGACGGGCAATAGTGGTCATCACGCCGCCCGCAATCTGGTGGCGCAGGAAGCTGGCGTCGAAGTTTTGCGGCATTCCGGGAGGCAGGCCTTCGGCCAAAGCCACGCGCTGCCAATAAGTGGTGAGCTTTTTGAGCGCGGCCTTGTCTACGCCGACTTCGAAGCCTGCCTCTTCAAGGTTGGCGACCATGCGGTTTGCTTCGGGCAAGGACGAGCCATCGCCGCCTGGGCCGACGCCGACGTGGACGGCAGAAATGCCGAGCTTGGCAGCTTCGAGACTGGCCATCATGCCAAGACCAACGGTGGTGTGGGCGTGGATTTCCAGCGGGCGATTGCCAATCACCGCCTTCACGGCAGGAACCAGCGTGCGGGCGCGGTCCACCGAGAGCAGCCCCGCAGGGTCTTTGATATAGAACAGGTCGATATGCGGGCTTTGCCCCACAGCGCGGGCGAAATTGGCGTAAAACTGATCGGTATGGATTTCCGACAGCGTGAACGTCAGCGCCGCCATAACTTCGGCGGAGCCTTCCTCCTTCACCAGTTTGGCCGCTTCGATGACGGCAGGCACCTCGTGCATCGGGTCGAGCAGCACGAAGCGGCCCACGCCGTTCACCTGCAACGCGCGATAGACAAGGCGCATGAACTCCGGGTCCGCCTGCTGCCAAGCGATAAAGCGCAGGCCGGTGGTGATAAATTGTAGCGGCGTTGTCGGCATGGCCGCAGCCATGCGGCGCAACCGCTCCCACGGATTGTTGCGGAAATAGCGGACAGCGACGGCCATGTGGCTCGATGAGGTGAAGTCTATCGCCCGGAAACCGCAAGCCTCGGTCAGCGCAGCGGCCTGCAGCATGTGCGCAGTATTCAGGCCGGTGGCACCCCACAGGCTCTGGTTGCCATCGCGCATGGTAACATCGACGAGGCGGATCTGCGTCATTGGGCAAGTCCTGCAAGGAAGCCGGTATCGACGCCGCCTGCGATAAAGCGCGGGTCGGCGACGATGCGGCGATGGAGCGGGGTGGTGGTGGGCAGGCCTTCGATGTGCAGCGATTCCAGCGCCTTGCCGAGACGGTCTACGGCCTCTTCGCGCGTTGGTGCGTGAACAATCAGCTTGCCCATCAGCGAATCATAGAAGGGCGGGACCTCTCCATTCTGGCCGATATGGGTGTCTACACGTATGCCTTCACCGGCAGGCCACGCAGCGCGAACTGCGCGACCTGGGGTCGGGCGGAAATCGGCGTCCGTATCCTCGGCGTTGATGCGCACTTCGATGGCGTGGCCTGCGGGACGGATCATGGCTTGGGTGAGCGTGAGCGGCTTGCCCATCGCCACCAGCAATTGCTGTTCGATCAGATCGACCCCGGTGATCGCCTCTGTGACCGGGTGCTCCACTTGAATCCGGGCGTTGAGTTCAAGGAAATAGAACGAGAAATCAGTGGCATCGACAAGAAACTCCGCCGTGCCCGCGCCGCGATACTTGAGGTGACGGGCAAGGCGCACGGCGGCCTGTTCTATCCCTTCGCGCGCTTCGATCGGCATCGCTGGGGCAGGGGCTTCCTCGACCAGCTTCTGGAAGCGGCGCTGGATCGAACAATCGCGCGTGCCAAGGTGAATCGCGCTCGTGCCATCGCCCAGCAACTGCACCTCGACATGCCGCCCCATCGCCACGAAGCGTTCGACGTAGACCGCAGCATTGCCAAACGCGGCCTGCGCTTCGGCCTGCGCCATATCGAGCGCGGCATCGAGGTCTTCGGCGCGGTCCACGCGGCGCATGCCTTTTCCGCCGCCGCCCGATACAGCTTTGAGCAAAAGCGGATAGCCCGTCTGGTCCGCGCGAGCGTGAACATCGGCGCGCGTCGCCGCCTCTCCGCCGGGCAGAACCGGCAGGCCCGCCTCCACCGCCAGCGCGCGGGCCGCGAGCTTGTC
>JBEQBV010000080.1:0-14048 GCA_041639635.1 Novosphingobium sp.
AGTTGCGCCATTCATGATGTTTGGCAAACCGTCTGTCGTGCACTCTGTGAACCACGCTGCGTTGCGCACGAATTGCGATAGCTTGCGCGGCGCGCTACGCCACATTTCGTCGCGCCCGGCTGAATTGATGATGGTCACGCCATCCATCCAGTGCTGCCGCCCGGCCGGGTCTTCTTGGTAAATGCTAGAGATGAAGCGCCCATCAATGGTGATGTTGTTGCCGCTGAGGCGCAGACCGTCAAATCGGGTTCGAATCGTCGCAGCCGCCTCGGTGGTAAAGCCGGGCTTGGCAATCATCACAGGCTGCTCGGCTCTGATCGTGCAATATCCCGTCGGAGTATAATTGTTCGAAGGTCCTTGGCCGATATCGATCGTTCCGCCGCCACGAATGGTCACAACCGGATTGGCTGCACCAACCGAAGCAAGATAGGCCAGTGCCTGCCCGACAGAGGGGTAGCGGCTTCCGGCGATCGCCGGCTGGTCCTGTTCGATCGTCAGCGAGTAATCGTGGAGAGCCTGCGTTGGATAAAAGCGGACCGGCCCGATCACGCGGCTTTGCATCGCCGGATCAAGCGGTATGGCTTCGAAATAGACCTGCGCACTGCCACTGCGCCCGTCGTTCACCAGTTGCGCCCACCAGCCAAAGCATGTGCGGACCGCGCCGTTGACGTCCCTGTAAGTGCGCCAAGTTGGCTCCGCGATCATTTGCTGGCTGCCTTCGCAATGCACTCTCACGCCGGCAAGGCCCATATTCTGAAGCAGTGATCCGCCATTGTTCGCGCCGGCCACCACGCCGACAATCAGGCCTGAGGAATAGAACTGGTCCGAAGGCACCAACAGACGCATCGCTGGCTTAGCCGTCAGACGTTGCGGATCAACGGGAGCGGCTGCCTGGGCAAATCCGCTTCCGGCCGTACCGTTCCAAAAGGATGAAGGCTGGATTCTTACCGGCAAGGACCCGGCTTCGCGCCGTCCCGTCCTGCGCCGGCTGAATCTGCCGAAGCCAAAGCCAAAGCCCGCCATCAGACCAGACCGATCAGGTCGGCAGCCGTCGTTCCGAGCGCGAGCACTCTGCGCGCACGAACGTCAAGCATGGACCCGGACGCAAGATTGACGAATGTGATCGGTTCCGATCCCCGCAGCGGAATCAGTCGAACGTCGCCACCCTGGCCAACAAAGATCGCCTTGGTGGCCTGCACAAGATTTTCGGTATCGCTTGGAAGGATGGCAAAGCAGTCCTCCGCAGGAGATGTCAGGCTGTTGGCCGAACCAGCAAAAAAGTCATTCTCCATAGACCGCGCTC
The DNA here is from genome assembly GCA_041639635.1 of Novosphingobium sp. GTDB lineage: Bacteria > Pseudomonadota > Alphaproteobacteria > Sphingomonadales > Sphingomonadaceae > Novosphingobium. Next base: position 1,304 of record JBEQBV010000080.1, read on the forward strand.
CACTTTATGAACAAAAGAAGAACATCGGGCTATCATGAGCGATCTTTTGTAGGAAAGTTGAATCTTGAGCGTGTTACGATTTGCTTGAGGTGCTTCCCTTGTGTGCACAAATTAACCATGGAATCAGCCAAATCTCAGCCAATTTGGACCAACAGAATGGCGGTACCGTAAGGTTATGCTGCAGTTGCGAATATTGGAAATCGCCACTATGGACATATGCATAAGGGTTTATATGACGACTCAAGATCAGGGTTGTGCATGGGGCTCTGTCAGTCAGGGCTAGTCCCGCAAGATGAAGAAGGATCAGATGGAACGTTCCGCAATCACCGAGCAGCTGACCGAAATCATGATCGATGTCTTCGACCTTGATGAGCTTGAATATCGCGACGATCTCAGCGCTGCCGATGTCGAGGAATGGGACAGTCTGTCCAACATCCGCTTCATGGTGGCAGTCGAAAAGGAATTTGGTTTCCGCCTGTCCAACAGCGAAATCGAAAGCCTGAACAACGTCGGCGAAATGGTTGACCTGATCCAGCAAAAGCTCGCGTGATCGTGGGCAGACGGCAGCATTTGCAAAGGGCCGCTTGATAATGTCCGATGTACTTTCGCTGCCGTGGTTGCTCCCGGCACTTGCGGATTTCCGCGCTCGCGTGCGGAGTTTGAAGTCGGCTGAAACCGTTGCTACGGCTGATATTGCGGTACTAGCTGCCCGTTCGCTTGATCTTTCGCAGCTTGGTTCGCTGGGCAAGATTGTCGAAGCTCGCCGCGAGACGCTGCTTGCCGAAGGGCGCTTGCGTCCGCTCCTGCTCGGCATTGCTGCAACGCACACCGTCGATCTTGTGGCTGATGCACTGCCAGCCACCGCAGTGCGGCATGGTCTGTTGGTCGATACGGTGCAAACCGATTACGGGCAGCTTGCCCAGGCCGTACTCGATCCAGCGTCGTCACTTGCACAAGCAAAGCCTGATTTTGTTCTGCTCGCGCTCGATGCTGCTGCGCTCGGCCTTGCCCGCCCGCAGTTCGAAGCCGCCGCCGCGCACGAGGCTGTCCAGTCTGCGCTCGATTACGTTGCCTCGCTTCGTGATGGCGTGAGAGGCAACATTGGTGCAGGCGTTGTGCTGCACACACTGGCCACCCCGGCAGAAAGCCTGTTCGGCAGTTACGATGCCCGCGTCCCCGGCTCGGTCCGCTGGCTGATCGCGCGCTTCAATCAGCGCCTTGCCGAAGAAGTTGCAGGCGATGCCGATCTCGTGCTTGATCTGGCCTCCCTTGCCGAAACGGTCGGCCTTGCTCGCTGGCACGATCCGCTGCGCTGGCACGATGCCAAGCTGCCTTGCGCGCTGGACGCGGTGCCGCTCTACGCCGATCATCTCTGCCGCCTGCTCGCCGCTGCGCGCGGGCTTTCACGCAAGTGCCTCGTGCTCGATCTCGACAACACGCTGTGGGGCGGCATCATCGGCGATGATGGCGTCGATGGCATCAAGCTTGGGCAGGGCTCGGCCAAGGGCGAGGCGCACCTTGCTGTCCAATCGCTCGCGCTCGACCTGCGTCGCCGCGGCATCATCCTTGCCGTCTGTTCCAAGAACGAAGAAGCCGCCGCGCTGATTCCGTTCCGCGAACATGATGAAATGGTGCTGAAGGAAGATCACATCTCCGTCTTCGTCGCCAACTGGACTGACAAGGCCACCAACTTGAAGGCCATTGCCCAGACGCTCAACATTGGCACCGATGCACTCGTTTTCCTGGACGACAACCCAGCCGAGCGTGAACGGGTGCGGCAGGAACTGCCCGAAGTGGCCGTGCCCGAAGTTGGCGATGAGCCTTCCGATTATGTCCGCCTGCTCTCGCTCGCCGGATACTTCGAAGCCGTCGCCTTCAACGACGAAGATCGCAAGCGGGCTGACATGTATCAGGCCAATGCGCAGCGCGCTTCGGCCCTGCAAAAGGTCGGCAATCTCGACGAGTATCTCGCCTCGCTCGACATGGAATGCACGATCGCGCCGTTCGACGATCTTGGCCGCGCGCGGATTGCTCAGTTGATCAACAAGTCGAACCAGTTCAACCTTACCACACGCCGCTACACCGAAGCCGATGTCGCCGCGATTCAGGCAGACCCTGCCAAGTTTAGCATGCAGGTCCGCTTGGTTGACCGATTTGGCGATAACGGCATGATCTCAGTGGTCATCTTCGATCGCGGCACCGACGCATGGCATTGCGACACTTGGCTGATGAGCTGCCGTGTTCTTGGCCGCCGGGTCGAAGAGGCTGTCCTCGCGCATGTGGCTAATGCAGCAAAAGCGGCTGGAGCATCGCACCTGACCGGCGAATACATTCCGACGCCAAAGAACGTTCTGGTCGAAAAACATTTTGAAAAGCTGGGCTTTGAAGCCAGGGGCGAACGCGACAGCGGAGGCACCCTATGGTCGCTTGAACTGGCTAAGTATTCGGCACCTGCGCTGCCGATGACGATTGTGGCAAAGAGCGCGGCAACGTGATTGCCGCTCCCCTGAACTCAGGCACTCCTTCATCCATCAGGCAGGATCCAAAGATGCACCAAGAATTGGCAGATGTTATCGGAAACCGCCCTGCAACGTTGAAGATTGCTCAGGCGATTCTGGCTGCTTGGCCAGATCATGCCCGCTATCTGGAAAAAAGCTTTGCTGCCCGCAGCGCGGAAGAGTTCGAAACGACCGAAATTCTGGCAAACGCTGCGCTGACGCTTGAAGGTGAGCGGTTGCCACAACTGGCCGAGAACTACCGCTGGACTTGTGATCGCCTGCGGGACGAGGAGCTGTTTTTTCATCGTGAGGGCCGCTATCGCCTCGCCACATTCGAAGAGGCCGATGCGGAAGTCTATTCGAACCACGAATACATGGAGCGCTACGTCGACGGCCTGCTGATCAGTCAGGTCATCTGGTACAACCACGTAGCGAGCTGCACCTACTACTTCAAGCACACGCCAACGCTGATCGCGCCCAACGCGCGCATGCTTGAGATCGGGCCGGGCCATGGTTTGATGACCTACCTTGCCGTGCGCGATTTCGGGCTGGCCTCGGCCACGGCTTGGGACCTGTCGCCCGTTTCGGTGGAGCATACCCGCAGCGGTCTTGCCAAGTTGGGCGTCAACACCGTGAACTGCGAAGTTCGCAACGCTTTGAGCGTTTCCGAAACCGACGAAAAGTTCGACTTCATCGTGTTGAGCGAAGTTCTCGAACACATTGAAAACCCGGCAGAAGTGATGCGCAAATTGCGCGCGATCATCGCGCCTGAAGGACTGGTCTTTGTCAACGTTCCGATTAACAGCCCTTCGCCCGACCACCTCTATCTGATGCGCACACCTGATGAGGCGCGTGACCTTGTGCGCCAGAACGGGTTCGAGATCGTGTCCGAAGCTATGTTCGCCACGCAGGGCATGAAGCTGGAAAGAGCGCTAAAGAACGCGGTCACGGTATCCGTGTGCATGTTCGCCCGACCTATCTAAGCGGAAGACGCGTACATGCTCTTCAATTCTTTCGAGTTTCTGCTGGCTTTTCTGCCGGTATCGTTGCTCGGCTATTATCTTCTGATCAAGTTCGGGCTACAGCGGTTCCTGTTCGTGTGGCTGGTTGTCTGCTCGCTCGTCTTTTACGGGTTTTGGGCCCCGAAATACAGCTTGCTCCTGATCGGATCGATGGCCGTGAACTATCTGCTGGGAAAGCAGATAGAGCGTCATAATGACAGCAAGACGGGCGGATACATTCTCTTTGCCGGGATTGTCGTCAATGTCGCTGTGCTGGCCTATTTCAAATATGCCAACTTCTTCATAGACAACGTCAACACCCTGTTTGGCACGGGCTATTCGATCGGCAAGATCATCCTGCCGCTGGCAATATCATTCTATACGTTCCAGCAAGTGGCCTATCTCGTCGATATACGGCGGCGCGATGTCAGTTCGGGTGGCATTTTCCGCTATGCCACGTTCGTGATCTTCTTCCCGCAACTGATCGCGGGCCCCATCGTCCACTACAAGGAGATGATGCCCCAGTTCTTCGGGCGCGGGCTTGGCCGTTTCGCCAGTGCCAACATGCTTGTCGGATTGACGATCTTTGCCATCGGCCTTTTCAAGAAGACGGTCATTGCCGATTCAGCCGCGCTCTATGCCTCGCCAGTGTTTGATAGCGCCCATGCCGGCGCGTCCATCGCGATGGCCGATGCGTGGATGGCGGCGATAACCTACACCATCCAGCTCTATTTCGATTTTTCGGGCTATTCGGACATGGCCGTCGGCATCGCGCGGATGTTCTGCATCAAGCTGCCGCCCAATTTCCATTCGCCGCTGCGGGCTGCCTCGATTGTTGATTATTGGCGGCGCTGGCACATCACGCTGCAGCAGTTCATCGTGTCATACATGTATCAGCCGGTGGTCCTTCCGCTCGCGCGTTTTGCGGCAGAACGGCGGCTGGGCAAGCAGGCAAGCTTCTATGTCACCGTGGCATTGCCAACCTTTCTGATCTTCGTGGTCGTCGGCCTTTGGCATGGCGCCGGGTGGACCTTCGTAGCTTTTGGGGCGATGCACGGCTTCTACCTTTCGGTGAACGAATATTGGCAGCAGCGCCAGCGCAAGGTCCGGCGGCAGAAGGGGCCGCCCGGCCGCTATGCCATGATCGGCTATCGCCTGCTCACGCTGTTTGCGGTCATGTTTGCCAATGTGGTGTTCCGTGCAGAATCGATGGGCGATGCGTTAACCGTTTGGCGTGGCATGTTTGATCTGCGCACGCTCGATACGCTCGTCAGCATGATCCCGGTCAATGGAGCACAGATCATTACCAAGCCGCTGGTCTTCGCCATTGTCGGCTTTGCCATCATCGCGTTGATGCCGAACACGCAGCAATTCATGCAGCGCTATCAGCCGGTGGTCGGCTGGGATCGCTGGCGCAAGATCGCCCCGCCGGTGGTGCCGCTGGTATGGCGGCCCACTCTTGGCTGGGCCATCGTCATGACCACCACCCTGTTCCTCGCCATTGCCTTCATCTCGCGCGGGCAAAGCGAATTCATCTACTTCAATTTCTGAGGCCTGGATGCTCGCTCGTCGCCTTTCGATCCGCGCCTATTTCGCTCTGGTAGCGGTGGGTCTGGTTGCGCTGTGCTGCGGCGCTGTTGCGCTCCCGCACAATCCCTATCTGCGTTGGCAATCGCTGAAGGGGACGATGTTCGAAAGCACGGCCTACTTCTATGAACGGCTGCATTTCGATCCAGCGCCGGTCGATGTGCTGTTCATCGGATCGTCCCGCACCCAAGTCGGCGTCGATGCACGCATGCTCGAAGAGGGTTTGGCCAGTCGCGGACGCCCGTTGCGAGTGGTGAACATGTCGCTTCCGGCAGCCGGTATGGACATCCGGCTTGTCGAAGCGCGTGAAGCTTTGCGCGCCCATCCCGAAATTCGCATGATTGTCGTCCCCGTGGTCGAGGCCCTGCCGCGCGATGGGCATCAGGCCTTCGCCAGTCTCGCCTCGGTTGATGACGTGGTCAAAAGCCCCGTCCTGATCAACCGCAATCTGCCCAAGACGTGGTTCGCCCTGCCGATGCGGCAGATGATGCTCTTTGCCAAGAGCGCCGCGCCCACTGCCTTCGGCGTCAACCCTGTCTTCGACCCCGCCCGCTATCCCGGCGCGTCCATCGGGTACAAGGAGATGCCCGGCTGGCAGCCGCAGGTGCCCACGCACCCTGTCGGCACACCGGCCCACGCCCGCGATCTTGATGAAGAATCCGCCTTCCGAGCCAAGGACTCAACGCCGCCGCTCCTTCCGTCCTCGCTCGCCGATGTGGAGTTTGGCGTTTCGCGTCAGTCCGTCCGAGATCTTTCCGTCCTGGCCAAGGCACACGGCGCAAAGCTCGTCTTCCTGTTCCAGCCTTATTACAAGGGGCCAACGGCTCCGGTCGAAGAGGCCTGGCTCAGCCAATATGGCCCGGTGTGGAAGTATCTGGCGCACATGGACAACCCGGATTTCTTCCGCGATGCCGGCCATCCCTCCGATCGCGCTCTGCCAGAATTCAACGCCTGGTTGGCCGAACAGATCGCCGCTGCGGTTCCACCATCCGCCCCTGCCCCTGAAAAGCCGGAGTGATCCCGCGATGTTTGCCCATTATAAGCTGCACCACGTCGGCATCGTCATCCCCGATCTCGAAGCGGCAGAGCGCCATATCGAACAGTTCGGTCTGGTCGAGGATTATCGCGGCTATGTCGATCAGTGGCACTGCTGGTGCATCTTCACCAAGCCCGAGAGCAATGATGGCACCGCGATCGAACTCGTCGTCGCCGATGCAGGCCCCTTGCTGAAGTTCAACCGCGGCGTCGGCGGCGTCCACCACTTCGCCTACGAGATCCACGATTGGGATGAAGTCCGCGCATGGTGCGCCCGGGCTGATATGTCCTTGCTGGAACCGGCCCCCATCAAGGGCGCGGGCAATTTCATGTGCAACTTCATCAATCCGGTGGCCACACGAGGCATCCAGATAGAGCTTGTGCAACCGCTTTAACCAGGCGCTTTAGGCGCCGCTGCAGCTTGCTCGCACCTGCAATATACCTTAAGTAAATTCCCGATCCCTGAATGTTCCGATCTGCAAGAGGCACATACGATGAGCGTCCTTGAACTTCACGACCGCGGGGGTCTTTACGCCTTTGACGAAGCGCAGTGCGCCGAAGCTGGCAAGCAACTGGCCGAACGGTACCAGTCGGCGCAGCCATTCCCCCACATCGCGATTGATGATTTCGTCTCCACGCCCGTCCTGCGAGAGCTGCTCACCGAATTTCCCGCCAGCGATGGGCACGAATTTTTCGACCGTGATCAGGAACGCTTCAAGTATCAGTATCACCCGCAGGAATGCGGCCCGCGCGTGCGCAATCTGCTGGCAGAGCTGAACAGCCAGGCCTTCCTCTCGTTCCTTTCGGCCATGACCGGGATCAAGGGCCTGATTTCCGATCCCTACTATCTGGGCGGCGGCCTGCATGAAACGAAGCGGGGCGGCCATCTGGGCGTCCACGCCGATTTCAACGTGCACAACAAGATGAAGCTGCAACGGCGCCTCAACCTGCTGATCTATCTCAACGATGATTGGGATGAATCATGGGGCGGCCACCTTGAACTCTGGGACCGCGAGATGAAGGGCTGCACCACCAAGGTCGCCCCGCTGATCGGCCGCGCCGTGGTGTTCAACACCGATCTTGATAGCTTCCACGGCCACCCCGATCCTCTGGCCTGCCCGCCCGAACGCTCGCGCCGCTCGATCGCCACGTATTATTACACCGCCCCGCTAGAAGGCATCGCCAGCCTGCCCAAGCGCACCACCGTGTTCAAGGAACGCCCCGGAACGACGGACAGGAAGGACTGGAAAGTCCGCGCCCAGCACATGTGGAAGGACTGGGCACCACCCGCCGTCCAGCGCATGATGTCGTCAACCAGTGCGGCAGATTAATGAGATTTGGAGTGTGCTTTGGCCACTCTCTCCGCTGCGGCGTTTTAGCGTGGGCAAGAGTGGTCAGGCCCTCACTTCTGTTCTATCAGGTGTTTGATGACCACAGCTTCACCCACCGCTGATCTTGGCAACAACCCGCTCCCGCCTGCATTGGCAGACGCTGGCCGAAGGCACTCTGGCCCGAGCCTTTCTATGGTTGAGCGGCGTTTGGCTTGGGCGCAGCACCGCCGGGAAATGACCCGGCTGGTCACCGCAAAAGCAGACTGGGTGCCCGTCCTGATCTTCGCATCGATCCTGATGACGCCTGAGGCTCGTATCGATCTAGGCGGCTTTACGTTGTTCCCATATCGAATCGCGTTGATTCTAGCGATTCCAGCTCTTTATGTGAGAGTGGCGAAGCAACCTGTCCGTATATCAATCGGTGATGTGCTTGTTTTCCTCGCCTGCATCTGGATGTTCATAGCCACATCGGTCCATTATCCAGTTGATGTGGCATTTAAAACAGGCGGTGCAACCACTCTCGATAGCCTCTTAGCTTACACGGTCGGCCGAATTTTCTTCAGGAACGCTTTAGATCTCCGAAGATTCTTATACCGCATTACGCCTCTTGTGGTAATTGCTTCGGTTTTAATGATCATGGAGAGCATCAGTCATCAATACATCGTTAGGCCTTTTGTAAGTGCCTTAACTGGCAACTCGGCTGCAGCAGTTCTAGACCGCACTTACGAGATTCGGAACGGATTTCTTCGAGCATTAGGGCCTTTCCAGCATCCAATCGCCGCAGGTCTTTTCTTCGGGACTTTATTGCCTCTCTATGTTGCCGCGGACCTGCCTCGCCGACGTTGGATCGGAGCGGTAGCGTGCATCGGCGGGGTGTTCGGATGGAGTTCCGCAGGAATTGCATCGTTGACGGCGGGGCTTGCTCTCGGATTTTACGACATCTTCCAGAGGAAGTTTCGAATTGGCTGGCTCCCAGTGGTGGGAGGTATCGTTGTGATGTGCGCTACAATTCAGGCGATAGTCCCCGGTGGCTTGGTCAGAACGATCATTCGTTATGCATCCCTTAACCCACAAACTGGTTACTTTCGCCTGTTGATTTTTCAATTTGGCTGGGCCGATGTTGAACGCTACCCTTGGTTCGGCATAGGATATTTTGGCTCCTATCTCCGCCCTGATTGGATGCGGACAGACAGCGTAGACAATTTCTGGCTTTTGCAGGCGCTGAGATACGGACAGCCTGGAATGTATCTTATGCTCGCCGCATCACTTACGCTAGCAGTCGCTATCGGCCTATCACGTCACGGACGCGAGCTGGGTGCCGTTCATGGTCGCAGGATGGCTACCGGTCTATGCATCTCAATAACGGTGTTGCTTGCGTCAATCATCAGTGTCGCCCCTTGGGCCGCAGACATGGCGTGGTTCATGATCTTACTGGGAATGGCTGGCGGCATGAGCGAAAAGAAAGTCGTCAAACTATACGCATCGTCTTTGCGACATTCATAAAACTGAGCCGGAGTGATGGCTTTTCAATGACGAACCAAGACAACATGCCAAGGCACAAGGCTAAAAGCGTGGCTGCAATTGAGTTCATCAACCAATGTAGCCCAAGTCCTATGCCAAAGGGAGCGATTATTTGTTGAATTGGCCAGCCATATATGTAAACGCCATATGAAAAATCACCATGTTTTGTTAAATCTCTAAACCAACTCGGCGCCAAAAAGCCAAAGGTAATTATAGCATACGGCAACAATACTGCCGAAACTTCGACGAAAAATGGTGAGAAAATCGATCCAATAGTAACAAAAAGGCATATGAATGCCGCTTTAGTGTTAAGAATGATTTTTTCACTGTAAAGGTAAATGAGGATACCTGCACCAAAGTATCGAAACAGCATAGCTGTCGTAGCTATGTAGTAAGTTACGCCAGTCAATTCGCCAGTAAGTGGAGCAAGCCTGAAAACCAGAAAGCTGGCAACCCAACCGAACCACACAACGGCAAATTTGTATCGCCCTAAACTAAGTGAGACTGCTGCCAATGCATAACAAATGATCTCGAATTTTAGCGTCCACAGGCTTCCATTAACTGCTTGAATGGGGTGCTCTGTGAACACCCCTGGCAAAGTGTATGCATTGGGTAGGAAAACGGCATTTCTCAAGTATCGCCATGTTTCACTGTTGCTAAAATAATCGGAAAGAGAGAGATTTGTTAATATAGGGCCAAGTAAAAATACCGAAATTAAAACGACTGTGAGGAGTGCTGGAATTATTCTTTTAGCCCGCTTAAACATAAAGTCGATCAAATTCTCTGATCGTACAAAACTTGCAGAAATAAAAACGCCGCTAATAATGAAGAAAACGCCAACAGCTAATCCGCCCACCGTTGACTGGCCCGAACTCAGCCAATAAACTGGTTCGAATTCATTGCTTCCATTGCTCACCATGAAAGAATGAGAGAATATAACGGAGCTGGCCGCAAGCAATCTAATGGCGTCGAATGCGTTTTCTCGAGAAGATGGTCCGGTCATCCATGTTTTAACGGATTTGCCAGTTGGCCAGTAACTGCCGCGTGGGGGCGTAGGTGTGATCGTGACTGCCATGGTTGGCGGTGCTCCGGTTCCAGCTGCTTGTTCAATTATAAAATGGGCGAGTGTGTGTTGCAGTGCAACTTCATATGGTGGGAGGCACCGATATGCAACGTTGCTTGCGCGCTCAGGTCGGAAAAGTTCGGCTTCGGCATCGCGTCACGTTAGATCGTAAAACAAGCAATTGTTTAATAAGGGAATAACCGAGATCGATGACGTTGGCGGTTTTTTTCCGTAGGCTGATTTGAGGCGGTTGGCAAAATCGAGCCCGGGTGGTGCGCTTTTTGCACCGCAAAAAATTGTTCCATAATGGATGCTTATGCGTTATAAATAGAACAGAGTACGTCTTTAGGAGATGGGCCTGTGAATAATACTGAAACGCCTGACCTGGGTCGAATGAAGGCGCTCCAAGAGCGCTTTAGGCGCGCAAGGTTTAAGCGTGTTGAGGCGCTGATAAGGCATGTTTTGGCCTCTAAAGATACTTGTAGTATATTAGATGTCGGTGGCAGAGGAGACTATTGGAAATTATTGCCTGTTGATTTGGCAGGAAAGGTTTCGATAACCGTAATGAATTATTCTGATGAATTGGAAATTTACGATTTGCAAAGCCATCAATACTTTGCCGTGAAAAATGTAGTGGGCAATGCGTGTTCTATGCCTGAGTTTGAGAACGGAAGTTTTGACGTGATTCATTCAAATTCAGTTATTGAGCACGTCAGAAGCTATCAAAATATGATGCAATTTGCGGAAGAGACTAAGCGAGTCGGAAAATATTATTACATCCAGACGCCAAATTATTTTTTCCCCATTGATCCTCACTATTCTTTCCCCTTCATCCACTGGCTGCCCGATAATTTGAAAATTCGTGCTTTATCAACATTCAGGGTCGGCACGGCTATCACTGGGGGATTTACAGACGCCCTCGCGGAAGTTGATAATTGCCGGATGCTAGGCAGTTGGCTCTTTCGCCGCCTTTATGCGGATGGTAAGCATTACAAGGAAAGGTTTCTCGGCATTTTTACAAAATCATTTATTGTAGTCGGATCAGAATACGGTGAATGCCCAATCCTCGAATGAGCAAAAGCTCGTTAGAAAGATTACTTGTCACTATGACTTTAAACCATTTTCGCGTGTTAAGGCGTCTCTTGGTCAGGATTCGTCACATTATTTTGTCCCGCTTTTTTGGTATGGACATTTCACCCTCGGTCGATCTTTCCTTGTCCGCCAAGCTTGATACAACTTTTCCGGCAGGCATTCACATTGGACCATATACATACATTGCTTACGCTGCATACATCTTGACGCACGATCGCACACGGGGGCTTTATCGCCATACGCGGATCGGGCAGAACTGTTTCATCGGCAGTCACAGCATAATCTTGCCGGGTGTGCAGGTGGGCAACAACAGTATCGTCGGCGCAGGTTCAGTTGTAACTTCGGACGTTCCACCCCGTTCAATGGTTGCTGGAAACCCGGCCAAGATCATTCGCTCTGGCATCGAAGTCGGTCATTATGGCCGATTCCTTGATGCTGATGACCAAGAACGGGCTTTGAGGGCAACCGACCCAGCAGTCGCGGCGCTTCCCGACAAGTTCCTTGGCAAGAATTGAACAACAGGCCGCACCCATGAGCGATGCAACCATCGATCCGACCATCACCAACGCCAAACCCGGCGAACCGCCGCTGGTTTCGGTCATGCTGGTCAACTGGAACACCCGCGAGATGACGCTGGAGTGCTTGCGCACCGTCTATGCGCAAACTCGCCAAGTGCCGTTCGAAGTCATCGTGGTGGACAATGGCTCGCACGATGGCTCTGCCGAGGCGATTGCCGCCGAATTCCCGCAAGTCGTCCTGATGGCAGAGACCACCAATCACGGTTTTGCCATTGCCACCAACATTTCGGTAGAGCGTGCGCGGGGGCGTTATGTTCTGCTGCTGAACACCGATACGCTCGTGCTCGATTCAGCCATTGATCGGTTGGTGGCGTTCGCACAACGGCGTCCCGAGGCGAAGATCTGGGGCGGACGGACCTTGTTCGAGGACCGCACGCTCAATCCCTATTCTTGCTGGGGCCGCATAACGCCGTGGAGTGCCTTTTGTCAGGCATTCGGGCTTAACGCTGTGTTCCGCAATTCGGAGTTCTTCAATTCAGAGAGCTACGGTGGCTGGGATCGCGCGAACGAGCGTAACGTCGATATCGTGCAGGGATCGTTCTTCCTGATCGAAAAGGCGTTCTGGGATGAACTCGGCGGCTTTGACCGGGCCTTCTTCATGTATGGCGAAGAAGCAGATTTGTGCGCGCGCGCAATCCAGCATGGGGCAGCCCCCCGGATAGACCCGCAGGCCACTATCGTTCACTTCGGAGGCCGCAGCGCCACAAAAAGAGCCAACAAGCTTGTTTACATTCTAGGCAGTCGCAACGGGATGATAGAGCGCTATTTCCCTCGTGTTTGGGTCGGGTTTGGAAAGGCTATGACGGCCGTTTGGGCGTTGACGCGCTCAATCGCCTATCCTGTGGCCGCTGTTGTTTCACCTAAGTTCGAGACCAGTGCGGAATGTTGGAAAGAAGTGTGGCGCCGCCGCAACGAATGGCGCAACGGCCCAGCGCAGCGCATAACCACGAAATAGACGCGCCTCCCAGTCAGTCTTGCCGGTCAGTCTCGCCGATCAGGCGGGTTGGCCAGCTAGGCCTTGTTGCCCCTTCGGCACTGG
>JBEQBV010000081.1:0-13911 GCA_041639635.1 Novosphingobium sp.
TGGCAATCTTGAACGACCTTGGGCCCTTTCCAACACCTCACCAGCTGACCGTTGATCCCGATGTGATAAATCCGGTCGATCCGGTGGCTGCCCCAGAAATAGCCAGCGATGAAATCCCGCGACCAGACTTTGGCATCAGGAGCACGTAGCCGGATGACCGCATCATCCCACACAAGCTGCAATTTCCCGGCCTCGAGGATCTGGCGTTCGCTTCGCTCCAGAAAGCGCTCGACGAGATGCTGTTCTTCCTCGCGGGCGAACTTATCAGCAATGTCGGTAGAGTTTCGGAATGCCGCAACGAGCGCTGCGGTAAGCGCCACAAGGGCAAGGAACGTAGCAACAACTATCCATCCAGCGTTCGATCCGCCGGTGTTGTGCCGTCGCCCGGCGGATGTGGATGGTCCCTTCCCCATATTCGAGAACGTAGACAAGGGGTTGCAAAGAAATGGTTACCAAAAGGTACGCGCTGCGACCTTAAGTATTGAAAGACTTGATTCATCCGTCGCGGCGGAACCGAAGCCCTACCCAAAGGTTGCCTCCATGTTCCGGGACAGGATTTGGAGACAATTCTCATGTTGCTGACAATCGCTATCGTGCTGTTCGTTCTTTGGGCCCTAGGGGTCTTTGCCTTCAAGGTTACGGCTGGCTTTATCCATCTGGTGCTGGTCGTGGCGCTGGTGATCGGTCTTGTGCAGCTGGTGCGGGGGCGGAGGGTGTGAACCTTCAGATTGCCTTGCGTAAGAGTACAACCTGACAGAATCAGCCAAAGCAAACGGGTTGCGGTTTGCAACTGCCCTGCCTAACTTCCCCAGCAAGTCGGGCCGTGCATCTTCGCGGCCCTTAAACTTTGGAGAGCATGATATGCGTGAGCGGCTTCAGCATTACATAAATGGCCAGTGGGTCAACAGCGAAGGCGGCAAGCGCCACGAGGTGATCAACCCTGCTACCGAAGAAGCATGCTGTGCCATAACGCTTGGCACGCAGGCCGATGTCGACAAAGCCGTCGCCGCTGCTCAGGCCGCGTTCAAGACCTTCAGCAAGACAACACGTGAAGAGCGGTTGGCGCTGATGGATCGCATCGTTGCGGAATTCAAGAAGCGCGCGCCTGATCTTGCGGTCGCCATCGCTGAGGAAATGGGCGCGCCGGTAAGTTTTGCCGGAACCGGACAAGTCGGGGCTGGGATCGGCGGTTTCCTCGGCACCATGGCCGCGCTCAAGAATTTCAACTTCATGGAAGACAATGGAGCCTACAAGGTCGCCTACGAGCCTATCGGCGTCGTGGGGATGATCACGCCTTGGAACTGGCCGCTCAATCAGATTGCGCTGAAAGTCGCGCCCGCACTGGCTGCCGGCAATACGATGATCCTCAAACCATCGGAAGAATGCCCGACCAATGCGGCGATCTTTGCCGAAATCATGGATGCGGCAGGCGTGCCTCCAGGCGTGTTCAACCTGGTTCAGGGCGATGGCCCCGGCGTTGGCACGGCGATCAGTTCGCACCCCGGCATCGATATGGTGAGCTTCACCGGATCGACCCGCGCAGGCATTCTGGTGGCCAAGGCCGCAGCCGACACGGTCAAGCGCGTGCATCAGGAACTGGGCGGCAAGTCGCCCAATCTGGTTCTGCCCGATGCGGATTTCGCTGCGCATCTGCCGTCAACCGCATCTGGTCCGCTCGTCAACAGCGGTCAGTCCTGCATTTCCCCCACGCGCATTCTGGTGCCGCGTGAGCGAGAACAGGAGGCTGCAGCCTTCGTCTCTGCGATGTATGCAGCCACCCCGGTTGGCGATCCGATGCAAGAAGGCAAGCACCTGGGCCCGGTGGTGAACAAAACGCAGTTCGAAAAGATTCGCGGCCTTATCCAATCCGCGATCGATGATGGTGCAAAGCTGGAAACGGGCGGTCCCGACCTGCCAGCCAACGTCAACCGTGGCTACTACATCAAACCTACGGTGTTTTCTGGCGTAACTCCGGACATGCGCATCGCGCAGGAAGAAATTTTTGGTCCGGTCGCCACGATCATGGCTTATGACAGCCTTGATCAGGCCATCGAAATCGCCAACGACACCGCCTATGGCCTGTCTGCCTGCATCACCGGCGATCCGGCAAAGGCTGCCGAGGTCGCACCTGCTTTGCGCGCTGGCATGGTCGCCATCAACAACTGGGGGCCTACCCCCGGCGCACCGTTCGGAGGCTACAAGCAATCAGGCAATGGACGCGAAGGCGGGCTTTATGGCCTGAAGGACTTCATGGAAATGAAGGCCATCAGCGGCCTGCCTGCCTGAGCCTGACGCTGGGTAACTACAAAAGGGCCGCTCCCACCGTGGAGCGGCCCTTTTCGTTGCGCTGCCGGGCCAAGGTCAACGCGCGGGGATAGACCTTCACCAAAACTATAACGGTCGGAATGGAATAGCGCCGCATCTACGCCAAGCGACATGACATCCACATGATCGACGCAATCCCGCCATCGCCTTGCGGTGCATAGCATTGGATCAGTTCACAGTTGAGCGTGAGAACGGCGGAAGTGTCCATGCTCCGCGAAAGGCCATGCCAGCGTTTCAGTTTCAGGACGAAATAAAGCTGCCTTTACAACCGATCCGCAAATACCTGTTCGATCAGTAATCCTTGGCGACGCGCAAGTTGAGACTCTGATCCCCAAGCGTCGACACCATGCCAAGCAATGCCAGCCAGCGGGTGATGCGAAACTCCACCGACGTGGCGTTATAGCCCGCACCATCGGTAATCAGTTCCACGAACACCCGGCGACCAAGGTATTTGCCCACCGCGATGCTGGTGCCCGAACCCAGTGTGGGATCAGCCCCTACGATCCGCAAGCGGTCCAGACCGATCGCGGCACGCAGCTTGTTGATCGGATCAAGCCCGCCACCACCGCGCAGCGATGCCAGCGCAGCTGCCAATTGCACCGCTTCCGGTGCCGATATCTGCGTGATCGAACTGCCAAACAGGATGCGGCTCAGCAGTTCCTCCTCGGGCAGCGCAGGTGTCGAAGAGAATGCGATCACCGGCTTGTTCCCAGTGCCAGAAATCGTAATCTTGGCGTTGATGTTGTTCGCATCGCCTTCGGCCACGATATCCAGTTGTGGGTCAACCGGCACTTCGCCTGCAAAGCGGATGCGACCACGCGTCAATTCAAAGCGTTTGCCCGCAAATTCATAGCCACCGCGCACCAGTTCTGCCGTGCCGAAGATCTGCGGCGCGGCCGTTGTCCCGCGCAAACGGATGTCCGCCCCCCATTCGCTGTCCAGACCAAGGCCGCGCACATCGATACGGTTCGCGCCTGCGGCATCAATCATGAATTGCCACGGTTTGACTGCTGCACGTGGCGGTGCGGCATCGGCGTGGGCGTTTATCTCGCGTGTGGGAATATTCGGCAACTCGTTCACGGCAGCGGCCTGCCCCAGCGCCCATCTCGCCCGCTCGATCCGCACACGACCTGCTATGGTGCCGCCCACGCCCGAACTGACGATGCGTAAGGGGCCAGTGACAGTGGCGCCCATGTCATCCCGACTGATCAACTGCGCATTTTGGGCTGAAAGCTTAAGGTCGATGGTCGGGCCATGTTCCGACAAATCCGCAAGGCCGATGGTGCCACTGCCCGAAACGCGCCCGCCGTTGGTCGTCACCCCGCTAAAGCGCGCCAACTGCAGCGAAGAATCCGTGAACGAGCCTGTCAACGCCACATCGCGCAGGTCGGTCCCGGTCAGGGTGCTCTGCACACGCAACCCCTTGGACGAAACCGCCCCGCGCAACACCGGGGCCATGATCGTGCCCGAGATATCGGCCTGCACGCCCACAGAGCCGGTAAGATCAAAGATCTCCACGCCCGAAAGCCGCCATAGCGCTTCGGCAGCACCAGAATAGCGCAGTTGCCCGGCCAGTTGCCCAGCCTCAAGCCGGTCCATGAACGCACCGCCACGCGGCAACCCACCAATGCGCGCCTGCAGCCGACCACGCACCACGCCGCTCTCGCGGAACACAGTGCGTATCTGCACCGCCTCCGGGTCCAATCGCCCGACCAGTGCCACGTCCACCGGGCGCGAGGTGAGGACGAGACCCGAGCGCGACAATCCCTTCACCATCAGCGCCACATTGCCCGATGGCGCACCCTGCCCATCATTACTGTAATCGATGATGCCCGAAGCAATGCCACCAAGACCCAGATCGGCCACAACAATATCGATAACTGACAAGGGCATCCGCGCCAGTTGCAAGCGCAATTGAGTTGGCCCACCCAATACGCGCCCTTCGGCAATGATGATGCCCCGGCCAAACCCGATCTGGGTGGGGGACAAACGCCAGCCGCGATCCTCGCCCTCACCCTCGCGGGTCAGGATAGCGCGGCGGGGCATCGAAACCTGCCGGCCGGCATACTCGCCCGAAACGTAGGTCACCACCTGCTCGGGCGAAAATGCAGCAGTGCCCTGCAAGTTGAAACGGGTGCCGCGCCGGCCAGCAACGGATGCGGTGACCGATCCGCTGCCGTCCTGCAGATAGGCCGCCGCTGCCAACTTTCCGATGAAGACTTTGCCCATGCCGATGCCTTCGGCCAAGAGATTGCCTTCGATCGTTGAACTGCCATCTTTCCACAGGCCGCTGGCATCGATCCGGGCATTGCCGACCGAAAGCGGGCTGGTGCCGCCAAACCGTGCATTGCGCGCCGTGATATCGGCATCAAATCCTTGGCCGCCATCGCGCGGAGCCAGCAAGACCTTGCCGTCAAGGCCGCCACCCACCAGCGCAATCTGCCCCGCCAGCCCCTGATCACCCAGCGTAAGTCCACCGGTAACATCGGTCTGCCACACGCGGAACCGCTCAATGTCGATGCGGGTTGCCTGTTTTGGTGGCATGAACAGCCCAAAGGCGCCGGTGAATGGCCCCAGTGCCGATTGGCCTTCTGTTTCGATGCGGAATCCGTCAGCGATAGGGGCCAACGCAACCCGCACATCCTTGAGTCCTGCCGCAGGCAGTGGGCTGGCCAGCCCCAGCACGGCGTTCGGCCCGGCAGACGTCATCGCCGCCTCAACCGTGAACGCCCCATATTCGGTATGCCGCCCGCTGCCTTTGAGCGAAGCAGTGCCCCCCATTTCAACTCGTCCATCAAGCGCCATTTGCAACTTGGCCGAATTGATCGTTGCCTTGCGGAAGGTCACCGGCACCCGCTCGCCCAGCGCCAATCCCCCTGCAAAGCGCACACCGCCGCCGGTCAACGTCTGCAGCGTGGTGTTGTCGATCCGGGTCATGCGTCCGGCAAGGTTGGCCTGCAGCGTCCACGGAACGCCATTGCCCAGCTTGAACAGTATCTTGGCGGTACCATCCACCGCACCAAGGTTTTCAACAGCAAACCCGCGCGCAACCACTGGTCCAGCCAGCGCATAGCCACCACGCGCCATGTCTCCGCGCAGATAGAGCTTTGCGCCAAGGCCTTTCATCGCCAGAGTCAGGTCATCCGATGTCAGCTTGCTGCCTTCGAACACCAGACTTCCGCCGATACGGGCCCCCGGAAAACGGGGATCGATCATCGCATTTCCAGTGACCACCCGGCGCGCCGTCACCGCCAGCGGCAATACAAAGCGCTTGCCATCCCACGTTGCCGTGCCGGTTGACTTGAGGCCTTGGGCATCCAGCGTGCCCAGCTTCAGGCGCTCTACCGCAACCGTATGTTCGATGGAAAGGTCATCGAATGCGCCATCAAGCGTCGCATCAATATCCACGCCCGCCAGTTCGGGCGTCGCCAGCACCAACGCAGGTCGCAACAACTTGGCCTTCACCCGCAGCCCATCGGCCGTGTTTTCGACCAGATTGAGCTCGCCCTCGGCCGATCCCTTGAACGCAGCCCCTGCAGTGCGGAACCGGCCATTGAATACGTTGCCTGCAAAGGTGCCGTCGTACAGCACTGAAAGCGACTCACCCACGGCCTGCCCCGCGGTCCCGGTCAACAGCGATCCTGCATAAGCTTGTCCCGCCAGGCGATACGTGCCCGAACGATTGCCCAACTGGAACGCCGCCAGCCTGCGCCCGTCTTGCGTGGCATAGGCGATCCCGTCCCAGCGCGACCAGCCGCCTTTGCCAAAAACGCGGGCTTTGATATCGGACTTCACGCCCGCCATCGCGGCAATCACGCCATCCTTCGGTGCGTCATAGACCAGTCGCAGGTCGAACTTGTCGCGGTCCGGCTCACTGTCCAGCCGGAACGCTATACGATCCTTGCCGCCGAACACGCCGTTCACATCGACAATGGCATTGCCGCCCCGAATGTCCGCCTTGGCCAACACGTCCACGCGGCGTTTCTGCCCCGCCAGCGCTTCCGACACCGTCAGATTGTCGATCACCAGCTTATCCACGCGAATGTCGAAATCCGGCAGGATCGGCGCGTTGGGATCCTCGCTTGGCCGCAAACGCGGTGCGCGGCGCAGGATGCCGCGATGGAGCGCCAGCAACCGCACGTCTAGCCCGGTCTTCAGCCATGACAGTGGCCGCCAGTCCAGCTTGGCCTCGGGCACGGTCAGGAATACACCCTCAGGATCGCTCACCCGGATATCGCGCAGCTTGGCCTCGCCATAAATCGATCCGTCGATACGGCCTATCTCAATGCGCAGGCCCGACCCCGGCGTGATGGCGGCAATCCTGTCGGCCACCAACCGGTGCCCCAGCGAAGAATCGAGAACGATCAACGCGGCCAAAACCAGCGCAACCGCAGCCGCCGCAAGGATCGCCAGCCGCTTTGCCAAGCCGCGCACGATCCTGCTCCGGCGTGAACGAACCGGCGCTGCAGGTTGCGCCGCTTCCGGCTGCACGCCCTCGGGCAAAGGCATTGGCGGCTGCTCGTCGGCCATCAGAACGCCTGCCCCAGCGCAACATAGACGCCAATGCGGCTATCGCCGGGCGAAGGATTGAGCGGCGTGCCCAGATCGATGCGGATCGGGCCGAAGTTGGTTTCGTAGCGCAAGCCGATCCCCGCGCCGACCTTGATGTCGCGCAGCCTCGGCGTGCTCGTTGTGTCCACTGCGCCCGCATCTACGAATGGCACAAGGCTGATCGCCCCACCCATTAGTCCGGTCTTCACGCGCGCTTCCAGCGAGAACTCGCTCAGCGCTCTGCCGCCACTGGGCTCACCCGCAGTGTCGCGCGGACCGATCAGCTGGAAGCCATAACCACGCACTGATCCGCCTCCACCGGCATAGAACCGGCGTGATGGCGCGATGTTGGTAATATCGGTGCCCAGGATAGAACCGAACCGCACGCGCCCGGCGACCACCAGTTTTTCGCCAAACGGCTGATAGTAGCTGGCATCAAGCTGCAACTTGCCATAGCTCGACCGCACTCCATCCTGCACCGAAATTTCTGGCGATGCACGCAACCCCACCCGGAATCCCCGCTTGGGGTCCAGCAGATCGTCGCTGCCATCATAGGCAACGCGCATCGGCAGCGCGCCGATGAAATAGGTCTTTCGCGGCGCGTTTGCGGCGATGGCCGCGGCATCGCGTTCGCTGGTTGCCAGGATTTCAACGCCTGCCGCAAAGATGAGCGGCTTCTGGTACAGCAGCGTTTGCAGCCGCTCCAACCCTGCCAGAAACGATACGGTACGCGCCTGAAACGCCGTATTGCGCTGCTGCCGTCCATAAAGATCAGCGGTCAACACCAGATCGCGGGTCATGAAGTTGTTGCGACGGAAGGTCAGCCCCAGCAATTGCTCCTGCGTCCCGGCCACGCCGCGCACGCGCACCATGCCTTCGGGCGGGAAGAAGTTGCGATGCTCCCAGCTCGCTTCCACGCGGAAACCTTCGGCGCTGCCATAACCGATCAAGCCGGCCAATGTGCGCAGCGGCCCGGGCGTCACGGAAACATCGACATCCACCGTGCCCGGCTCTCCATTGGCAGGCGGCGCAGCCTCGCGCGTTTCTACGGACACGGCAGAGACAAGGCCGGTAGCCAAAACGGCCTGACGCAGATCATCCACGTCCGACCGCTGGAAGACATCGCCCGGATCGAACTTGGCAATGCGCTGCAAATGCTTTCCGCTGAGGAACTTATCGCGTGACGATGTGACCTTGCCAAAACGATACACTCCGCCCGGAGTAACCGGCACGGCAAGATCACCTTCGCGCCGCTCATGATCAATCAAAAGATCCGGTTCGGCGACTTTGGCAAAGGCATAGCCTGCTTCACCCAATGCCGTCTGCAGATTCAGCCGTTCCGCCACGATCCGGTCGGAATTCACGACATCCCCGGCCTTGAGCTTGAATGCGCCGCGCAGGGCGGTGAAATCCTTGCCCGTTGCCTCCAACTGGCCAAATGTCATCTGGCCAAACTTGTACTGCGGCCCCGGCTGGATATCGAAGCGGACCGTCACCTTCTCAACATCAATCGGCCCGCGGGCTTCGCCCTCGCCCGCCGTGTCCAACCCGCCAAGTGACTGGAACACGCTGGCATCGTAATAGCCGTAAACACGCAGAATCTCGACCAGAAGTTCGGAATCGGTGCGCCCGCGCCGGACAATCTGCGCCAGATTGTCCTCATCGTCGTCATATGTCTTGAGGCTGGACAGCGCTGCAAACCGGGCAGCAATCTCGTCCTTTTCGGGAATCGCGTCTTGTCCGGTCGGAAACGCCAGTTCCACCTGCTTGCCAACCCGCGCGACATCGGCTTGTGCAAGGCGCTCATCCGCCCCGGCTTCCTCTTGTCCGGGAAGCGCCTCTACTGCTGCATCGACGAACTGTTCAGCCACCTCAATATCAGGATCGGGCGAAAGCGGCATGATCTCGGGAATCTCGCTGCCATCAGGCCAAGGTATGGTGATCCCCGGCAATTCAGGCATTTCCACGTCAGCCGAAAGCTCGGTAACCGCCAACGCGGTCGGCACAACGGTGCGCGCGGCCTCGGTGTCCAATGCCCACGCATCCGGGTTCTGCACCGCCGAATCCGGAATCAGCGCTTCAAGCTCCTGATCGGCATTCATCGATTGGGCCAGCGTCTGCCCGGGCAAGACCAGTACCATCAGCCCGGCCAGAACGCGGGACAACGGCAGCTGGCTTGTGATCTTAAATGTGGGCGTAACGCTCCTGCGCGCCGTGGACGCCATCCTTGAGGCTGCCTTCGACACCCTGCTCCACGCCGGAACGGCCACGACGCGAGGACACGGCGCGCTCGATAGCCACAGCCTGTTCGGCAGGCTCAAACCGCTCCCACCCGTCGCGCCCCAGCTTTTCCATTGGGCGAAAGCGCACTTTGTATTGCATGCGGTCCGATCCTTCGACCCAATAGCCGAGGTACACGTAGGACAGGCCGACCTGAGCCGCGCGCTGAATGTGGTCGAGGATGATGAAAGTGCCAAGCCCGGCCCGCGTCTCGTGTTGGGGATCGTAGAAACTGTAGATCATCGAGAGGCCATCGCCCTGCTCGTCGGTCAGACAGGCCCCTACCAGTCTTCCCGGCGAGCCGTCCAGCGTCGGCTCTCTGTATTCAATCACATAACTCCTGACGGGCGTATGCTCCACCATGTCCGCGAAATCCATCTCGTCCATGGTTGCCATCCCCCCGCCGGGATGACGCACGGCCAGATAACGCTGCAACAGTTCGAATTGTTCCGGCGTCGACCACGGTTTGCACACATTTACTACCAGATCGCGATTGCGCTTCCAGATCCGCTTCTGCGTGGAAGATGGGCGGAACTCCTGCGACACCACGCGGACCGAAATACACGCTGTGCAATCAACGCAACTGGGCCGGTAGGCCACGGTCTGGCTGCGCCGAAATCCGATGCGGGAAAGCGCATCGTTCAATTCGTCTGTATTCTCGCCTTTAAGCTCGGTGAACACCTTCCGCTCGCTCCGCCCCGGCAGATATGGGCACGGAGCAGGGCTGGTCACGAAAAAGCGCGGAAAGCGGACGGGCGCGGTCACGGCTGTGCAGGTGCTCCTCAGGCCGGACTATCCCGCCTGTCAGTAAGGAACATGCCCCAGTCACAGCATTCGTAAAAGCCCCTTAACCATGCTGCTGTGCACATTTCCGGCAGAAACCGGTGCCAAAACGGCGTCACCCCAACACAGAATGCCACCAGTCCGGATACAGGACACTGCACCTTCAACAAGTTAACGAAGTGCAGGTGCCCTCAACCCAGCTCCACCTGCTCCACATCGTATCCCTTGGCCCGCAGCCCCGCGACCAACTGGTCGATCTGCTCCCGATCCCGCGCTTCGCATTCGATCTCGGCGGTAAGGCCCTTGGCGGGCAACGAAGTGAAGATGCGCTGGTGCCACACCTCCAGGATGTTCACCTGATGGCGGTTGAACTCCTCCACCACCTTGAACAGCGCACCCGGCCGGTCCTGCAATGTGATCCGCAGCCGCCCCAACCGCCCTGACCGCGCAAGATCGCGCAGAAGCACGTTGGCCAGCAGCCGCGTATCGATGTTGCCACCGCACAGCACCACGCCCACCTTGCGCCCGGCAAAGCGCTTGCGATGCGTCATCACCGCCGCCAGCCCCGCCGCGCCCGCGCCCTCAACCACGGTCTTTTCAATCTGTAACAGCAGCGCAACCGCGCTTTCCAGTGCCGGTTCACCCACCAGCACGATATCGTCGACGATCTTTGCAAGCACCTGCCGGGTAAAATGTCCCGGCTCCTTCACCGCGATACCCTCGGCCAGCGTATCGCCGCCGCAGGGCAGATCGAGATGCTTGAGCGTGGCATACATCGAAGGGAACAGTTGCGCCTGCACGCCCACCAGCCCGATCCCCGGCTTGATCCCGCGCGCCGCCGTGCCCATGCCCGACAGCAGCCCGCCACCGCCGATAGGCACGACCAGCGTCTCGATCTCGGGCGCATCTTCCAGCATTTCCAGCGCCACGGTGCCTTGGCCGGCCGCCACGTTCGGGTCATCAAACGGGTGGACAAAGGTCAAGCCCAGTTCGCCCTCCAGCCGGCGGGCATGGGCATAGGCCTCGTCGAACGTCTCACCCTCCAGCACCACTTTGCCGCCAACCGCCTCGGTCTGCATGATCTTCACCGTCGGCGTGGTCTTGGGCATCACGATGGTAACCGGCACACCCAACCGCGTGCCGTGATAGCTGAGGCCTTGCGCATGGTTGCCAGCCGATGCCGCAATCACCCCCCGCGCGCGCTGTTCATCATTCAGCAAAAGCAGCGCATTGAGCGCACCGCGCTCCTTGTAAGCCGCGGTAAACTGCTGGTTTTCAAACTTCAGCCAGATCTCGGCCCCGGTGATCGCGCTCAACGTCTTGCTGTGCATCGTGGGCGTGCGCACCACATGGCCCGCAATTCGCCCCGCCGCCGCACGCACATCGGCAAGGGTCAGCAGGGCATCGCCCTGATCGGCGGCTTTGAGCGCAACGTTTTCCATAGGCCAGCGCCCTAACGGAAAGCGGCCCTCAAGAAAACCTCCCAAGAAAAACTCCGAGTCTGCACCAATGCGCCGGTCAGGCCGCTCTGCGCTGTTCCAACAGCCGGCGAAACACAGCCGCCGGCACCAGCCCGGCGCAGATCGCCACACTGTCGGCCACCCAATCGCGCCAATCCGAATCGCGATGCAGCGCTGGTATCGCCTGCACCAGTTCAATTCCCGCCCCTACCAGCGAAAGCCACACCAGCGCCCGCACTAGCGAAAGACGCGGCCAACCCGTTCCCGCCAGCAGTGTCAGGGTGAAAAAGGCCAGCATATGCTGCACCTTGTCACCCATATCAGTGATCGGCAACTGGGGTGGCTTGGGCAGCACCGCCATGACCAGCGCAAAAATCAGCGCAGGCCAGAACAGCAGCCGCGCCAAGCGGGACAGGGTTTCAAGCGCGTTCAGCATCTGGCTCAAACATGGTGCAATGCAACACGGCTGGCAAGTCCAACCGCCAAGCCCAGCCGCCAAGTCCCACCGGGGCTGGCGCTGGACGGTAAACCGGATATGAAGCTGATCATGACTGACCAAACCGCCCCCACGTCGCCCCTGAACGTCTCCTTCCTTGGCCTTGGCAAAATGGGCGGCGCCATGGCCCGTCACCTTGGCCATGCAGGACACCGGCTGACGATCTTCAACCGCACGCCTGCTCGCGCAGAAGCATGGATTGCCGCCAATCCCGGCCTTGCCACGCGCAGCGCATCCAGCCCGGCAGAAGCTGCTGATGGCGCAGACGTCGTCATCACGTGCGTTGGCAATGATGATGATCTGGCCGATGTCGTGCTCAGCCCCAATGGCGTTTTCTCCACACTGCGGCGCGGCGCGCTCTATATCGATCACACCACTGTCTCGGCCCGCATCGCCCGCCAGATTGCTGTCGAAGGGCGTGACAAGGAACTGCTCTGTGTCGATGCGCCGGTCACCGGTGGCCAATCCGGCGCAGAAAGCGGCACGCTGGCCATCATGTGCGGCGGCAGCGCCAAAGCGGTAGACGCCGCCCGCCCAGTGCTCTCTGCCTATGCCAAGCGCGTGGTCCACGTCGGCAAATCCGGCGCAGGCCAAACCGCGAAGATGGCCAACCAGATGTGCATCGCCGGGGCCATCGCTGGCCTGTCCGAAGCGATCCGCTTTGCCCAGCTTGCGCATCTTGATCTTGATAAGGTGTTCGAAGCCATTTCAGGCGGCGCAGCGCAATCGTGGCAGATGGACAACCGCTTCCACACGATGGCCAAGGACGAATTTGATTTCGGCTTCGCGGTGGACTGGATGCGCAAGGATCTGGGCCTTGCCATGGACGAAGCGCGCAATCTAGGCGCAAGCGTGCCCGTCACCGCGCTGGTCGATCAATTCTATGTCGATGTTCAGGCCATGGGCTATGGCCACGAAGACACGAGCGCGCTGATCCGCCGCCTTCCCTACCGGAAAGGCAAGCAGTGACCGTGCTCCGCGCTGCCCTGGCAGCCCTGCTTTTCACCACATCAACCGCAGCCCTCGCCG
The DNA here is from genome assembly GCA_041639635.1 of Novosphingobium sp. Taxonomy (GTDB): domain Bacteria; phylum Pseudomonadota; class Alphaproteobacteria; order Sphingomonadales; family Sphingomonadaceae; genus Novosphingobium. Next base: position 12,925 of record JBEQBV010000081.1, read on the forward strand.
ATACGCTGATCGACAATGTTCGCGGCGCAACCATCGGTGCAAACGGTCAAGTGGAGCAGTTCACTGGCCTGCTTTTTGATGCCACAGGCACGATCAAGCGCGTGATCCATGCGGGCGACAAAAAGCCAAAGCCGCGCAAGGAATATCAATACCGCATCGATGGCAAAGGCCGGGTCATGTTGCCCGGCATGATCGATGCCCACGCGCACGTCATGGGGCTCGGTTTTGCTGCGCTCAGCCTTGATCTGTCCGAAACCACCTCGCTGGCCCAAGCGCTCACCCTGATTGCTAAGTTCGCTGCCGAACACCCTGATCGGCCATGGATTGTCGGGCGCGGCTGGAATCAGGAACTGTGGAAGCTAGGCCGCTTCCCCACCGCGGCAGAGCTTGATGCTGTGACCGGGGGCAAGCCAGTATGGCTTGAGCGCGTTGATGGCCACGCCGGTTGGGCCAACACTGCGGCGCTCAAGGCTGCAGGCGTTAGCGCAGAAACGAAAGCCCCGGCTGGCGGCAGCATAGAGCGGCTGGCCAATGGCGCACCCGCAGGCGTGCTCGTCGATGCGGCCATGGAGCTTGTCGGAGCCAAAGTCCCCGCACCGCGTGCAGAAGATCGCGATGTTGCCTTTGCTACCGCCCAGCAAATCCTATTCAAACGGGGCGTCACCGCCGTAGCCGATATGGGCAGCACCATCGAAGACTGGCAGACCTACCGCCGCGCAGGCGATGCCAACAAGCTCTACGTGCGGGTCATGGCCTATGCTGCAGGCGTCGATCAGATGACGCTGATCGGCGGCCCCGGCCCTTCGCCCTGGCTCTATCAGGATCGGTTGCGGCTCAATGGCGTAAAACTCTATCTCGATGGCGCACTCGGCTCGCGCGGTGCATGGCTGAAAGCGCCCTATGCCGATGCGCCCACCACGCGCGGATTACCGCAATTGAACCAGACCCAGCTTGGCAATCTGATGAGCCGTGCGGCAATGGACGGCT
>JBEQBV010000082.1:0-13801 GCA_041639635.1 Novosphingobium sp.
CCCACTGGCCGCGTGATCGACAATGGCAACGGCAATATCAGTCATAGCGAAAGCCAAGGCTATGGCATGCTGCTGGCCAGTCTAAACAGGGATCGCCAGACGTTCGATTCACTGGCGCTGTGGACGGCTGATACCTTGCTCCGCCCAGACATTGCCCTGCACGCATGGAAGTATGATCCGCGCCAAAGCGATCCTGTTGCAGACAAGAACAATGCCACGGATGGAGACATGCTCATCGCATGGGCCTTGGCGGATGCTGCGAAGCGCTGGAACGTGCCGGATTATGCCCAGCGCGCGCGCGCCATCCGCAAGGCCATCCGCAGCCGTCTGGTGGTGGAGCGTGCCGGCCGCATGGTGCTTCTGCCGGGGCTTCAGGGCTTTGCCGATCAGGCAAGGGTTGTGGTCAATCCCAGCTATTACATCTGGTCCGCGCTCGATGCCTTTGCCGCGCTTGATGGTGAAGCCGTGTGGGCGCCCGTCTTGGATGATGGCGTCAGGCTCTTGACCGAAGCCCGCTTCGGTCCGCTCGCTCTGCCAGTGGATTGGTTCCAGGTCGATGGTGGAGGCAAGCTGCAACCCGCCACCGACAAGCAGCCCCGCTTTGGCTTCGATGCAATTCGCGTCCCGCTCTACGCCGCGGCAGGGCGTCGCCTTGCGATTGCCGAAACCGTGGTTGCGTGGTGGAAGACATATCTCGACAGTGGGAAGCCGATCCCGGCATGGATTGATGCCATCACCGGCGAAACTGCCCCTTATGCGCTGTCAGAAGGTGGCATGGCCACAGTTGGCCGGACAATGGGCCGCGCACAGCCCGATGCCCTTTCGCAAGACTACTTTGCCGCCACCTTGCAAATGCTTGCGCGGGATATGATCTGAAGCGTCATGCGCAGCACCCATGATCAGACGACCGTCCGGCTCTATCACCTGTCCGATGGACCCGAAGGCGGCGCGGCAGAAACGCTGTTCTACGGCCCCATGGATCAGGCTCTCCAATTGGCGGCCGAACAGCCCGAAGCCATTCAGGATGGCCTCTTTCTGGCCACGGACAACGATGTGATCGCCTATCTGGACCTTGTTGGGGAATGACGCTTTCCGATTACGCTGATTACAGCGCTTCGCCAGCTGCCCGGCCGCTCGCCCAGGCCCACTGGAAATTGTAACCGCCCAGCCATCCGGTCACGTCAACCGCCTCACCGATGGCGAAAAGCCCCGGCATTTTGGTTGCGGCCAGCGTCTTTTGCGACAGCGCCTTGGTGGAAATGCCGCCCGCCATCACCTCGGCCTTGGCATAGCCTTCCGTGCCATCGGGATGGAACGGCCAGCGAGCCAGTTGCTGTTGCGCCGCGCGCAAGGGCGCATCTCGGCAGCTGCCCAGTTCGCTATCCAGCCCAAGCCGTCCGGCGAGCGTCTCTGCCAGTCGTTCGGGCAAGCGCCGAGCCAGCACCGTGCGCAAGCCAGCCTTGGGCCGCGCGCGCTTTTCCTCGATCAGCCAGTCGGCGGCCTCGTCGGGTAGGAAATCAACCGCAATCGGCGTGCGGTGCTGCCAATAGGACGATATCTGCAGCATCGCCGGGCCAGACAGCCCTTTGTGCGTGAACAGCGCTGCTTCCCGAAACGACGTCTTGCCCCAATGCGCCACGACATTGGCCGAAACGCCGGAAAGCGAACGGAACAACGCTTCGTCCTCGCCCAGCGTAAACGGCACGAGGGCAGGGCGGGTCTGCACTATGGGCAAGCCAAAGCGCCGCGCCACGTCCATCGCAAAGCCGGTCGCGCCCATTTTCGGAATGGAAAGCCCACCCGTAGCCAGCACCAGCGAGGGCGTGCGGTTCTCCTGCCCATCCAAGGTCACGCGAAACAGGCCATCGCCATGCTCCACGGCCGAAACCGACTGCCCAAAGGCAAATCGCACCCCACCGTCGCGGCATTCGGCCATCAGCATATCCACAATCTGCCGCGCCGACCCATCGCAGAACAATTGCCCCAGCGTCTTTTCGTGCCAGGCAATGCCGTGCCGATTGACCAGTTCGATGAAGTCAGCAGGCGTATAACGCGCCAGCGCCGACCGCGCGAAATGCACATTCTCCGAGATGTAGCGATCCGCCGCCGTGTGGATATTGGTAAAGTTGCAGCGTCCGCCGCCCGAGATCAGGATCTTCTTTCCCGGCTCATCGGCATGATCCACCAGCAGCACCCGCCGCCCGCGTTGCCCTGCCGTCAGCGCAGCCATCAGCCCTGCCGCGCCTGCGCCGATTATGATCGCGTCGAATGTCTCGCCGCTCACGTCAGCAAGTCTGCCGCCAGCGCCTCGGCTACTTTGATCCCATCAACCGCCGCCGAAAGAATGCCGCCTGCATAGCCAGCGCCTTCGCCCGCCGGATAAAGCCCGCGCGTGTTCAGGCTTTGGCAGTCCTTCCCGCGCGTGATCCGCACCGGGGCCGATGTGCGCGTTTCGACGCCCGTCATCACCACATCGGGATGATCATAGCCCGGCACCATCCGCCCGAACACCGGCAGCGCCTCGCGGATCGCTTCGATCACATAGTCGGGCAGGCACTTCTTGATTTCGGTCAGGTGCACGCCCGGCTGATAGCTCGGGATCACATCGCCAAATTCAGTGGAAGGCCGGTCCGCCAGAAAATCGCCCAGCTTTTGCCCCGGTGCCATGTAGTTCCGCCCGCCCGCCTCAAAGGCAAGGCTCTCCCAGTGCCGCTGGAACGCTATGCCCGCCATCGGCCCGCCGGGATAATCCCGCTCCGGCTCGATATCGACCACAAGACCCGAATTGGCGTTGAACTCCGCGCGCGAATACTGGCTCATGCCGTTGGTCACCACGCGGCCTTCCTCGCTCGTCGCCGCTACAACGCGCCCGCCGGGGCACATGCAGAACGAATAGACGGTGCGCCCGTTGCTGGCCTTGTGCGAGATCGAATAGGCCGCAGGCCCCAGTATCTTGTTCCCCGCATTGGGGCCATAACGCGCCTTGTCGATCCACCCTTGCGGATGCTCGATCCGCACGCCGATGGCAAAGGGCTTTGCCTCCACATGCACGCCCCGGTCAAACAGCACCTGAAACGTATCGCGCGCCGAATGGCCCACCGCCATGATTACGTGGCGCGCGGGTAGAAACGATCCGTTTGACAGATGGAGACCAACAAGCTGGCGCGTACCGTCCGCGCCTGTCTCAACTTCGAAGTCCTCGACTCGCGTCTGGAACCGGTACTCCCCGCCAAGGCTCTCAATCGTCTCGCGCAGGGACATGACCATCGTCACCAGCCGGAACGTGCCGACATGCGGATGGGCCTCGGTCAGAATGTCCTCGGGCGCACCAGCTTTCACGAATTCAGTCAGCACTTTGCGGCCCAGATGGCGCGGGTCCTTGATCCGGCTGTAAAGTTTGCCATCGGAGAACGTGCCCGCGCCGCCTTCGCCGAACTGCACGTTCGATTCCGGCTGCAGCACTGATCTGCGCCACAGTCCCCAAGTGTCCTTGGTCCGCTCGCGCACGGCCTTGCCGCGCTCGATGATGAGCGGCTTCAGCCCCATCTGCGCAAGGATCAGCGCCGCCAGCAAGCCGCAAGGCCCTGCGCCGATCACTACCGGGCGCTGGCCATCCCAGCCAGCGGGAGCCATCACCGGAAATTTGTAGGTAAGATCGGGCGTCGGCTTCACGTTCTGGTCGTCGGCAAATCGCGCCAGCACCTCCGCTTCGTTCGCCACCACGCAATCGATCACATACGTCAGCAGGATCGCGTGCTTCTTGCGCGCATCGTTGCCGCGCCGGAAAATCTGGTAGCGCTCCAGCGCTTCAGACTCGATGCCCAGCCGCGCGCAAATCGCCGGTTCAAGATCTTCCGGCGCGTGATCGAGCGGCAGTTTCAGTTCATTGATACGAAGCATAGCGCCGCCCTAGCGAAAACGCGCAGGCGGCGCCACTCGTGCGTTAGGCGGTAAACGGCCCCGCAAAGGCAATCTCGCTCACCGGCTTGCGGTCGCTCACCACTTCGCGCTCTTGCAGCACTTCGGGCAGGTTCTTCACATCGCCCTGCTTGCCGATCACGAAAGCCATTTCCACGCGGAAACCTTCGGGCAGGTTCAGCACTTCGGCTGCCTTGTCAAAGTCCACCCCGGTCATCCCGTGGGTGTGATAGCCCATGTGCAGCGCTTGCAATGCCGCGCTGGCCCAGGCTGCGCCGGTATCGAAGCTGTGGCTGTGGTTCGGGTTGTTGCCCTTGTCGCTGCGCATGAATTCGTCCGACACGGCATAGACCAGCACGCCTGCGTCCTTGGCCCAGCTCTGGTTGAACGGCACCAGCGCTGAAAGGAACGCTTCGAAATTGGCATCACCCTTGTGCGCAAAGGCAAAGCGCCATGGCTGATAGTTATAGGCGCTGGCAGCAAGGCCTGCGGCCTCGAAGATCACATCGAGGTCGGCCTGCGGCACCGCCGAACCATCGAAAGCGCGCGGGCTCCAACGGTCAACGATCAGCGGCAGGACCTTGGGGGAAGCGGTACGGGTCATGGGATACTCCTTGAAGAAATGGTTGAAAGTCAGGCGGCGTCCACCAGCACAAGCTCGGCGTCTTCCAGCGCGGTTACGACGATTTCGGTCACCCCGGTGATGGCCACACCATCGCGGGCATTGGCTTCCACATCGCCGATCTGCACCTTGCCCTTCGCCGGGACTAGATAGGCGTGGCGGTCTTCGGTCAGCGAATACCGCACCGTTTCCCCGGCCTTCACCGTTGCCCCTAGAACACGGGCATTGGCGTTGATCGTGAGCACGTCGCTATCTCCGGCAATGCCCGAAGCGAGCGGCACGAACTGGCCTTCACGGCTGTCCTTGGGGAAGGGGCGCGCGCCCCAGCTTGGCGCATGGCCGCGCCGGTCGGGGATGATCCAGATCTGGAACAGGCGGGTTTCCTCGTCCTCCAGATTGAATTCCGAATGAGCAATCCCCGTTCCGGCAGACATCACCTGCACGTCGCCTGCTTCGGTGCGGCCTTCGTTGCCAAGGCTGTCACGATGCGTGATCGCGCCCTTGGTGACGTAGGTCACGATTTCCATATCGCTGTGCGGATGGGTGGGAAAGCCGCTCTTGGGTGCAATCCGGTCATCATTCCACACCCGCAGAGCACCCCAATGGACGCGCGCTGGATCATGGTATCCGCCGAACGAGAAGTGATGATGGGCATCCAGCCAGCCATGGTTGGCCGCACCGATCGAGGCGAAGGGGCGCAGTTCGATGTGGGGCTTCGTAAGGGTTTGGGTCATGGCGTTGTCTCCTGTCGGACGGTTGCTGTTCCGTCCTGATGGAGTGGAGATAGACCTTGCAGGCCTTTCGGAATATCCCGATAAATTACATCAGAATGTTCGGATTAGTTGAACATCGCTGGTTTTGAAGATATCTCCAGCCACCCAAACCCGCTCATGCTGAGCTTGTCGAAGCATGCTGGCGAAACGTAGCGCCTCGGCACCCTTCGACAGGCTCAGGGTGAGCGGGGTTTGTTGGAAAAAGGGGTACCAGACGATGGACATCGGCCAGCCAACGCTCGACCAACTCCGCCTGTTCCTGACCGTTGTCGACGAAGGCAGCTTTAACGCCGCCGCACGCAAGCTGGGCCGCGCTATCTCGGTCGTCAGCTACGGCATCGTCACGCTGGAAAGCCAACTGGGCGTCACCCTGTTCGACCGCGAAGGATCGAAAAAGCCCGTCCTGACCCCGGCAGGCAAGGCGATGCTGGCCCAAGCCCGCGCCGTTGCCGACAATGTGGACAGCCTGCTGGCAGGCGTGCGCAACTTCAACCGCGGGCTTGAGCCTGAACTCGGCCTCGCCATTGATGTCATGTTCCCCACGCCCTTGCTCGCTGCCACCTTGCGCGAATTTCAGGACTTGTTCCCCACAGTCCTGCTGCGCCTTCATGTCGAGGCGCTGGGTGCAATTGCGGGACTTGTTGTTGATGGAGAGGCGCAGCTTGGCATCGGCGGCCCCGAACTTGTTGCTGTGCCCGATCTTGAACGTGAAGCGATTGGCGAGGTCGATCTTGTCCCCGTCGCCGCGCCCGATCATCCGCTGGCGCGCATGGAAACAATCTCGCCGGGCGAAGCGCGCAAGCACCGTCAGCTTGTCCTCACAGACCGTTCAAAACTCACCGAAGGCCGCGATTTCTCGGTCTTTGCTGCCAGCACCTGGCGGCTGGGCGATCTCGGCGCGCGCCATGCGCTGATGCGCGAGGGCATCGGCTGGGGCAACATGCCGATGCACCTGATCGAAGCTGATCTCGCCTCAGGCCGCCTCAAGCGCCTGACGATCCCCGAATGGCCCGGCATGGCCTATCGCTTCCACGCGCTGTGGCGGCGCGATTGCCCCGGCGGCCCGGCTCAGACTTGGCTGCGCGATGCCTTCAGGCAGCGGCTGGCGCGGTCTTAAGCAGGGCCGAACGCAGGCACCGGCACACCACCTCATCGCGCTGGTTGATCAGTTCGTGCCTGAACGTCACAATCCCGGCATCGGGCCGCGATTTGCTGGCGCGCAGTTCCACCACTTCGCTCGTCGCGCGCATCGTATCGCCGATGAACACGGGCGCGGGCATCACCAGCTTGTCATAGCCAAGGTTCGCCACCAGCGTACCCAGCGTGGTGTCCCCCACCGAAAGCCCCACCATCAGCGCGAAGGTGAAAGTCCCGTTGACCAGAATCTGCCCGAACTCGCTGGCCTTGGCCGCCTCGGCATCGATATGCAGCGGCTGCGGATTGTGTGTCATGACCGAAAACAGCAGGTTGTCCGTCTCGGTCACCGTCCGCCGGATTTCATGCGCGATCCTATCGCCCACCTTCCACTGATCAAAGAAACGCCCTGCCATAACCTGAACCCCTGATGATTTCCGTTCGTGTCGAGCGTAGTCGAGACACTGGCATGCGCGTGTCTCGACTTCGCTCGACACGAACGGGTAAAGGCTATTCCGCCTTTTCGACCCGCACCAACAGCGCCTCAACCTGCACCTGCGCGCCTGCAACCGCATTCAACTCGGCCACCACGCCATCGAACGGAGCCGTCAAGGCATGCTCCATCTTCATCGCCTCAAGCACCAGCAACTTCTGCCCTTTGGTGACAGACTGCCCCGCCGCAACATCGACGGAAATGACCTTGCCGGGCATGGGCGAGAGGATCGCGCCGTTACCAGCCACACCCGCATTCGACGCGTTATAGCGCTGTGAAACAGTCAAGCACTCGCCGTCAGCAAACACGTAAAGCCCATTTGGTGCAGGTTCAGTCGAAACAAACTCTTCTGTCCAGTCACCATCCATCTTGATTGTTTGTCGTTCGTTCGAAAGGAAAAACGAAGCAGACAACTCAGGATCACGGTTTAACCGCAAGCCGACGCAATGCCTCCAAGGATTGGCAAGTGATGCGCTAGCCAGTTCACTGGTAACCGATCCATAGGTCTTACCGCCAAGCGGCGCGACGCTCTGGCTTAGCAATGCAATCGCTGCTTCTCGCTTCAACTTTCCAGCGATTGGGGTGAGGTCTGTCAGGTGTTCCTGATTTTGCTCGATGAAGGCAGTCGTAACGCTCCCTTCAATGAAGCCGGGGCGGCGCAGAACGCGCGTCAGAAAACCTGCATTTGTCTTGGCGGGAGCTACTTCAGTTCCCGAGCATACCTCCGCCAGATCTAAAATTGCTGAGGCTCGATCCCTACTATGCACAACGATTTTTGCGATCATTGGATCGTAAAAGCTCGAAATCACATCAGTGCGGTTTAAGCCACTTTCTATACGAACGCTGATCCCACTTGGTGTGGGAATGATCAAATGGTCGATCTGTCCGGGGCTCGGCAAAAACCCCTTCGCTGGGTCCTCCGCGTAGAGGCGCGCTTCCATCGCCCAGCCGTTGATACTCAGTTCGTCCTGTCGCTTCGGCAACACCTCGCCCGAAGCCACGCGCAACTGCCATTCCACCAGATCGACGCCGGTGATCTCTTCGGTTACCGGATGCTCCACCTGCAACCGCGTGTTCATTTCCATGAACCAGATGCGGTCGGCGCGCAGGCCTTCTGATCCGTCGGCGATGAACTCGATGGTGCCCGCGCCTTCATAGTCCACCGCCTTGGCCGCACGCACCGCCGCGCCGCACACCGCCTCGCGCGTGGCTTCATCCATGCCGGGGGCGGGGGCCTCCTCGATCACCTTCTGGTGCCGCCGCTGCAGCGAACAATCGCGCTCGAACAGGTGGACGACATTGCCGTGGCTGTCGCCAAACACCTGTACCTCGATGTGCCGGGGCGAGAGGATGTACTTCTCGATCAGCACCCGATCATCGCCGAACGAGGACGCAGCCTCACGACGGCATGACGCCAAAGCCTCGGCAAAATCGGCAGAGCTTTCTACCCGCCGCATCCCCTTGCCGCCGCCACCGGCCACCGCCTTGATCAGCACTGGATACCCGATAGCATCGGCCTCTGCCTGCAAGCGCTCGGGCGATTGATCCTCGCCCAGATACCCCGGCGTCACCGGCACCCCCGCCGCAATCATCCGCGCCTTGGCCGCATCCTTTAGCCCCATCGCGGTGATCGAGGCAGGCTTCGGCCCAACCCACACCAGCCCGGCATCGATCACGGCTTGCGCAAATTCGGCGTTCTCCGAAAGAAACCCATACCCCGGATGGATCGCCTCGGCCCCCGTGGCCTTGGCCGCCGCAATGATCCTGTCCCCGCAAAGATAACTCTCCCGCGCAGGCGAGGGGCCAATATGCACCGCCTCATCGGCAGAACGCACGTGCAGCGCATTGCGGTCAGCATCGGAATAGACGGCCACCGTGCGAATGCCGAGACGGCGTGCAGTGCGGATAACGCGGCAGGCAATCTCGCCACGATTGGCGATGAGGAGGGAAGAAATCATAAATCATCACCCAAAAACTCCTCCCCGGAACGGGGAGGTGCCCCGCAGGGGCGGAGGGGCCGAAGGCTATCAGCATAAGCAACAATTGAAGCCGCAGCCGAGGCGAGATCTTTAAGGACATCAGCCGCCGGAATGCGCAGAACTGTCCAGCCCAGCGCAGCCAAAGCAGCGTCCCGCTTCACATCCCGCGCCGGCCGGTCGCCCATGTTGTGAACAATCCCGTCAATCTCGATCAGCAGCCTTCGATCAAGACAGGCGAAGTCCGCCACGTAGCCAGCAACCGCAAACTGCCGACGGAACTTCAGGCCCATCGGCTTGCCCCGCAACTCGCGCCAAAGCAGCACTTCGGGCAGGGTCATCTCGCGCCGCAGCTTTCGCGCGCGCTCGGTCTGGGTTGCGGATGCGCCGACAGTGCGGTGCTGGACTCGCGGCCTTTCGACCCCTCCGTCAGCGCTGCGCGCTGCCACCTCCCCGTTCCGGGGAGGATTTTCGCTTGCGCCCCTCACATCCTGAACACCCCAAATCGGGGCGCCTCCGCAATCGGTGCCTGCAAACACACCTCCAGCGCCAACCCCAGCACATCCCTTGTCTGCACCGGATCGATCACCCCATCATCCCACAGCCGCGCCGTGGCGTAATAGGGATTGCCCTCGTCCTCATACTTTTGCCGCACGGGAGCCTTGAACGCCTCGGCCTCCTCAGGCGTCCACTTGTCTGCATCGCGATGGACTGTGGCGAGGACCGAAGCCGCCTGTTCGCCGCCCATCACGCTGATCCGCGCATTGGGCCAGGTGAACAGGAAACGCGGCTGATAGGCCCGCCCGCACATGCCATAGTTGCCCGCGCCAAAGCTGCCGCCGATCAGCACGGTCAGCTTCGGCACTTGCGCCGTGGCCACTGCCGTCACCAGCTTCGCGCCATGTTTTGCAATGCCCTCGGCCTCATACTTGCCACCGACCATGAAGCCCGAAATGTTCTGCAGGAACAGCAGCGGAATCCGGCGCTGGCAGGCCAGTTCGATAAAATGCGCGCCTTTCTGTGCGCTCTCCGAAAACAGCACGCCGTTGTTGGCCAGGATCGCCACCGGTTTGCCCCAGATATGCGCAAAGCCGCACACCAGCGTGGTGCCATAAAGCGCTTTGAACTCGTGAAACTCCGAGCCATCAACAATGCGCGCGATCACCTCATGCACATCATAAGGCGCGCGCACGTCGTCGGGCACGATCGAATACAGATCCTCCGCCGGATACAACGGAGGTCGCACCTCCCGCGCCCCCGCGAAGGCGGGGACCTCAGGCGCATTCACACTACCCAGATGCGAAACAATATCCCGCACAATCGTCAGCGCATGTTCGTCATTGTCGGCCAGATGATCCACAACACCGCTCTTGCGCGCATGCAGATCGCCACCTCCCAGTGCCTCGGCAGAAATCTCCTCGCCCGTCGCCGCCTTCACCAGAGGCGGCCCTGCCAGAAAAATCGTGCCCTGTTCGCGCACTATCACCGATTCATCGGACATCGCCGGAACATAGGCACCGCCCGCCGTGCAAGATCCCATCACGCTGGCAATCTGCGGAATGCCCAGCGCGCTCATGTTCGCCTGATTGTAGAAGAACCGGCCAAAGTGATCGCGGTCGGGGAAAACCTCGGCCTGATTGGGCAGGTTGGCCCCGCCGCTGTCCACCAGATAGATGCACGGCAGCCGATTTTCCTGAGCGATTTCCTGCGCGCGCAAGTGCTTCTTCACCGTCATCGGGAAATAGGTGCCACCCTTGACCGTAGCGTCATTGGCAAAGATCATGCACTGGCGGCCTGATACGCGGCCAATGCCCGCAATAATCCCCGCGCCCGGCACTTCGTCGCCATACATGCCGTTGGCAGCGAGTTGGCCGATCTCCAGAAACGGCGATCCTGGATCAAGCAGTCGCTCAACTCGATCACGCGGCAGCAGCTTGCCCCGCGCAACATGCCGATCCCGGCTGCGCTCATCCCCGCCCAGCGCAGCCTTGGCCACACGTGCGCGCAATTCCTCAGCCAGCGCACGATTGTGCGCCGCGCGCGCCTGTGCTTGCTCGGAAGAAAAATCGATGCTGCTGGACAGAACCGGCCCGCTCATCAGCGTGCCCCTATCAGTTCGCGGCCAATCAGCATCCGCCTGATCTCGTTCGTGCCTGCACCGATATCCAGCAGCTTGGCATCGCGAAGATAGCGCTCCACCGGCCAGTCCTTGGTATAACCCGCACCGCCCAGTGCCTGAACCGCCTCGCCGGCAACACGAAAAGCGTTCTCGCTGGCCAGAAGTATCGCCCCGGCGGCATCAAACCGCGTCGTCTGCCCCGCATCGCACGCCTTGGCCACGGCATAGACATAGGCCCGCGCCGATTGCATCCCCACATACATGTCCGCAATCTTGGCCTGCATTAGCTGGAACGTGCCAATTGGCTGGCCGAACTGCTTGCGTTCGCGCACATAGGGAATCACGGTATCAAGGCACGCCTGCATGATCCCGATCTGCATCCCTGCCAGCACTACGCGCTCATAATCCAGCCCGCTCATCAACACGCCCACGCCGCCATGCAGCGGCCCCATCACGTTCTCTTCGGGCACGAAGCAATCGTCGAACACCAGTTCACAGGTCGGACTTCCGCGCAGTCCCATCTTGTCGATTTTCTGCCCGATGGAAAAACCGGCCATGTCCTTCTCGATCAGGAACGCGGTAATGCCCCGGCTGCCCGCATCGGGTGATGTCTTGGCATAGACCACCAGCGTATCGGCATAAGTGCCGTTGGTGATCCAGAACTTGGTGCCATTCAGCCTGAACCCGCCCGAAACCGGTTCGGCGCGCAGCTTCATCGAAACCACGTCCGATCCCGCGCCCGCTTCCGACATCGCCAGCGCGCCCACATGCTCGCCTGAAATCAGCTTCGGCAGATACCTGGCCTTCTGCTCGTCATTGCCCCAGCGGCGGATCTGGTTGATGCACAGATTGGAATGCGCGCCATAGGACAGCCCCACCGAACCCGAAGCACGGCTCACTTCCTCAACCGCAATCACATGATCCAGATAGCCCAGACCCAGCCCGCCAAGCTCTTCCTCCACGGTAATGCCATGCATGCCCAGCGCCCCCATCGGTTCCCACAACTCGCGCGGGAAGCGGTCATTGCGGTCGATTTCGGCTGAGAGTGGCGCGATCTGTTCATCGGCAAAGCGGCCCGCCGCTTCGCGGATCATCATGGCGCTTTCGGTCAGACCGAAGTCAAAATCGGGCGTCGCACGCATCTTTGGCATCCTCTGCAAGCTTTTCAGACGCAGTCTATCATCACCAAACCATCGCTCAAAATTGATTTATGGCTGGGTTTTCGATAGGTTTTTCCTATGATGAAACGTGTCCATCTCCGCCAGTTTCTTGCCGTGGTCGAAACCGGCAACTTCACCCGCGCGGCAGAGCGGCTGGCCATTTCCCAGCCGACGCTTTCGGCCGCCATCGCCGAGCTCGAACGCCTCGCCGGAACGCGCCTATTCCTGCGCGAGCGGCGGCAGGTGCGGTTGACAGAGGCTGGCGCAAGGCTCGTCACCCATGCCCGCGCGATCGAGCGGGAGTTTCGCGCCGCCGAAGCCGCCTTCGCTGATGTGCCCGTGCCGCTCAGCCCCCTGCGCCTCGGCGTTCTGCCTTCAATTGCCACGCCCATGCTATCGGCCATGGTGCGCCGCCATGCCGGGCCGCAACCGCTCACTCTTTCAGAAGGCACCGACGCCGAACTGCGCCGCAAGCTGGGTGAGGGACAGGTTGATGCGATCATCACCCTGCTGCGTGCAGAAGACGCTGACCGGCCTTCGCTTGCCTTGCTCGAAGAAGGCTACCGCCTGTTCATGCCCGAAGGCCATCCATTGGCGGGGGCTGCCATGCTGGATGCGCGGGACGTGGCATCGGAAACGATGATCGCGCGCCGATCTTGCGAGATTCTGGGCGAAACCAGCCGGTGGTTTACGCAACGCGGCGTGCGTCCACCGTTTTTTCTGCGCTCGTCCAACGATGATCGCTGTATCGAAATGGTCAGGGCAGGGATGGGAGTAACAACCGCGCCCCACTCGCTATTGCGCGATGGAGTTGTCGCCGTGCCGCTGGCAGACTACGATTTTCGCCGCACACTCGGCCTCGTGGCCGCGCGTGAAAGGTCGGATCTGGCAGAGCACTGCAGCGCGCTGGTTGAAGCCTGTCGTGCTGGATTCACTTGACGGCGTAGAGTAGGCGCCCTTCGCCAAGGCGCTCCATCACACCTGCGATGTCCTTGTCAGAAAAGGCAAAACACCCCTGACTGCGGCCGATCCGGCCTTGGGTGCGGGCCATTTCATCGCTGACATAGCTGGCGGCGTGAATAACGATCCCACGCTCCATCGCTGCGCTGTTCACGTCCTCCAGCCCGATCAGGCGGCGCGAATTGCCGTGCTTCCCACGATAGGCAACGCCGGTAAGGAACGCCCCATTGCTAGAGGCATAGGAACCGTACTGGTTGGAAAACCGCTGCACCCAGCCGCTATTGGCCGGGTCCGATCCGCTCCCGTGCGAAACGAGGTGAGAGGAAACCAACCTGCCGCCAACAACATCGATCAGATAAAAACGCGCTTCCCGCGATGGCTTGGAAAAATCGACCAGACCCACGAGATCCCGATGGCGGATGAATTTTCCATGGGAATCCAGTGCAGAAACTGCCCGGCGTACAATAACCGGCAGGGTCGGTTGCGCGAAGGGCGATACCTCAGGCTCTCGAACCGGCGTTACGGCCAGTGCGGCATCGGCTAGCGGGCCGCTTGCCAATACGCTTCCTGCAGTTGCAATAATGGCGCCCAAAAAATTGCGCCGGTCAGGAACCATTCTGCGTGACCCCGGTTTAGTGTCGTTGGT
>JBEQBV010000083.1:0-13605 GCA_041639635.1 Novosphingobium sp.
TGGTGCCGCAGTTGTCGGTGCGGCCGTGTCTGCTCTGGCCTGCGGCGATACCGGCGGATTTTCGACTGCCGTGTTTGCCAGCCGTTCTGGCGCGGAAAAGATGGCTGCAAACAGCGCAATATCCGGCGGGGGCGCAATCACCGCTTCGGTTTCCGTGTTCACGACGACTTCCGCCTGTTCTTCGTTCTGGATAGGCGCTGGTGCTGTGCTGCTTGCGGTACGATCAGCAGAAGGGCGCGCAATTGCCGCCTTCAGCAGGATTGCCTGGGGCAGACTGGCCGGAACGGTGGGGGCGGCAACCTCGCTGGCCTCATCCGGCAAAGCCTTGCCGCTTTCCGGCAAGATCGCGGTTGCCGCTGCCGAGGTTGCCGGAGCTGCCGCTTGTGCCGTGGCTTGCAGCGCCAGCAGTGCATCGAAGCTGGGAGCGGGATGGACGGTGCCTGCCACGGTGCCCGGTTCTGCTGGAACACCTGCATTTTCCAGCGGTGCGGCCCCGGCTGGCATGATCGCCGGCATCAGGGCTGTCTGCAGGGAAAAGGCAGAGATTTCGGGCATGGACAAGGTCTCCGTCGGTGGCGTTAACCTTGTCTATTCAAGACCCGTGCCAGTTTGCTTCTTGCCGGTAACAGGCACGGACCCTGCGGCAATCTTGCGCGCAATCAGCTGCTCCTGCGCAGCCGCGCGCTCTTCCACAGCGGCGCGGCGGCGCTCTGCCGCAGCGGCCTCTTGCGCGCGGGCATCGGCAATGCGCTTGGCATTCTCGGCATCGGCGCGGGTGCCGCTGGTGATGCGGTCCAGCCCTGCCACGAAGTGCCGCAATTGCTGCAGTCCGTGGGCATCGCGCGCATCGGTGCGGGCGGAATAATCGGCGGACAGGCGGCTGGTGCGGTCCACCAGCGATTGCAGCTGCGCCAGCGTGCCCTCGGCCTTGCCCGCTTCGGCCAGCGCGGTCTGCCGGGCAATGTCGCGGATACGCTCCAGCCGCTTCAATCGGGCGAGCCGCGCGCGCTCTTCCTTCACGGCCCGATCAACTGCGTGAGGGCGGCCACGCTGGGTGCCATCGGCACGATCTCACGCTGCGGCTGGCTGATAAAGCCGGTCAGCGCGTCGTGCATTGCAATCGCCCGGTCAAGCTGCGGGTCGGCCCCGCTGCGATATGCGCCCATCAGCACCAGATCGCGGTTGGCCTCGTAACTGGCTACCAATGCACGGAAAGTCCGCGCGGCTTTCTGGTGTTCGGGCGCGGTGATGTCGTTCATCACGCGGCTCAGCGATGCGGCAATGTCTATCGCCGGATACTGCCCGCGCTGCGCCAGATCGCGCGACAGCACGATGTGTCCGTCAAGGATCGAACGCGCGGTATCGACCACCGGATCGTCCTGATTGTCGCCGTCGGCCAGCACGGTGTAGAGGCCGGTCACCGAACCGCCGCTTTGTGCCGAATTGCCCGCGCGCTCCACCAGTTTGGTGATCGTGGCGAGCGCCGACGGCGGATAGCCGCGCGCTGCGCCCGGTTCGCCCAGCAGCAGCGCAATTTCGCGGCCTGCGTGGGCGACGCGGGTCAGGCTGTCCATGATCAGCAGCACGCGCTTGCCTTGCGCACGGAAGTATTCGGCCAGGGCCGTGGCTATCATCGCGCCACGGATGCGCAAGTTCGGTGCGTGGTCGGCAGGCACGGCCACGATGACTGACCGTTCGCGCTTGGCTCCCTGCATGTGACGTTCAACAAAATCAGACACTTCGCGCGCACGTTCGCCAATCAGGCCGACGATCACGATCTCGGCCTCCGCGCCATGCGCGATCATGTCGAGCAGCACCGATTTGCCCACGCCCGATCCCGCCATGATGCCAATGCGCTGGCCGACGCCAAAGGTGGTCAGCGCATTCAAGGCGCGCACCCCCGTATCAAAACTCTCGCGCACCGGGGACCGATCAAGCGCGGCGGCCCGCACGCCGCCTGAAGGCCATTCGCGGCGGCTGTTGATGGGTCCAAGGCCGTCAATCGGTTTGCCTTCGCCATCCACCGCGCGGCCCAGAAACGCCTCGCCCACCGGGACCATGCCGGGGCGGCCTTCGGGGCGGACTTTTGCACCGGGGCGGAGAAGGACGGGATCGCCCAGCAGCATCATCAGCGTGCGCCCGTTGCGGAAGCCGATGGTCTCGGCGGTCAACGATCCTGAACCATGGGCGATGCGGCATTGCGTGCCGATGGGCACGGAAAGCCCTGAAACTTCAAGCATTCCGCCATCGCACGCGGCCAGCAGGCCATAGCGCGGCGGGGTGAAATCGGGTTGGCACAGCGCCATGCCATCCAGCACCGGTTCGACAAAGTTCAGCATTGGCGCAAAGCTTCCTCAATCGCCTGCCGCCACTGCGCCGGGCCATCCTCCACTCCGCCAACCGCGCCCTCCACCCGCACTGCGCCGCGTTCCAGCGTTGCATCGGGTTCAAAGTGCCAGTCTTCGGGCAGGCGCGCGGCGATCAGCGCTAGATCCTCGGGGTGGAGCCGGATCACGCGCGCGTCTTCGCCGCGGGCGAGCATTGCGGCGGCCACTTCCACACGGCGCGTCAGGCCATCGGGATCAAGCGCGGCGGGCGCGATGGCGGATTCGCACAGCGCGATCACGGTTTCGCGCAGCCGGTCTTTCAGATCGGACTGCATCGCGGCATCGAGGCGCGACAACGCGAGTTCGATCTTGCCCCTTGCGGCTTCCTGTTCGGCGATGATTTGGGCGGCGGCTTCCTGCGCATCGCCCAAGCCGCGGGCGTATCCTTCGGCCCACGCTTCAGCCACAGGATCAGGTGCTTCTTCAGGCACTTGTGTGTCGACAGGTGTATCCAGGTGCGCGCTAGGTGCATCTAGGTGCACTTCAGGAATCACCACTTCCGGCAGGAACCGACGGTCATGCGCAAAGCCTGTGGACCGGTGTCCGAGGTCTGCCAGAGAGACCGCGCGAAGTGTGTGCAAACCTTGGCGATCAGACATAATCATCATCGCCCGCGCCGAACACGATCACGCCTTCGGCAGCAAGGCGGCGGGCGGCGGCGACCATGGCCTTTTGCGCTTCGATCACTTCGGCCATCTTCATGCGGCCACGCGCGGCAATTTCATCGCGGATGCCATCGGCCGCGCGTGATGACATGGCGCGGAAGAACGGATCGCGCTGTTCCTCGGCAATGCCCTTCAGCGCGGCGATCAGCGCATCGCTGTCCACTTCGCGCAGCAGCGCGCCCATCGATTTGTCGTCGAGCGCGAAGAGGTGCTCGAACTTGAACATCTCGTTCTCGATGGCCTTGGCAAGCTGGCGGTCCTGCTTGGCGATTTCGGGCATGACGCGCTTTTCGACCACGCGGGCCGAAGCGTTGATGATATCTGCCGCTTCGCGCGGGCCACCCATGGCAAGCGCGGCGCTGCCGTGGCACTCGGCGATGCGGCGGTTGAGCATTTCTTCCAGCATGCCAATCGCTTCGGGCGCAACCGGGCCGAGCGAGGCGATGCGGTGCACCACCTGGCTTTGGCTTTCATCAGGCAAGCTGTGCAGCACTGCGGCGGCCACTTCGGGATCGAGATGGACGAGCAACACGGCAATCGCCTGCGGATGTTCATCGCGGATCAGCGGCGCAATGACTTGCGGGGTGAGCCAGCGGGCAAGTTCGATGGTCGGCATTTGCGAACGATCATCGGGAAGGATCCGCTGCATCAGGCTGTCAGCCTTCACCTCGCCCACGGCCTTGGTCATCAGTGTGCGAACTTGCCCAACGCGATCATGTGCGATCAGGCCGAGCCGTTCTGTCTTTTCCACGAATCCGGCGATGGCCTGCGCGATGGCGACCGGGCCAATTTCGCCCAGCGCGCACATCTTTTCGCCCAGCAGGCGCAGTTCGGCAGGTTCCAGCTGCGAAAGAATCTTCGCGGCCTGATCGTCCTCCAGCAGCATGACCATCACGGCGGCGCGTTCAGGATCGGAGATCTGCACTTCATCGGCGGCGATGATTTCGGTCATCTCGCTCATGCGGCACCTTCTTCTTCAGGCGTTTTCAACATCTGCTTCAGGGCGACCAGCGCGCTGTCGGGCTTTTCTTCGACCAGCCGCTGGGCAAGGCCGACCTGCCGGGCCAATGCTTCGGCATCGACCACGCCGGTTTGCGGGTCTTGCGCGGGCTGGATGGCGGCGGCGACTTCTTCAGCGGTGACTTGTGGGACGGCTTCTTCCACAACTTCGGCTTCGGCCTGCTCTTCGGCGTCTTCGGACTCTTCATCGTCAGCCGCTGCGCCCTTCTTGCCCTTTTTCTTCTTCTTCGCCTTGGGATCATCCTCAGCCTTGGCCGGATCGCGCTTCAGCGCCTTGATCAGCGGGCGCACGCCCAGCAGCAGGACCAGCAGCACAGCGATGAGCGCCACGGCCTGACGCAGGATCGTCGCGAACCATGGCGTTTCCCAGAAGGGCGCAGGTTCTTCTACCGCAGGTTTGAACGCGCGCACGGCCACGGCCACCTGATCACCGCGTGCCGGGTCTGCCCCCACGGCGGCGCTGATCAGTTGCTTGATCTGTTCGATGTCCTGTGGCTTGGCCTTGGCCATCGCTTCCTGACTGAGCGCCACGGCCACCGACAGGCGGCGGACTTTGCCCGGCGCACGGTTGGACACGGCCACTTCGCGGCCCAGTTCATATGTTTTGGTCGAGCTGGATTCGGTGTTTTGCGGGGCGGGTGCCGCAGGTGCAGGCGGTGTTCCGGCAGGGGCCCCCGGTTGCGCCACAGTGGCAGGCGGCGGCGTGTTGGCGGTAACGCCGGGGACGCCCTGCGCCGGGGCAGCGGTGGCCGATTGCGATGCGTTCTGGCTTTCCTGCCGAACCACGCCTTCCTTGTCATAGCTTTCGCGCGCGGAGGTGACCTGATCCATATCGAGATCGACCTGAATTTCGGACGAGAAATTGCCATCGCCCAGCATCGGCGTGAGCAATTGCGAGACTTGGAGCCGCAGCTTTTCTTCCATGCGCTGTTGCAGTTCCAATCGGTCTCCATCCACGCCGCCCGGTTCAGACAGCAGGCGGCCATGCTGATCGACCACGCGCACAGCATCAGCTGCCATTCCCGGCACCGATCCTGCGACGAGATTGACGATGGCCCGGACCTGACTATCCGATAGCTGCCGTCCCTTTTTCAGCTTGACCATGACCGAGGCCGACGGTGCGAAATTATCCCGCACGAACACGGATTTTTCGGGTTCGGCGAGATGGACGCGGACGGATTCGACGCCGTCTATTTCCATCATCGTCAGTTCCAGCTCGCGCTCGCGCGCGGCTTTCAGGCGCTGGCCTTCAAGCCCCCGGCTGGCCCCCATCGGCAGCTTATCAAGCATTTGCAGCCCGGTTTCGGGCGTGGCGATGGCACCATCGGCAGCTGCGGCCATGCGCGCCTTGTAAAGATCATCCTCGCCCACGGTGACAGCGCCGGTGCCGCTGTCGATCTGATAGGGGATCGCAGCCTTTTCCAGACTGGCGATCACTTCGGCACGTTCGCCATCGGAAAGCTGGCTGTAGAGCATGCGCTGCGGGGCGGGCGACATGGTGAGCCACAGCACGGCGGTGAGACCGGCGGCAGAAACGCCCGCAAACCATGGTAGCATCTTGCGAACCGGCGGCTGGGCCAGAAAGGCCTTGGCCCGCGCGCCGGGGCCAGCGGCGGCGGGATCGGTCAGCGCATTGAACGATGACGGGGCGGGTTCGGCGGCATCAGCCATCTACTTATACTCCCATCCGCATGATGTCTTGATAGGCGTTGAGCAGCTTGTTGCGGACCTGCAGCGTGGCTTCGAAGGCAATGCCCGATTCCTGCCGGGCCAGCATGACCTTGGCGATGTCGGTTACGTCGCCCTTTTCATAAGCGGCGCTGATCTCTGACGATTTCTGTTGCGTGGCGTTGACCGTATCGAGAGCGCCTTTCAGCGTGTCGGTAAAGCTGCCTGCCGGGCCGGTGCTGGCCTGCGGGGCTTGGGCGGTGTCTGGTGCCCTGACCTGCTGGAGCAGTTGCGAGCGCTCCATGATCTGCTGGCGCAGGGCCATGATATCCTGAATGCCTGCAGCCCGGCTCCCCAAGCCGGAGATGCCGCTCATCGCCGGCCACCCATGGCCCGGATGTTGACGTCAATCCCGGCTTCACGGAAGCTGGCAAGGCGATAGCGCAAGGTGCGTTCGGATATGCCGAGCTGGCGCGCAGCCGCCACACGGCTGCCGTTGCAGGCCTCAAGCGTGGAAATGATCGCGCGCGCCTCTGACATCTGCACGATGTTAGACAGGCTTGCATCGCCTGTTTCTGCGGGAAGGGCGGGCGCGCTGACGAGGCGGGTCGTGCGGTCAAACGCGATGTGTTCCGGCCCAATGGCTTCGGAATTGCCTGCCAGCACCAAAGCGCGGCGGACCACGTTTTCCAGCTCGCGCACGTTGCCGGGCCAGGAATGGGCTTTGAGCATGGCAAGCGCCGCATCCGAAATCCACGGTGTGCCCGCTGCATGGCGCAGCACCATGGCAAAGGCGAGCGGGGCGATATCGGCAGGCCGTTCGTTCAGCGGGCGCAGCGCCAACGGGAAAACATTGAGGCGGTAGAACAAGTCGGCGCGGAAGCGGCCTTCTTCTACTTCCAGCGGCAGATCGCGGTTGGCGCAGGCGATGACGCGCACATCCACCTTGATTGGCTGGGTTGCGCCCAAAGGCACCACTTCGCTTTCCTGCAAGGCGCGCAGCAGCTTTGCCTGCAGGGGCAAGGGCATTTCGGCGATTTCATCAAGCAGCAGCGTGCCGCCATCGGCTGCGCGGAAGAAGCCTTCGCTGGCGGCGTTTGCGCCAGTGAAGGCGCCCTTCTGGTGGCCGAAGAGCAAGGCTTCGAGCATCGCTTCGGGCATGGCGGCGCAATTGATGGCGATGAACGGCTTGCCCGCCCGGGCGGAACGTTCGTGAATGAAGCGGCTGAGGACTTCCTTGCCGGTGCCGGTGGGGCCATTGATCAGCACGGGGATATCGGTAGCGGCGATGCGTTCGGCCAGAGCGAGGACTGACAGGCTTTCAGGATCGGCCGCGATGGGCGCGCCCGGCTTTGCTGCGCAAGCGAGCAGGGCGGCAAGCGTGGCCTCGCCTGCACCATCGGCATAGCGCAATGTGGCGATGCGGCTGCCCGATTGGCGTTCGATAGCAGGCGTGCCAGCACGTTCAAGCAGCACTGCCTGCGCGCGCGGCGGCATGGTGGCGTTCTCGAAGGCGTCTGCCAACACGGCATCGCCCGGCGCGCCATAGGACGAAAGCACCGATGCCGCGCGCTGCACCAGCGCGGGATGGGCTTTCGCTGCCGCTTCGGTGAACTGCAATGCCCCGAAATCGCGAATCATTTTGAAACCCCTGTTAACCATCCTGTGTGGCCCCATCTTTCGCGCGTAACCGGCAAACAGGTTGAAACTTTAAGGGGCAAGGAATCCCCTAGTGCCAATACCTATGTCCGGCAGGCTTTTGCCGGGGGGTGGCTTAAAACCGGCAGGCCTTTGCCGGTCTTTGTCTCGACAGCCGCGTCACTCCACTGGCCCGGCCGTCCATTCGGGACGAGACACCCCCATCACTGGAGACTGAAGACATGGCCGTTATCAACACCAATA
This sequence comes from Novosphingobium sp., assembly GCA_041639635.1. Lineage (GTDB taxonomy): Bacteria > Pseudomonadota > Alphaproteobacteria > Sphingomonadales > Sphingomonadaceae > Novosphingobium. The sequence continues at coordinate 7,643 of JBEQBV010000083.1, forward strand.
TCAGCGCGATCCGCGCCAGCAACTCTGCAACGAGCGCTTCCAAGATGCTCGGCACGGCAATGGAGCGCCTTTCGACCGGCAAGCGCATCAACGGCGCGAAGGACGACGCGGCAGGGCTTGCCATTTCGACGAGCATGACGGCGCAGATCCGCGGCATGAGCCAGGCCGTGCGCAACTCGAACGACGGCATCAGCCTTGCCCAGACCGCAGAAGGCGCGCTGAACGAAGTTTCGAACATGCTGCAGCGTGTGCGTGAACTGGCCGTACAATCGGCATCGGGCACCTATCAGGATGCCACCGACCGTGCCTATATGCAGACCGAAGTGGATGAACTGACCGCGCAGATCGTGCAGATCACCGACAACACCACCTTCAATGGCGTGCAGTTGTTCGATGCTTCGGTGGCCACGGTCACGGTGCAGACGGGTTCGACCGCTGCTGATACGGTTGACCTGACGATGGCCGACCTGACGGCGCTGACAGCAAACGGCGGTGCGGGTTCGTATGACGTGTCTGATGCGGCGGCTGCAAACGCGGCGCTGGCCGATCTCGACACCGATCTTGATGCGATTTCCAGCGCGCGTTCGACGCTGGGTGCGGGCATCAACCGTCTGGAATCGGTGGTAAACAACCTGAACGACAACATTACCAATATCTCTGACGCCCGTTCACGCATTCAGGATACCGATTACTCGACCGAAACCACCGCGATGGCCAAGGCCCAGATCCTGAGCCAGGCATCGACCGCGATGCTGGCGCAGGCCAACCAGAGCCAGCAGAACGTGCTGTCGCTGCTGCGTTAAGCTTCCCAACGGATCAGCGCCTGTCTCCACCGGGCGCTGATCAAACCGGCCCCCGTCTCCACCGGGAGCCGATCAAAAAGCCCGGCGGCCCCTTTCCCAAGGCCGCCGGGCTTCTTTTGTAAGATTTCAGGCAGCTACGGGGGAATCCACCCAGAACGTGCCACGCGCCTGTGCCTTTGCGCGGTAAAGAGCTCGGTCGGCGCGTTGCAGCAGATCGTGGCGGGTATCGCTGGTGCCGGTCAATTCGGAACAGCCAATCGTGGCGGAAACGGTGAAATCTCCGGCTGCAGATGTGCGGGGGAAGCGCAGCTCGCTGGTCAACTTTGCGGCAACCTTTGGCAACTGCGCGACGAGTTCGGGATCGGTGATGACCAGAGCGAATTCATCGCCGCCAAGCCGTGCGGCGAGTGAGCCTTTCAGCCACGGAGAGCGCAGAACCATGGCCACGGCACGCAGCACATCATCACCTGCGGCATGGCCGAGCGTGTCGTTGACCTGTTTGAAATGATCGAGATCGATCAGCATCAGCGCCAGTCTTTCGCGCGCAATCTTGGCAAGATCGACGCGGGCATCGATGTAGGACACGAACTTGTGACGGCTGGCGATCAGCGTCACCTCATCGGTATTGGCGCGTTTGGAAAGTTCGCGGATCGACCGGTGGCTTTCGGTCACGTCTTGCAGAACGCCGATCACGCCCGTGATGCGGCCATCGACCAGTTCAGGCTCACCGATGGCCCTGACGCGCTTTACTGCGCCCGTTGCCGCCAGGAGATCTAGTTCAAGGTCGAACGGGGTACCGGTGCGGATAGCCATATCAAGCGCCGCTTCGAGCCGTTTGCGGTCCTTCGCCGAGTAATAGGCAAGCGCGTCTTCGAGCTGTTGCGAACCGCCGAGGGGGATGCCGTAGATATCATAGACGCCTTCGGACCAGTTGACGTGCCCGGTGGCGACATCGAGCCGCCAATTGCCGAGCGAAGTCAGCCGTTCGGCCTGGCGGAACTGGCGTTCGGCGCGTTCCTTTTCGGCCAGCATGGCTTTCAAAAGCACCGTGTCTTCGGCCAGCGCGAAGCTTGACAGGCGCGCCTGCACCATTGCTTCCACGCCGCGCGCGAAGGAAACGAGGCGGGCGCTGTCGGCGGGCGAGAACGTGCGGGGGGCTGAATCGATCAGGCAGAAGGCACCGACGCCTTTCGCCGGGGTATCGGGATGCTCGGCCACGCGGATCGGTGCTCCGGCATAGAAGCGGATGTGGGGTTCGTGCGTGACCAGCGGATTGTTGACAAAGCGCGGGTCGAGGTGGGTATCGGGCACGACCAGCAAGCTGTCCTGTGCCACGGCAACGCGGCAGAAGGACTGTTCGATCGGGGTCTGTTCTGCCGCTATGCCGCTACGGGCGATGAAGCGCTGGCAATCGCCATCCAGCACGCTGACAATCGCCATCGGGCAATCAAACAGCGCGCTACCTGCATCGACCAGATCGGTCAGACAAGGATCGCGCGAGGCAAGCAGCTTTTCAAGAAACGGCACGGTGCGACTCCGGTCTGGCGATTGCCGACCATTAGAGCGCCAAGGCGTTAACGCATTCTAAAGCATTAGCTTAGGGTTTTGATCCAGCGGGATAAATGCGATCAACCGATGAGCAGGATCGACATGCGGCGGTTGCGCGGATCGGCCGGATTGGCCTGCACCAGCGGTTCGCGATCGGCCACGCCTTCGATCCGGCGGAAGCGCGGTTCGGAAATGCCCTGGCGCATCAGCGCCTGCCGGGTGGATTCGGCGCGCCCGGCCGAAAGCGACCAGTTGTTGGCCACGCCATTTTTCCACGGCAACGAGTCTGTATGCCCGCGCACGGTGATCTGGCTGGGGTCGGGCGCGATGGCCTGGCCGATGGCGCGCAGCAGTTCAGCCGCATCGGGGGTGAGCACCGTGGTGCCGAGCAGGAACATCGAGAAGTCTGCATCGTCAACCAGATCGAGGCGGATCCCTTCGGGGGTCTCGGTCATCCGCACCTGCCGCGCCAGCTTTCGCAGCTTTTCGGACTGGGCAAGCTTTTGCGCGATGCGCTCCTTCATGGCCTGCGTGCGCTTGGACTTTGCCGCGCCTTCCTTGGGACCGCCGGTGGCATCGCGGGGCACGGTGAGCGATTGGGTGCCGGTCTGGCCCGCGCGATGCGGATACTTGTCGGCATCGGTCAGCGATGATCCGCCAAGCACGCCATTACCGCCCGCGCTGCCCTGCTTCATCTTGACCAGCGTGGGGGTGAAGTAATCGGCAATGCCCTTGCGCTGCTTTTCGGTGGTGGCACCCAGCAACCACATCAGCAGGAAGAACGCCATCATCGCGGTCACGAAGTCGGCATAGGCAACCTTCCACGCGCCGCCGTGGTGGCCACCGGCAACGATGGTGATCTTCTTGACGATGATCGGTTTGGGCGGCTCATTCTTGCCCTTCGCCGGTGCCTTGGCCATGGTTCAGATGTCCTTAGCGGCCCCGGAGGGCGTCCAGCAGTTCCGAAAGACCGGGGCGATAGGCATGGCCAAGGCCAGAGCGCGCGCTTTCGACGACCAGTGGCTGCGGCCAGCCGTGCAAGCTGGCGATGATCACCTGCTTGACCGCCTGATAGATCATTTCATCCTGTTCCAGCACCTGCTTCAGACGGCCCGCAATCGGCCCGACGATGCCATAGGCGAGCAGAATCCCCAGGAACGTGCCGACCAGTGCCGAGCCGATCATCGCGCCAAGGATCGATGGCGGCTTGTCGATCGAGCCCATGGTCTTGACCACGCCAAGCACGGCGGCAACGATGCCCAGAGCGGGAAGCGCGTCGGCAAGGCCCTGAATGGCGTGCTGGGCTTCGTGCTCTTCGTGGAAGTGCGTTTTCATCGCGTGGTCCATCACGTCTTCCACCGCGTGAACCTCAAGCGTACCCGAAGACACGACGATCAGCGTCAGCGTATCGCAGATCAGCGAGGTGAGCGCGTGGTTGGCGACAAGGCGAGGATATTCGGCGAAGATCGGGGAGTTCTTCGGGTCCGTCACATGGCTTTCCAGCGCGACCGGGCCATCGCTGCGCAGGATCTTCATCAACTTGGTGCACAGCACGATCGCATCGATGTGATCCTGCTTGTTGTGTTTTGGCCCCTTGAACGCCTTGCCGAAGCCCGCGCCCAGCCCTTTGAGTTCGTGCATCGAATTGCCGGTGACGATGGCGCCCACCGCCGCCCCGCCGATGATCAGCATTTCGTGCGGCAGCGCGTGCAGCACGGGGCCAAGATCGCCGCCGGTGATGGCAAAACCGCCAAACACCATGGCGAGCAGAATGACGATGCCGATGCCTACGAACATGGTGAGCTATCCCGGAATGCGGCGCGCGCGATCAACGCAGCACGCTGAACAATGAGAGGTTGGCGAGCCTGGAAAAGCTGGCCTGGCTGGCTTCGAGCACCAGCATGGTGTTCTGCAGCTTTGCGATGGATTCGGTCATATCGGTGCCGCCGACTTCGCTTTGTTCGGTCAGGCGCAGTTCCGAAAGGCCGACGCGGCGTTCGGTGTTGAGATCGATCCAGTTCAGCCGCGAGCCGATCACGGTCTGCGCGGTGGTGATGGAATCGAGTCCGTCGCTGAGGCCAGCAAGCGCAGCGGTTGCTGCCGCTGCGCCGCCAGTGCCGGTGGTCAGCGCATCGGCAAGGTCCTTGGTCAGGGCGAGCAGATCGGTGGTTGCGCCGCCCGACTGGAATTGCAGGAATTCCGGCCCGGTGACCCCGCGAGATACTGATTGGCCTGCGCCCAGCGAGATGATGCCAGGTTCGCCGATGCCCACATACGTCGCGTTGCCTGCGGCATCGAGGGTATAAGCCGTACCTGCGCTCACGCCGCCGAACAGGGCATTGCCGGCCGCATCGCGGGAATTGGCAAGCCCGACAAGATTCTCGCGGATCTGGATGACTTCTTGTCCAATCCCGGCGCGCTGGCTGGTGCTGAGCGTGGACGAGGCGGCTTGCGTTGCCAGTTCCTGCAGGCGGATCACGAAAGTGGTGATCTGCGTCAGGGCATCGTCGGCGAGCGTCAGATCGGTGGTGGCGCGATTGGTGGCGGCTTCATCAATCTGATCGAAGGCATCAGCCCGGGCGAGCTGGCGCAGCCGCGAGGCGGCGACCGGATCATCGGAGGAGCGCTGCAGGCGCTGCCCGCTCGACAGTTCGGCCTGCGTTTCCTCGGCCTGGCTGCGCAAGGCGGACAGGTTTGACAAGGAGCGGTCATAGAACGCTGCTGTGGATGTGCCGAAGATCGTGCTCATGGCGGATTACCTGCAGATTATCTGATGGCCAGAATGGTGTCGAAAATATCGGATGCTACCTGCATGACCTTTCCACTTGCCTGAAAGGCCTGCTGGAATCGTACGAGGTTGACAGCTTCCTGATCGAGATCGACGCCCGCTTGCGCCGAAAGCGCGACCTTGGCGGTATCGGCAATAGTCTGAAGCGCTCCCAGCGTGACATTGCGGCCTGCCAGCGTGCCCGAGATATCGAACAGGATGGCGTCCATCGTGCCAGCGGGATTAACGCCTGCCAGCGCCGAGCGGATCGCGGCAAGATTTGTGGCATTGCGGCTACCCGGAGCGCTGCCGGCAGGGGCCGTGGCCAGCCTGCGCCCGTTATCCTCAATCAGCGCGAACGATGCAGCGCTGTTGCCGGCAAAGATCGCCACGCCAGCTGCACCATCAAGATCGGCGCCTGCCGTCTGCGCGGCGTTGAAACTGGTGACCATATCATCGACCAGCTGGTCAAGATCGCCCTGCAACTGGGTTTCCTTGGTCAGCGCCAATTGCTGCCCGGCCAGCGACCCGCCGGATAGCGTGAGCGGATTTGCGCCGACGCTGAAGCTGATCGTGCCATCGGCGGCCGTGGTGAGGACCATGGTAGCGACCGTGTTGCCGGTGACCAGATCTTCGCCCCCGGTGCCGCCAAGCCTGACCTGCACTTGTCCATCGGGGCCGAAGGTGGTGGCGATGTTGGCAAAGCCGCTGAGGTCTTCGAGCAGCTTGTCGCGCTGATCGAGCAGGGCGGTCTGATCGCTGCTGACATCGGAAGCGCGGGCAAGGCGGCTGTTGGTGCGCGCCAGTTCCTGCGCGATGCGGTTTACCTGCGTTACGCCATCGGT
>JBEQBV010000084.1:0-321 GCA_041639635.1 Novosphingobium sp.
TCTGCAGGGTGCCGTTGGCGCGTTCAACCCGCCCCTTGGCCTGCGGCGAGTGGGCGCAGATGATGTCGATGTTGAGCTTCTCCAGCGCCCGCCCAAAATGGGTCATGCCATCGCCATTGGCCGAAGCCGTATTGTTGCGGAACACGCCGTGCTTGTCGGAATAAAGCGCCACCGGCTTGCCATGCGCCTCGATATAGGCGGCCATGGCATCCATGTAGCCAAAGGTGCTCTCACTCTCCACCATCCGCAGGTGCATCAGCTCGCTGGTCGCATCGTCAATGAACACCAGCAGAGTGCATTGCGGTCCGCGACCCTCGAACC
>JBEQBV010000084.1:331-13380 GCA_041639635.1 Novosphingobium sp.
CGAACCACCAGTGCTTCGAACCATCAACCTGGATCAGCTCGCCGCGGCAGTCCCGTCGATAACGCGGCTGATAGGGGCGCGGCCGGCGCGCATCACGATCCTTCCAAAGGCCGTCATGAATCATCCACTTGCGCAGCGTCTCGTGCGAAATCCGGATCTCGTGTCGCTCAGCAAGGTACTCGGCGGCGAGTGTGGGCCCGAAATCATGGTAGTGCTCACGCACCAAACCGAGAACATTGGCGCGCATCTCCTCCTTGAAAGCACGGTTGCTTGGGCGGCCACGCTTCGAGGACACAAGGCCTTCAGGGCCATCTTTGCGTAGCCGGTCGAGCAGCCGATAAACTTGGCGGCGACCTACGCCGAGCAGCATCGCGGCAGCTTCGATCCTCAGCTCATCGCGCTCGAAGCGTCGCAACGTATCATATCGTGCAAGCTCGCCATGGCTCATTGGCAACACCGTCATAAGCGTGTCCTCCCGCTGTGCAGGAAGACATGCCACTCGAGCCGCCAAACGCCACAGTTGTGACATCTCTAACTTGCGGAGGGTGACATCTCTAACCCAAGTTGAACAGTTGCGGCGGAACAAAGGTGGTTCAAATCGCGTAAGTGTCTGATATATAGTAATGCGGTTTTGGCTCTGAAAAAGGGTGTAGTAACAACATTTTCGCCAGAATACCTGATTTCGTGGATTTGGACTGAGATCTGCAGTAACAACCTGCCCATGTTCGTCGTCGAAAGAGTCGCCCGCGGTCACCGCTATCTCTACCTCGTCGAAAGCGTGCGCGAAGGCAAAAAGGTGCGCCAGCGCACCATCAAGGCTCTGGGCCGCAAGGATGTGCTCGCCGCCAGCGGCGAACTCGACAGACTGGCATCCTCGATTGCGCGGCACGCCGAGCGCAGTGTCATCCTGTCCGACATCGATGCCGGCAAGATTACAGCTCATCGCATCGGAGGCCCCTTGTTGTTCGGCCGGCTGTGGGAACGGCTCGGGGTCGATGCTGTGCTCGAGGAGGTGCTGGCGGGGCGGGGATTTGGCTTTGATGTCGAACGCGCCGTATTCGTTGCCACCCTGCACCGGCTGTTCGTCTCGGGCTCGGACCGGGCGTGCACCGACTGGATGCAAAGCTACGCCATCGACGGGGCTGAGGGTCTGGCACTCCATCACTTCTACCGGGCCATGGCCTGGCTCGGCGAGGAGATCGAGGAGAAGGCTGACGGCGCGCTGGCACCGCGCTGTGTGAAGGATGTGATCGAGGAGAAGCTGTTTGATCGGCGCCGCGATCTGTTCACCGATCTGAGCCTGGTGTTCATGGATACCACTTCGCTGTCATTCTACGGCGCAGGGGGCGACAGGCTGGGGCGCAGAGGTCATTCCAAGGACCACCGGCCCGAGCTTGCCCAGATGATCCTTGCCGTGGTGATCGATGCGCAAGGGCGGCCGATCTGCACTGAGATGGTGCCGGGCAATACGGCCGATGTGAAAGTGCTGGTGCCCATCGTCAATCGCCTGCGCACACGCTTTGGTATTACCCGTTCGTGCGTGGTGGCGGATCGCGGCATGATCAGCGCTGATACCATTGCTGCGCTGGAAGAGCTGGGCATGGAATATATCCTCGGAGCCCGCGAGCGGTCGAGCAAGGTCGTCCGCGATATCGTGCTCAATGACACCGCGCCCATGATCCCGCTGACGCTCGAGCGGCAGGCAGGCGAGACGCAGCTGTGGGTCAAGGAGGTGCGTGTTGGCACTGGCAAGGACGCACAGCGCTACATCGTCACGCTGAACGAGGCCGAAGCGAAGAAGGACAAGGCCGACCGGCAGGCGATCATCGATGGCCTGCAGGCCCAGCTCAAGAAGGGCGACAAGGCGCTCGTGGGCAACTCGGCCTATCGGCGTTATCTCAAGGCCAGCGGCAAGAGCTTCGAGGTTGATCTGGGCAAGCTGGCTGACGAGGCCCGGTTCGATGGCATCAGTGTCCTTCGCACCAATGCCCGCATCACCCCGCTCCAGGCGGTGATCCGCTACCGTGATCTCCTCCAGGTCGAGGCCTTGTTCCGGGTGGCCAAGGCGAGCTTTGATACCCGGCCGATCTTCCACCAGTCCGATGCTGCGATCCGCGGACATGTGTTCATCTCGTTCCTCGCCCTGACGCTTGCCAAGGAACTGACCCGGCTATGCCAGGACAAGGGCTTCCAGCCCGAATGGCAGCCGCTCCTCAACGATCTCGACCGCCTCCAGCAGGCCACAATCGAAAAGGACGGCAAGATGATCACCACCCGCACGCATGTCACAGGCGAGGTTGGGAACGTCTTCAAGGTCGCCGGCATCGCGCTCCCGGCCAACATCGCCGAGCAGCCAGCGGCATAAGCCCCGCTGCGCGCCAGCGCGCACCAGGCTGCAATCGCAAAATGTAGTGGTAACACTCGCACGCACGTGCACAGCCTATTGATATACAATCTTTTTATCGAACACACTGTTCAACTTGGGCCAAGGCGTTCTACGACAGCGTTCTCGCCACGCTGGGCGCCGGGCCGGGGATGATCAATGTCGCCGCCACCGGCCACAAGCGCGCCTTCTGGATGCACAATGGCGGGATGTTCTCGATCAGCGAGCCGATCAACGACCAACCGGCAACCTGCGCCAACGGATCGACCGTCGGTTTCGCTTGCGACAGCCTGGAACAGGTGCAGGCGTTCCACGATGCAGCAGTGGCGGCGGGCGGCACCTCGATCGAAGACGCACCCGGCCCGCGTGTCGGCCCGATGGGGACGCTGAACCTTGGCTATGTGCTCGATCTGGACGGCCACAAGCTGTGCATGCTGCACCGCGCGGGCTGATCTTACCGACTTAATTCGAATACCGCGAATTCGGCGCGCCAGTTAGCTGCTGGTGCGCCGATCTGCTTTTCGTTCGAGAAGAACCAAGCGCGTTCAATCCGCGCGCCCTTCATTCGCGTCAGATCGCGGAAATCCTCGACCGTGACGTGGTGAATGTTCTGTGTTTCGTACCAGCTCACCGGCAGCGCGCGCGTCACCGGCATGCGGCCGCCCACCAGCAGCGCCGCCCGCGTGCGCCAGTGGGCGAAATTGGGAAACGACACGAACGCCCGCCGTCCGACGCGCAGCAGTTCGTCCAGAATGAGGTCGGGCCGGGTCGCGGTTTGCAATGTCTGGCTGAGAATTGCGTAATCGAAAGCCTTGTCCGGGTAGTTCGCCAGATCAAGATTGGCATCGCCCTGCACCACGCTGAGGCCGCGCGACACGCACCGCTCCACCAGCGCACCATCCAGTTCCATCCCGCGCGCATCGCAGCCGCTGACGTTCTCGAGTTCGGCCATCAAGGCCCCGTCTCCGCAGCCGATGTCGAGCACCCGACTGCCCGGCGCGACATGGGCAGCGATGGCGGCAAGGTCAGGCCGTAATGTCACTCGACAAACCCCTTCACCACCCGGTCAAGCTGGTCGTGCTCCAGCAGAAACGAGTCATGCCCATGCGGCGCGCTCAGCTCCACAAAGCTGACTTTCGCCCCAGCCGCGTTTAGCGCGTGGACCACGTGGCGGCTTTCGGCGGTGGGATACAGCCAGTCGGTATCAAAGCTGACAATGCAGAACCGGGCCTGCGTGCCTGCAAAAGCCGTGGCCAGTTTCCCGCCGTGCTCCTCGGCAATATCGAAATAATCCATCGCGCGGGTGATGTAGAGATAGGAGTTCGCATCGAACCGCCGGGTGAAGCCGCTGCCCTGATACCTGAGGTAGCTTTCCACTTGAAATTCGGCATCGAAACCGAAGCTTTTGGCATCCCTGTCCTGCAACCGCCGTCCAAATTTCTCGGTCAAACCCGCTTCGGACAGGTAGGTGATATGCGCCGCCATCCGCGCCACAGCCAGGCCGTTGTCGGGCCGCGCATTACTGGCGTAGTAATCGCCCTCCGCCCACGCCGGATCGGCCATGATCGCCTGCCGACCGACTTCGTGGAAGGCGATGTTCTGCGCCGAATGACGCGCGGTCGAGGCAATCACCAGCACCCGTGCCGCGCGATCCGGCCAGTTGGCGGCGAGGCTCAGCGCCTGCATCCCGCCCATCGACCCGCCGACCACAGCGTGCAGGCGCGCAATTCCGAGGCCATCGAGCAGCGCCACCAGCCCGCGTACCATGTCGCGAATGGTGATGACGGGGAAGCGCATCGCGTAAGGCTGGCCATCGGGCGTGCTCGGGTCTGGGCTGGCGGGCCCGCTTGATCCCATGCAGCTGCCGATGACATTGGCACAGATTACGAAATGCCGGTTGGTGTCGATCGGCTTGCCCGGCCCGACCATCCGCTCCCACCACCCCGGCTTGCCGGTGATCGGGTGCGGGCTGGCGAGATATTGGTCCCCGGTCAGCGCATGGCACACCAGCACCGCGTTCGACGCATCTGGTGCCAGCGTGCCATATGTTTCGTAAGCAATCTCGCCGCCATCAAGCGCCTGTCCGCTGTCGAGCGGCAGGGGCTGCGGGATGCGATAGATCGGAGATGAGCCAGCAGGTGCCATTGCCAGAATGCGCAAAGCGGAAAAACAGCCCTTCGACAAGCTTGGGGCGAACGGTTAGGGGGATTTTTTCAAGATTCCGTTCCGGCGAAGCACACCGTAGCATCGCCTTTCTTCCAGCCGAGCAGACAACATGACCACCGCGCCACAACCCAAGCCCTGGATCCTCGGCATCCATGCCTATCAGCCCGGCAAGTCGAAATCGGCGTCCGGCCAACCACTGGTGAAGCTTTCGGCCAATGAAAACCCGCTCGGCACCAGCCCTGCTGCGCTGGCTGCGTTGGCCGCGGCGCGGGATGAGGCGGCGACCTATCCCGACCCGGACTCGCGCGCGCTACGCGAAGCGATTGCAGACCTGCACGGGCTTGATGCGGCGCGGGTGGTGTGCGGGACAGGTTCGGACGAATTGCTGAACCTTGCCGCGCAAGGGTTTGCCGGACCGGGGGACGAGGTGTTGTTCAGCCGCTTTTCCTTTGCGGTCTATGATATTGCCGCAAGGCGCTGCGGGGCAACCCCGGTGGAAGCGCCCGATAATGATCTGGCGAGCGATGTTGATGCCTTGCTGGCGGCGGTGACACCCCGCACCCGGGTGGTGTTCCTTGCCAACCCCAATAACCCCACCGGCACGTTCCTTGCCCCCTCTGAAGTCGCGCGGCTGCACGCGGGGCTGCCTGCAGATGTGCTGCTGGTGGTGGACGAGGCTTATGGCGAATATGTGGATCCGGCGCTTCAACAGGCGGCGCTCCGACTGGCGGCACGGCACACCAATGTGGTGGTGACGCGCACCTTCTCCAAGATATACGGTCTTGCTGCCGAGCGGATTGGCTGGGGCACGGGCGCGCCGGGGCTGGTGGATGTGCTGAACCGCATTCGCGGCCCGTTCAATGTCACGGCGAGCGGGCAGAAGGCAGCATTGGCGGCACTGGCAGACCAGGAGTTCGTGACCGCCAGCCGTGAGCACAACACCAGGGAACGCGCGCGGCTGGCCGAAGCGATTGCGGCGCTGGGCAATCACGGCCTTTCCATCACGCCGGGTGAGGCCAATTTCCTGCTGGTGCATTTCGCAGGCGCAGTAACCGCTGCCGAGGCGCTCGATGCGCTGGGTGAGGCAGGATATGCGGTGCGGCATCTGCCGGGGCAGGGGCTGCCCAACGCGCTGCGCATCACCATCGGCAAATCGGACGACATGACCCGCGTGATCGCAACCTTGCGCATGCTGTGCGGGGAAGCGGCATGACGATTACTCGCGTCGCGATCATCGGGCTGGGCCTGCTCGGCGGGTCAATCGGCCTTGCCATCAAGGCGCGCGGACTGCCCATCGCCACCACGGGCTGGGACCGCGATCCCGCAGTGCGCGAACGGGCAGCGCAGCGCGGCTTGGCAGGCGAAGTGTGCGCCACGGCCGAAGCCGCCGTCGCGGATGCCGATCTCGTCATCCTGTGCGTGCCTGTCGGCGCGATGGGCGATGCGGCGCGGGCGATTGCCCCGGGCCTTGCCCCGCACGCAATCGTCAGCGATGTCGGTTCCTCCAAGGAGGCGGTCGCCACGGCGCTGGCAGACGCGCTTCCCGGCGCTTGCATCATTCCCGCCCACCCTGTCGCGGGCACCGAGCAGAGCGGGCCGGACGCAGGCTTTGCCACGCTGTTCGCCGGTCGCTGGTGCATCATCACGCCGCCCGACGGCGTGGCCCCTGCGGCGCTGGACGCCTTGTCGGAGTTCTGGACGGCGCTCGGCTCCAAAGTCGAACTGATGGACGCAGCCCACCACGATCTGGTGCTGGCCGTAACGAGCCACATCCCTCACCTGATCGCCTACACCATCGTCGGCACGGCCAGCGATCTGGAGGACGTGACCCAGAGCGAGGTGATCAAGTATTCCGCGGGCGGTTTCCGCGATTTCACCCGCATTGCCGCCTCCGATCCGGTGATGTGGCGCGACGTGTTCCTGACCAACCGGGGCGCGGTACTGGAGATGCTGGGGCGCTTTTCCGAAGACCTGACCGCCCTGCAACGCGCGATCCGATCAGGCGATGGGGACACGTTATTCGAACTGTTCACCCGCACCCGCGCCATCCGCCGGGCGGTGATCGAGCAGGGTCAGGATGACGAACGGCCCGATTTCGGACGAGGGCATTCTTGATTTTGCCCTCAAACGCCGGGCGCGGGCCATCCGGCCCGCTTGGCTTCGCGGCATAAGCCGCGACGGGCTGTCGCCCTTGCCGTCGCTGCGCGACCGAGGTGATTGACGGCCCTCAAACGCCGGGCGCGGGCCAGCCGGCCCGCTTGGCTTCGCGGCATAAGCCGCGACGGGCTGTCGCCCTTGCGGTCGCTGCGCGACCGAGGTGATTGATCAATCGTTTAGCTGGTTTATCGCCGCGTGCACCCGCGCCTCGACCTCCTCGCGCGGGAGACCGGCGGGGATCGTCTCCCCGATCTTGTAGGTGATCCGCCCCGGCCCCTTCACCAGTTGGTGATAGGCCCGCCCGCTATCCACCGCGATCGGCACCACCGGCAGGCGCAGCAGCTTGTACAGCCCGGCAAAGCCCGCCTGCAACGGTGGCCGCGTGCCAGGTGCAACCCGCGTGCCTTCGGGGAAGATCACCAGCGGACGACCCTCTCCGGCCCGCTGCTTCGCCAATGCGAGCATCGCCCGCAGCGTTTTGGCGCCTTCTTCCCGCGCCACCGGGATCAGGCCATAAACCAGCGCGGAATGCCCCCAGCCCGGAATGCGGAACAGTTCCTGCTTGGCAAAGACCGCAGGGTGGGTGAACAGGCGCGGGGTATCGATCGCTTCGAAAAAACTCTCATGCTTGACCGCGATCAGCACCGGTCCTTCGGGCAGGGTCCCATCGAGCACCACCTCGATCCCGAGCACCTTTTCCACGCACCACAGGTGCCAATCGCCCCACGTGGCCACCACTGGCCGCAGCCAGCGTTGCTGCGCCACGACCGCTATGACCGAGGCGATCACAAGGAGCGCGCTGCCGCTGTAAAACAGCACATAGAAAGCGAGCGAACGCAGCATCGCGATCAACCAGCTCAAAGGTCGACCAGACCCGCCGCACGGCTCGCGATCAGCTTGTGATATTCGAGGAACAGCGTCTTGAGGCCGGGCTGCGACGGCACCGCATCGCGGATCACGGTGACGTGATCGGGCAATGTCCGGTCAAGCTCGCCCGCGGTGCGGCGCATATGCCAGTCGGTGGTGACCAGCCGCAAAGACCGGATTTCATTCTGCGCGACCCACTTGGCGGTTTCGGACGCGTTCGAACGCGTATCGACCGCGGCGAAGCCCAGCGTCACGCAGCACGCCATCTGACGCGGCGACACGCCAAATTCGGCAGCGAATTCCTGAGGGCGCACTTCGGGATCGACCCCGCTGACCAGCATCTTGGCCGCCAGCCCCTGATCCAGAACCGCCAGCCCGCGCGCAATCCGCCCCGGCCCGCCGGTAGGCACGATCACCGCATCGGTCTTCACCCCGTCGGCAGGTTTTGGCAAGGCCACGGTGAACCACAGGAAGCCGAACGCCCAGACCAGAAACAACAGGGATAGCACACGCCGGATCATTGTGCCGCTCCTAGAGCATAGCCTTGAGGGCAAGCGCAATGGTGATGCGCGCAGTCGCCAACGCCAGCAGCACGCCGGCCAGCGGGATTGCGGCGATCGCCAGCCAATCAGTGAGCATCAACCCGCCGCCGCTGACCATGCCGCTATCCAACGCGGTGAATTGCTGGCCGAGCAGCCACACCGCCGCTGCCCCCAAGGCGCCGCCGAGCACAGCGCCAAACGCTGCCTCTCTCAACACGTCGCGCAGGAACACCGCCGCGATCTGTCGCTGGCTCGCGCCGAGCAGATGCATGATCTCGACCGTTTCACGCGCGCCGGCAAAGGCATTGCGCACGGCCAGCCACACCGCCGCAGCGGTTGCCAGGGCAACCAGCGCAATCAGCCCGAGCGCCAGCCATTGCAGCGCGGCAAGCGCATTGTTCACGGGGCGCAGGAAGTCCCCCTGCGCATCGACCCGCGCGCCCGGCACGCTCGCCAGTGCAGTCTGTATCCGTTCAATCTGGACTGGCCCGGCGGTCCGCTCCAGCTCGACATCAATCAGCGCGGGGATCGGCACGTCGCCGCCGCCCGCACCTGCGCCGAGCCAGGGTTCCAACATCGCGACCAGATCTGCTTCGGGCACCTGCCGCACGGCGGCGACGCCTTCCATTCCCGCCAGCACCTTTGCCGCTGCCGCACCGCGCGCCTGGCGCAATTCGGGGTTTGGCTCGATCACCTGCACGCTAACCGCGCTCGACAAACCGGCACTCGCGCTGGTGGCAAGATTGCGCAGGGCGAGGCCGCCAGCCGCCGCAATCACCACCAATGCGATCAGGATCGCGATCACCCAAGGGATAGGCCCGGTCAGGCGCGAAGGCGGCAACAGCCGCGCCGCGGCCCGACCGCGCGGACGCTCGGCCAGAGCATCATCCTCGTCAGGCGCGGATTCGGGGGGAAGCGGCGGAAGCGTGCTCATGCCGCGCCGCTCCCACCGGGCGCAGAGGGGCGCGGTGGATAGCGCAGCGCGCCGGTCGGGTCGGATAGCTGGCCCTTGTGCAGCCGCATGATCAACGAATCCGGCACCTTTTTCAGCAGGTGGACATCGTGGGTCGCCACCACCACCGTGGTGCCGACACGGTTGTTCAGCGCCTCGAACAGCCGCAGCAGCTTCAGCGCCATGTCAGGATCGACGTTGCCGGTCGGCTCGTCAGCGATCAGCATCTTGGGCCGGCCGATCACCGCACGTGCGATAGCGACGCGCTGCTGCTCACCGCCGGACATGGTCGCCGGAACCGCATGAGCGCGGTGGGACAGCCCCACCCAGTCAAGCATATCGGCCACCGCCTTCACCACGCGCTTTTCCTCGGTCCCGGCCAGCCGCAGCGGCAGCGCGACATTATCGAAAGCGGTGAGGTGCGGCACCAGCCGGAAGTTCTGGAACACCACGCCAAGGTTGCGCCGTAACTCCGGCAAACGGCCTTGCGGCATGGTGACCAGATCCTGCCCGAACATCCGGATCGCCCCGCGCGAAGGGCGCTGCGCAAGATAGAGCAGCTTTAGAAGGCTGGTCTTGCCTGCACCGCTTGCACCCGTCAGAAAATAGAAGCTGCCGGGGAAAAGCGTGAAGCTGAGATTGCTCAAAACTTCAGGATCGGTGCCGTAGCGCAGCCCGACATTGTCGAATTTCACGTGACCGGCAAGGGTGTCGCTCATGCCGAGCACCTATCAGGGGGGCGCGCGGCGGGGAAGCCGAACTTCGCACCGAGTGCCGCCGATTGCAGGTTTTACGCCCCGCAATGTGGAAAACATCGGGTAAATGGTGCCCCGCAGAGCGCTTGCTCTTGTGCAAGGGGACGCGAAGACTATTGCCTAATGGGGTATGATCATCACCTGCCCAGCCTGCGGCACCCGATATGCGGTGCCCGATGCTGCCATCGGTAGCGAAGGCCGGACCGTGCGCTGCGCGAAATGCAAGCATAGCTGGTATCAGGAACCCAATTCGGTCGAACCGGCGCGCCCCGCGCCGCAGCCTCAGGCGGCAGCTGCTCAGCCCGCCTCGGCCGCACCAGCGCCGTCCACCCCGCCGGAACCGGCCGCTGCCCAGGATCCGCAGAACAACGGCCCTTCCGTCAGCCATTGGCGCACAGCGGATGCGCAGCCGGATCGGGCGGCCAGCGATTCCGATGCATCCCTTGCAATGCGGGTCGTGCGTCGCGGCCTCAATCAGCAGGCTGAGCCAGAGCCGGCTCCGCCGCCGCCCGCGCCGGCCTTCAACGATCCCCCCAGCCAGGCAAGCGACATCATCGCTGATCCGCCCGCCACGACGCGCGAAATCATGCCCGATCCGCGCTTCATCGAAAATGACGGCGATGATGACGGGAGCGGGTCGCAGTTCGATTACCGCGCACCATTCACGCGCAGGCGCAACACGCTGCGGATGTGGACGCTGGCCGCTGCACTTTTCGCTGCTCTTGCAACAGGGACAGCGGTGGCGGTCAATTACTATGGGCTTCCGGAATGGCTGCCGCTGCAACGCCCGACCTTCGGCATGGGCCGGCCGGGTCTTGAGCTTGAATTTCCCAAAACGCAGCAGCGCAAGGAACAACTTGCGAACGGCGAAGCGATTTTCCGGGTGCGCGGCACCATCACGAATACGGCGGGCGAAAGTCTTGACGTGCCCAACGTGCTGGTGGTGTTCAGCGACGCGCGGGAACGCGATGTGGGCGATTGGGTGGTGGTGCCTGCCAAGCGCCGCCTCGCCCCCGGCGAGACCGTGACCGTGACCGAAGCGATTGCCAACGTCCCGCCCGGCGCGGCGACGGCCTTCATCGGCTGGGCCCCGCGTTAAGCAACAAGCACAAGTTTGCGTCAAACCGCTTGCGCCCGGCAAAACCCCTTGCTAGTGGCGCGCTCCTACCGCGGGGCTAGCAGTTTGGCTGCCCCGACATCCTCGAGTGCGGTCGTGGCGGAATTGGTAGACGCGCAACGTTGAGGTCGTTGTGGGCGAAAGCCCGTGGAAGTTCGAGTCTTCTCGACCGCACCAAATATTCTCAGATGTTGATTTATCGCCCTCGGGCGCGCCGGGTGCCAAGTGTGGTGCAGGTCTGCGTATTGGCCGCGGCGTTGCAGCCAAGAGTGCGGCAGACCAAGCGGAACATCTTTGATCGCGCCGGTGACGGACAATTTGCGCAAGGCACGTTTGCTTAGTCCTGTAGAAACAGGCATTCCCTTCCCATGAACCGGGCATACGTGACGATCGACACGGGCGATCTTACCGCTATCTCTGACGCAGAGCTGCTTGGCCGGTTGGCATCACGCCTGCCCTTCGCCATGGAGCCTTCCCAGCGCAGCGCTTGGGAGTACCAGATCAATCATTTGAGAGTGATCGCCGCTGGCCTTCCTCCAGCTCGTTTTCATGGAATTTCTGATCCCACGCATGGGGCGCAGAGCGGACCTGAGTGTGGTGGTCGGCGGCATCATTTTTGTCGTGGAATATAAACTGGGCGCGCGCCAATTTGACCGGTCTAGCTTGGGCCAGGTTTACGGCTATGGGCTTGATCTGAAGCACTTTCATGAAACCAGCCACTCAGCGCCCATCGTCCCAATCCTGATAGCGACACACGCGGCCGCACCTTCAGAGACATCCGTGGAGTGGGATGATGATGGTCTCGCGCGGCCAATGTGCGTCAATGCCGCCGGCTTGTGTGAAGCTATCAAATTTGTGTGCAGCGGTTGGGGCGGTGATCATATCGATGCCGGTGCATGGGCGGCTGGCCGATACCGACCAACACCGACCATCGTGGAAGCTGCACAAGCTTTATATCGTGGTCATGCAGTTGAAGAGATTTCGCGCTCAGAAGCCGGCGCCGAGAACCTTACTCGTACGGCAGATTATGTCGCGTCAGCGATCGAAGCGGCCAAGCGGGACAGGCAGAAGATCATCTGCTTCATCACAGGCGTCCCAGGTTCAGGCAAGACGCTCGCCGGCTTAAACCTCGCTACGGCTCGGCAACGGGCGCATAGTGATGAGCATGCGGTATTCCTCTCCGGCAATGGCCCACTGGTCGACGTTTTACGTGAGGCCCTCGCTCGCGACGCAGTCGCCAGTGCTCGTGAGGCGGGACGCAGAATATCCAAAGTGCAAGAAGATCGGCGCGCGGCCGCATTTATTCAAAACATCCACCACTTCCGCGACGATGCGCTTTCGACGAAAGCAGCTCCCGTAGAGCGCGTCGTAATTTTCGATGAAGCACAGCGGGCGTGGGACGTTGCGCAAACCTCGAAGTTCATGCAGCAGAAAAAGGGGCAACTTGGCTTTGCAATGTCAGAGCCTGAGTTCCTGCTCAGCGTTATGGATCGGCACAATGACTGGTGCGCCATCATTTGCCTGGTAGGCGGCGGGCAAGAAATAAACACCGGAGAGGCTGGGATTTCTGAGTGGCTCCGTGCGCTGCACCGCTCCTTCCCTCACTGGCGAGCCTACATTCCGCAAACGCTCGACCGCGATGTTGCACTTCGCCAGGAGGTGACGGCGCCCGCGCTGCATCTTGCCACCTCGTTGCGATCATTCCGGGCCGAGCGCCTGTCAGACTTCGTGAATGAGGTTATAAGCGGCAATCCCAAGGCCGCGCGAACCTTGACCGCAGAGCTTAAAGACTTTCCGCTTCTCATCACGCGTGACCTCGAAGCGGCGCGCTCCTGGCTTCGCAGCAAAGCTCGGAGCGGTGAGCGAACCGGTTTGCTCGCCTCGTCCAACGCGGCACGGCTAAAACCCTACGGGATCTTTACAAAGGCAAAGATCGAGCCTGCGAAATGGTTCTTAGCACCCCCTGGTGATGTGCGTTCATCCAATGCGCTCGAAGATGCAGCGTAAGCGCTGTCTTCAGCCCACGTGAGCGTGGGGCAGGAGCTCATCGATCCGCGAAGCTGGGTGGCCATTGGCGAGGCTGGTGAGCGTCGCGGTCAGCCAGGTGTGC
>JBEQBV010000085.1:0-13265 GCA_041639635.1 Novosphingobium sp.
ACATTCCCATGCTTGCGATCAAGGTTTTCTCGCCATGTTTTCCCGAATACGTGCGTGCAAAGGCACGCGCGCTGCCCGCAAAGCTTTGCTTTTGCCGGTAGCACTCGCCGCTTTGGTGGCTTCACCTGCATTTGGGCAGGACTTGACGCTGGAAGATGCCATTCGGCGTGCGCTAGCCGCTGCGCCGCAGAATGCGTCAGTCGCTGCGCAAGTTGATGCATTGAAGGCAAACCGTTCAGCTGCCGACCTGCCTCCAAGGCCCAGTCTGGATATTGCGACCGAAAACTTCGGTCCGCCGTCCGACAGTCTGTACGACCAGTTCCAAATTACCGGAACCTATAGCCAGCAGATCGAACGCGGCGGCAAGCGTCAGGCGCGCGCCACTCTCGCCGACCGTCAGATTGATGTTGCCCTAGCGCAGGCAGTTGTCCGACGGCTTGAGATCATTTCCGATGTTCAGCTTGCTTATGTTGAGGTGCAGGCCGCTGAGGCCGCCATCGGCGTCGCGCGGGAGCGCCTGACAATTGCTCAAGGCGTTGCAACCGAGGTTGGTCGCCGTGTCGCATCGGCGCGCGATCCGATCTTCGCTGGAACGCGGGCGCGGGCCAGCGTTGCCGAGGCCGAGGTCGACCTGGAACTTGCCGTTCATGCGCGCGACGCAGCATTGGTTCGGTTGTCCCAATGGTGGGGCGGCAGTGCTGACGGGCTGGTCGTCCCGATAGGCCGGTTTCTGGATCTTGCCCCCATTGCCGGACCGATGGAGCCATCCCCGACGATTTCTGCAATCTATCAGGCAGCGGGCGCACAGGCTGATGCAGCCATCGCCGTTCGACAGGCCGATTCCGCTCGCGATGTCACCCTCAGCGGGGGGCCGCGCTTTATCGGTACGGGCGATGTTGGTTTTGTCTTCGGGGTTTCGGTGCCGCTCGGCGGAAGGCGACTTGCCGAGGCGCGTGTGGCGGAAGCTCAGGCCGAAAGGCAGCGGGTGGATGCTGAACGGGAGGTTGAAATGTTCAACCTTCGACGCGCTATCACGCTTGCTGCCGAACGGGTCGAAGAAGCGCGGCACGAAGCTGACGCCATCCAGACCCAGGTGCTTCCCCTCGCTGAAAAAGCCTTGAGCGAAGTTCGTGTCGGCTATCAGCGTGGCTTCTTCAGCTTTGCCGATTTGGCCGCTGTGCAAACCGCCTCCGTCGATGCTGCCATGCGCACTGTCGACGCTGCACGCGAATATCATGAAGCAAAGGTTGAACTGGACCGCCTGACCGGTCGATTCAGCAATTTGGCCGAGGAGGCATCACAATGAGACTTTTCCAACTGACGATTGCGGCGCTGTTCCTCTTCCCGCTGACGGCCTGCGGCGATGCCCCGGCTGTGAGCAGCGAGGCGGCCGAAGGCGCTGCCCCAGAGGAATATGAACGCGGTCCGCACAATGGGCGGATGCTGCGTGATGGCGATTTTGCGCTGGAAGTGACCATATTCGAAGACGGCGTGCCGCCGGAGTACCGCGTTTATGCCTATCGCGGCGACAAGCCGGTTGCGCCGCGCGATGTTGACCTGACCATTCAGCTCAAACGGCTCGACGGGGAGGTCAACACGTTCAAGTTTGCCGCTGTACAGGATTTCCTTCGCGGCAACGGCGTGGTGATCGAACCACACAGCTTTGACGTTATCGTCGCTGCCCGTGAAAACGGCCGCCGCCATCGCTGGGAATATGCCTCATACGAGGGCCGGGTGACGTTCCCCAAGCAGGCCGCCGAGGCGGCGGGGATAACCATCGAGCGCGTTGGCCCGGCAAGCCTGTCCGAAACGATCGAAATCATCGGCTATGTAGAGCTGGAGCCTTCCGCCACATCCAACGTGGGTGCGAAATTTCCGGGCCGGGTGGTCAGTGCCGGGCCAAATGTGGGGGATTCCGTCCGGGCGGGTCAAGTGCTTGCGCGGGTCGAAAGCGCCGAGAGCATGCAAATCTATGCGATCACCGCACCAGTCAGCGGAGTGATTGTAGAGCGGCGTACCAATGTCGGTGATGTTGCCGGAAGCGATCCGATCTATGTGATCGCCGACCCCAACCGGACCCGGGCGGTGTTTCCCATTTTTCCGCGCGATATGGAACGGGTGCGCGCTGGGCAGGAGATCCAGCTTGGTCTGCTCGAAGGTGATCGTTCGGTGACTTCGCGGTTGGGCAGTTTCCTGCCCGGCGCTGACGCGGCCACCGGGGCGCTGCTCGCACGTGCGAGCCTGCCCAACCGCGACGGGTTCTGGAGACCCGGAATGCGGGTGCGCGGGGTGGTGACGGTCCAGAGCAGGCAGGTGCCGCTGGCGGTGCGGACCGAAGCATTGCAGGCGTTCCGCGACTTCACCGTGGTGTTCGCGCAGGTGGGCAACACTTACGAAGTGCGGATGCTCGAACTGGGCACGCGCGGGCCGGAATGGACCGAGGTGCTGGGCGGGATCAAGCCGGGGCAGGCCTATGTCACCAAGGGCAGCTACGTCATCAAGGCCGACATCGAAAAAGCCGGCGCCAGCCACGATCACTGAGGAGCGACATCATGCTTGAGAATATCATCAGGCTGTCGATCCGGCAGCGATGGACGGTTATTGTTGTGGCGCTGCTGATTGCGGGGCTGGGCATCTACAATTTCGGGCGGCTGAAGATCGATGCTGTGCCCGACATCACCAACGTGCAGGTGCAGGTCAATACAGCCGCGCCGGGCTTCTCGCCCTTGGAGGCCGAACAGCGCATCACCTTGCCGATTGAAACGGCTTTGGCCGGTCTGCCAGGCCTCGACTACACGCGTTCCGTTTCGCGCGCTGGCCTCAGCCAGGTCACCGTGGTGTTCGATGACGGGAGCGACATCTATTTCGCGCGGCAATTGGTCAATGAACGCCTGCAAGGGGTGGCCGGAAATCTGCCTCCCGGAATGGAGCCCGCGCTTGGTCCGATTGCAACCGGGCTGGGCGAAATCTTCATGTATACGCTCGAGTCCAAACCGGGCGCGCGCAAGGACGATGGAACCCCCTACACGGCGGAAGATCTGCGCACCTTGCATGACTGGGTGGTGCGGCCGCAATTGCGCAACGTTCCCGGCGTAACCGAAGTCAACTCGGTTGGCGGTTATCGCCGCCAATATGTGATTGCGCCGATCCCCGCGCGCCTGTCGGGCTTCGGCCTGACCGTGGCCGATCTGACGAAGGCGCTGGAAAGCAACAACGCCAGCGTGGGTGCAGGCTATGTTGAGCGGTCGGGCGCACAATCGGTGATCCGGGTGCCGGGTAATGCAACCGGCGAAGCGGATCTTTCGGGCATCATCGTCGCCTTTCGTGCCGGCACCCCTGTACGGATCGCCGATGTCGCCGATGTCTCTATCGGTTCGGAAATCCGACAGGGCGCGGCCACCAAGGACGGGCGCGAGGTGGTGCTGGGCACGATCTATATGCTGGTCGGCGAAAACCCGCGCAATGTGAGCGTGGCAGTGGCCGAGCAACTGAAGGTCGTGAACCAGTCTCTTCCCGCAGGAGTGTCTGCGGTCACCGTCTATGACCGTTCAGTGCTGGTGGAAGCCACGATCGGGACGGTCGAAAAGAACCTTGCCGAAGGCGCAATGCTGGTGATTGTGGTGCTGTTTGTCCTCCTGGGCAATATCCGCGCGGCTCTGATCACGGCAGCGGTCATTCCCATCACCTTCCTGATGACGATTACAGGCATGGTTGAAGGCGGCTTGTCGGGCAATCTGATGAGCCTGGGTGCGCTCGATTTCGGGCTGATTGTCGATGGCGCGGTCATCATCGTTGAAAATTGCCTGCGCCGCTTTGGTGAGGCGCAACACAGCCTCGGCCGCTTGCTGAACCGCGAGGAACGGTTCAGCCTTGCCGCCAGCGCTTCGGCGGAAGTCGTCAGGCCCAGCCTGTTCGGCATTGCCATCATCACCATCGTTTACCTGCCGATCTTTGCGTTGACCGGGGTGGAGGGCAAGACGTTCCATCCAATGGCGATCACTGTAGTGCTAGCTCTGACAGCAGCAGCGCTGCTGTCGCTCACGCTCGTGCCCGCCGCCGTGGCAACGTTTGTCACCGGCAAGGTCGAGGAGAAGGAAAGCCGCGTGATGCGCGGTGCCAACCGGGCCTATGCTCCGCTCCTCGATTGGGCCTTGCGCGCCCGCGTCACGGTGCTGGTGCTCGCAGGCGCTCTTGTGGTGCTGAGCGGGGTGGCAACCACAAGGCTGGGCTCGGAGTTCATCCCCAACTTGGATGAAGGCGACATCGCTCTGCACGCACTTCGCATTCCGGGCACCAGTCTGACCCAGGCAGTGCAGATGCAGGCTGCACTGGAGAACCGGATCAAGCAGTTCCCGGAAGTCAATCTGGTGTTCGCCAAGATCGGGACTGCTGACGTGGCAACCGATGCAGTTCCGCCCAGCGTGGCCGACACTTTCATCATCATGAAGCCGCGCGACGAATGGCCCGACCCGCGTAAGCCCAAAGCACAATTGGTTGCCGAGATGAACGAGGCAATCCAGCGCGACGTGCCGGGTTCACGGTATGAATTCATCCAGCCCATCCAGATGCGGTTCAACGAACTGATCGCGGGCGTCCGGTCTGATGTGGCGATCAAGATCGTTGGCGATGATCTCGACGAATTGTCAGCAGCGGCCGACCGTGTGGTTGGCATTGTTTCGGGCATCGAGGGCGCGGAAGATGTGCAGGCGGAACAGGTAACCGGCTTGCCGTTTGTTGAGATTGTCCCTGACCGGGCGCGCCTCAGCCAGCTGGGCCTCAATGTCAGCGCCGTGCAGGAAGTGGTGGCCGCAGCCACTGCGGGTGCCAACGCGGGTCAGATTTTCGAAGGCGACCGAAGGTTCGATATCGTCGTGCGCTTGTCCGAAGACCTGCGGCAGGATCGCACGGTGCTGGAACGCCTGCCGATCCCGCTGCCCGGTGGCGGGATCGCGGGTGGGGCGGTGCAGACTGTGCCGCTATCCGAAGTCGCAACGATCACCGACATCACCGGGCCTAACCAGATCAGCCGCGAAAATGGCAAACGGCGCGCGGTTGTCACGGTCAATGTGCGTGAGCGCGATCTGGGGTCGTTCATTGCCGAAGTCCAGCAGGTGGTGACGCGCGATGCCGAGCTGCCTGAGGGTTATTGGTTTGAATATGGCGGAACCTTCGAACAGCTCGAATCCGCAACCCAACGGTTGCAGATCGTGGTGCCGATTACCCTGCTGCTGATCCTCGGCTTGCTGTTTGCGCTCTTTGGTTCCCTGCGCGATGCGGCCATCGTGTTCTCCGGCGTTCCGCTGGCGCTGACGGGCGGTGTGGCCGCCTTGCTGCTGCGCGGGATACCCTTCTCGATCTCCGCCGGGGTGGGCTTTATCGCACTTTCGGGCGTGGCGGTGCTCAATGGCGTGGTGATGCTCAGCTTCATCAAGCAATTGCGCGAGGAGGGCCGCAGCCTTGAAGATGCCATCCGCGAAGGTGCGCTGACACGGTTACGGCCCGTGCTGATGACCGCGCTCGTGGCGTCACTCGGCTTCGTGCCGATGGCGCTGAACGTGGGGATCGGCTCGGAAGTGCAGCGACCGCTGGCCAGTGTGGTGATTGGCGGAATCGTCTCCTCAACCATCCTGACCCTGGTGGTGCTGCCTGCGCTTTACGCCTTGGTCCATGCAAAGAGGACCGGTGAGGCTGACAATCCAAAGCCAGCTTGGCTGGATCGTTTCCGCCGCCGTCCCGCCCTTCAATAATCAGGATGCAGCGTCATGATCGCTCAATTACCGCCAATCTCTCCAGCCTTGCGACGCTGGATCATCTTGTCATTTTTGGCGCTGGCAATGCTGCTGCTCGTGTCGGTGGATGCCTATGCCCACAATGTCGCCGAAGGGGACAAGGGTTATATCCAGGAAAGCAGCGGGGTGCTGTTCTTCCCGTTCTTGTATCTCGGGGCCAAACACATGGTCACCGGGTACGACCACCTGCTGTTCCTGTTTGGGGTGATTTTCTTCCTTTATCGGATGAAGGATGTGGGCATCTATGTGACCCTGTTTGCGATCGGTCACTCCACCACGCTGCTGTTCGGCGTGCTGACCGGGATCAGCGCCAACGCCTATCTGATCGACGCGATTATCGGTCTGTCGGTGGTCTACAAGGCGCTCGACAACCTCGGTGCCTACCAGCGCTGGTTCGGTGTTCAGCCCAACACCAAGGTGGCGACCCTGGTGTTCGGGTTCTTCCACGGGTTTGGCCTCGCCACCAAGATCATCGAGTTTGAAATCGCGCAAGATGGCCTCATCCCCAATCTGATCGCCTTCAACATCGGGGTGGAGATTGGCCAGCTGCTGGCGCTTGGCGCGATCCTGATTGTGATGGGATATTGGCGCCGGACCGCCAGTTTCATGCGCCACGCTTTTGCCGCCAACGCCTTGCTGATGACCGCCGGCTTCGTGCTGGTCGGGTATCAATTGGCCGGTTTTGCCGTCAGCTGATAGAACAATTCCAGGAGCGATTTATGTTCAATTCCCAACGTCCGAAGATGGAAGACCTTCCCAGCAATCGCCAATTGATGGGTGCCACTGCCTTCGCTCTGGCGGCATCAGCGGTGATACTGACCACCATCGTGCTGCCGTCCGAATATGCAATTGATCCTACAGGCGTGGGCCGCGCGCTCGGTCTGACCCAGATGGGTGAGATCAAGGCGCAGTTGGCACAAGAGGCGGCGGCCGACGCTGCTGTCACTGCCTCAGCGACAGCCTCTGCTGCCGTCCCGGCTGCGCAGGTTGCGGGTGCACAGACGGCTTCGGATGCGTCCACTGCGGCAGCGCGGTCTGAAACCATGCAGGTTACACTGGCGCCGGGCGAGGGGGCAGAGATCAAGGCGGCGATGCAGAAAGGCGCCCGCATTGCGTTCAAGTGGTCCGTCGATGGCGGCCATGTCAATTTCGATACCCACGCGGATGCTCCTGGGATCACCTATCATGGCTATGAAAAGGGTCAGAAATCGACTGGTCAGCAGGGCGAGTTGGTCGCTGCGTTTGATGGTAAGCACGGTTGGTTCTGGCGCAATCGTTCGGCGGGAACCGTAACCGTCACCCTCCGCGTCGACGGCGCCTTCAGCGAATTGAAAAGGGTCGTCTGAGCGCACCATGCTGACGGTTCTGGCCAATCGCACCTATCGCAACCTGTTTCTGGCGCAGGTGATTGCTCTGATTGGCACCGGGCTGGCCACGGTCGCGCTGGGACTGCTGGCATTTGACATTGCAGGCGCGGACAGCGGCGCGGTGCTGGGCACGGCGATGGCGATCAAGATGGTCGCTTATATCGGCGTTGCACCGGTGGTCGGGGCCTTTGCCTCGCGCCTGCCCCGGCGAGGCTTTCTGGTGGCGATGGACGTCGTGCGCGGGCTGGCGGCGTTGGCCCTGCCGTTTGTCGATCAGGTCTGGCAAATCTACGTTCTGATTTTCGTGCTGCAATCGGCATCGGCAGGCTTCACCCCGACCTTTCAGGCGACCATTCCTGACATCCTGCCCGACGAGAAGGACTATACAAGAGCCCTCTCGCTATCACGGATGGCCTATGATCTGGAGAGTCTGCTCAGCCCGGTCCTTGCTGCCGTTTTGCTGACGGTGATCAACTTTCACTGGCTGTTTGGCGGAACGTCGATCGGATTTGCCATTTCTGCGCTGTTAGTTCTGTCCGTCGTCCTGCCGCGTTCAACTGCTGCGCCGCCAAGCGGGGGTATATACGACAAGACCACCCGCGGCATCCGCATCTATCTCAAGACCCCGCGGTTGCGCGGGTTGCTGGCAATCACTCTGGCTGCGGCTGCTGCCAGCGCGATGGTGATCGTCAATACTCCCGTGCTGGTGCAATCTGCCCTCGGCCTCGGTCAGCGCGAAGTTGCGCTGACGCTTGCGGCTTTTGGGGGCGGATCAATGCTGAGCGCGCTGATCCTGCCCCGCCTGCTTGACCGGATTTCCGATCGCTGGGTAATGCTGGCCGGTTCGGCGGCACTGGTCGTGGTGTTGGCGGCGTTGGCAGCATCCTGGGGCACTCATTTGCGCCCGGCCTATTGGGGCTTCATGTTGGTTGCATGGGTTTTGCTCGGGATCGGCTATTCCGCCACGGTCACGCCGGGCGGCAGGTTGCTGCGGCGATCTTCTGCCAGCGAAGACCGGCCTGCGCTGTTTGCCGCGCAATTTGCACTGAGCCATGTATGCTGGCTGATAGCCTATCCGCTCGCTGGACAGCTTGGAGCACTGGTCGGCTTCGGCGCAGCGTTTGCGGTTTGCGCTGCATTGGCGGCATTCGGCTTGGGGATTTCCATCTTGATCTGGCCATCGGCGGACCCCGACGTGGTTGATCACGCCCACGACGATTTACCTTTCGATCATCAACATCTTGTGAATGACCACGCTGGTGGGAAAGCCCACCACGCGTTCGTTATTGACGATCTTCATTCAGCTTGGCCTGGCCGATGATGCGGCCCGCGTTTTTCTTCAGAGGAACATTCACTCTGCATCGGGCGGACCCCGCCGGATGGATACTCCGCTCTAGACAGAAGCTGTTTATATATTTGTGTTTGTCACTCCCATATCGTGCTCGCCTGCGTTGGCTTGGAGTCGGCCAACATCGCGTAAATCATTCCGACCTGGAGAGAGTGGAAAGGGGACGGGAGATAGCCCGAATTGCCTTCATACCGCTGCCGAATCGAGCAATCTGTTCGCGATGAGAAGCGAGTTCGGTATAGGGAAGATAGGCTATTTTGAGATCCGCGATGCGGCTAAACGCTGGGCGCGCAATCTGGCCCCGCACATCTTTTTCGCGGGCATCCGGTGCAACCAGAAAGAGCTCGGCGACAGTCTCGATATCGGCCCCGCTCAACGCAAGGTCGAGCATCCGGACGATACCCGAATAGATGGAAGTCGAATGCTCAACTTCGAACGCCGCTACGACACGCGGCGCGTCTGCCGCAATCCATAAAACGTCAATGAGCCGCACGGCATCTGCACCCGGCGCAATTGCGATTTCCGGCGGAAGATGCTCGAGACAATTTTTTCCCAGCGGAATGCCGCCATAGATCCGTCCTCGGTCGTTCGCGGCAATCCATATGCGATAGCCAAGCGCATGCCCAAGGTCACGCAACCATGCCTGTACTTCGCTATGGGTGCGGTCATCATCGTTCCGCGCCAATTGCGCCTTGCTGAGCTGGTGCGCTTCGGCGCGGACCGCATCGAGGCGGTTGATCCAGTCGCCTGAGCTTTCGTCGGATGGTGAGGGGGAGGGGTAACGTCCTGAACCAATGTCGAATAAAAGCCCGCCAATAGCGCCAAGATCATTGGAGAGAAGGTCGCGATACTCGTCGTTCAGGTCGAGGATGCCGCTGCGCATGGCGAGAAACTGTTCCCAGCTCCCAAGCTTGACCTTCGACGACGTGAGAGCGTTGTAGCCGTTGACGATGGCCGTGTTGAACGGCGGGATCAACGTCGGATGAAGAAAATAGAGTAAGTTGGCGACCGCTGGCCCCAGACCTTTGATCTTGAGGCTGTCGATCGCCCGGATATGGGCAATTACGTCTTCGGCCGTGTCACAGCAGACACAATTGTGGAGCAGGCGCCCGAAGGCGCGCTGGTTGGCGGGATGCTCGTAAATGTCCGGAATACGGAGCTTGGGCTTCCAGAGGAAAGCATGGTCGGCACCTTTGAAGATCTGACGCTGCTCGGCGATCGAATGAACGACCGTCTCAAGCGATGACCCGCGATAGGCAACGCCAAATGACCCAGCCTCGATTTCGGCCACAACTTGCTGAATCCCGCGGCGGATCGAACGGAAATTCTTGATACGTTCGTCCCAGAGGAACCAGCTTTGGTAGGTTGCGCCCGGATCGTCGCGCCAGCGCTCGATCATCTGGCGGATGAGCGAGGATCGATCGACCATCTGCATCAGTTGGCTGGTGCCTTGGGCTTGCGCGACGAACTATGGGTCGAGACAATTTGCCAAGCTTGCCCGTTCCATTTCAACACCGTGCTGGCAACGCCGAGCCGGTCGATGGGTTCGCCCGATTTCAGAACAATCCGGTATGTGTAAGTCTCTGTCGCGAGTGCAATAGGACCTTCAAACCTGATGTCGGCCTTGTAGTTGCCGAAGGCGAAGGATTTGAACTCTTTGAGTTCGGGGCCCAGATGATGGTCGCGATAGGTATTGAAATTGCCCTCGACCTTTCCTGACTCGATGACAATGGCGTCGGGCGAGAAGAGTTTTTCAACATCCGTAATATCGAGGCGCTCAATCGCGGTTTTATAGGCTGACAGAACGGCCGCAGCGCCGTCGCGGTCAGGCTGCTCAGCGCTAGCCAGTGTTGACACCAAAAGACATGTTGCAGCCACAGCGCACCTTGCAGCCTTGATCGTCATTCGCATATTTAATCTCCCCCAGGGTTGTAGTTTTGTTGGTAAGCTCAAGGTGCCTTGCCCGAATGATCATGGCCATGCGATCCGTGAAACAGATGCATGAGCGGGCATAGCAACAATATGGCGTAAGGCAGAACACCGAGCGCATGCACCCAATGCTCACGCAGCACATAGAAAAGGACGATGACGGCAAGCGATGCAACCGCGAGAATATATGGGCGTCTCAAGAACATTCAGATCTCCACACGCTTGAGCCGCAGCGCATTGCCGATCACGCTGACCGACGACAGTGCCATGGCGGCGGCTGCGATAATGGGTGACAGGAGCAGGCCAAAGACGGGATAAAGCGCCCCTGCGGCAATCGGGATGCCTGCCACATTATAGGCGAATGCAAAAAACAGATTCTGTCGAATGTTGCGCATCGTCGCTTTACTAAGATGCCGGGCGCGCACGATTCCGGTCAGATCGCCCTTCAGGAGTGTCACGCCGGCGCTTTCAATGGCCACGTCGGTACCGGAGCCCATGGCCACACCGACGTCTGCCGCGGCCAAAGCTGGCGCATCATTGACGCCGTCGCCGGCCATCGCGACGATCCGCCCCTCGGAACGCAATCGTTGCACCACGGCGCTTTTCTGGTCGGGCAAGACATCTGCCTCGATGTCGGCAATGCCAAGACGGCGTCCGATTGCTTCGGCTGTGATCCGGTTGTCGCCAGTCAACATGATGACGTGGACGCCAGCGCGCGCCAGATCCTTAAGCGCCTGCGGGGTCGTCGCTTTGACAGGATCCGCAATGGCGATGACGCCGGCGACGCTGCCATCAATTCCAACAAATATCGCCGTCGCGCCATCGGCGCGCATTGCGTCGGCGCGGGCGCCTAGTACTCCGGTCGGCACGCTGAGTTCCTCGAAATATCCGGCTTTGCCGACCAAGACTGCGCTGCCGTCGACCATGCCGCTTATGCCCTTGCCAACCGGCTGGTCGACATTGAGCGGCTCACTCAAGGTCAGTCCCTTGTCCAGAGCGGCCTTGACCACGGCTTGTGCGAGCGGATGTTCGCTCATGCGCTCAAGACTGGCCGCAATCCGCAGCAATTCATCGTCTGTGTGGCCGTCAGCAACTTCAATGCCGACGACGGCCGGTTTGCCCTCAGTAAGCGTGCCCGTTTTATCGACGACGAGCGTGTCGACTTTTTCCATCCGTTCGAGGGCTTCGGCATTTTTGATCAAGATGCCGGCCTGTGCGCCCCGTCCGACGCCAACCATGATCGACATTGGTGTGGCGAGCCCTAATGCGCAGGGGCAGGCAATGATCAGGACTGCGACTGCTGCGATCAGGCCATAGCCCATCGCTGGCGGTGGACCAAATAGCGACCAGATAACGAAGGCGGCGATCGCAACAAGAATCACCGCCGGAACAAACCAGGCGGCAACGGTGTCAGCGAGCCGCTGGATCGGAGCCCGACTGCGCTGGGCATCGGCAACCATCTGGACAATTCGCGCCAGCATCGTGTCGCGGCCGATCTTCTCGGCACGCATCAGCAATGCTCCCGACTGGTTGATTGTACCTCCGATCAACGCCGCTCCTGAAGCTTTTGCGACAGGCATCGACTCGCCGGTAACCATCGATTCATCGACGCTGCCATGTCCCTCAAGGACGATTCCGTCGACCGGGACTTTTTCGCCAGGGCGGACCCGAAGTGTATCGCCGACCTGGATTTCCGCAAGAGCAACCTCTTCGTCGGTCCCATCAGCGCGGACTCGACGGGCCAGCTTCGGAGACAGATCAAGCAGTGCCCGGATGGCACCGCTTGTTGTTTCACGGGCGCGCAGTTCGAGCACCTGGCCCAGAAGGACGAGAACGGTAATGACAGCCGCTGCCTCAAAATAAACAGCAACCGAGCCATCGGAAGCGCGAAAGTCTGGGGGGAAGATTTGGGGCGCAAGAACGGCGACCATACTATAGGCCCAGGCGACCCCGGTACCCATAGCAATGAGGGTGAACATATTGAGGCTTCGTGTCCTCAGCGAAATCCACGCACGCTCAAAAAAGGGCCAGCCTGCCCAGAGCACCACGGGCGTTGCGAGTGCCATCTGACTCAAGTTGCCAGACTGGCGTCCGAGCCACTGATGGAGTCCTGTCAAGTGACCGCCCATTTCAAGAGCGAGCACTGGTAGGGCAAGGACAAGGCCGATCCAGAATCGCCTCAACATATCGTGATATTCGGCATTCGGCCCGGCATCGGCCGTCGGCATCAGGGGCTCAAGAGCCATGCCGCAAATGGGGCAGCTCCCCGGTCCGGGCTTCTGAATCTCGGGGTGCATTGGGCAGGTCCAGATCGTGCCCTCCTGCACGGTGTCGGGTAGGGGTGCCCCACCGGTCAGATAGAGTTCCGGATCGGCGTTGAATTTGCTCAGACACCCAACGCTGCAGAAATAATGAAATTTTTCCGCGTGCACCGCGATATGTTGCGTGACCGCAGGGTCGACGTCCATGCCGCAAACGGGATCCTTGACGCGTTGTCCACTGCCCTCGCTAGGGCGCTGGTGGCTTTGGTGTGTTGCTGCAGGCGTCGTCACAGCGCCCGGCCCGCTTCAATGAAACAATGTTCTGGCTGCTTGGTCTGTCGGTGCACCGGGCGAGCTCGAAGTTCTGAGCAAGATTTCGAATACCCTAGGTCGGTAGTGCAAATAGGGGGGCGAGATGACATGAATTTTCTCCATCTTCTTATTCCGCCCCCACAGCCCGCAGACGGGGCGACCCTGCGGGCAAGCCGAGCGAGGGGGAAGTCGCTCTGGCTTTTACTCTTTATACGCGCTGCAGCACGCCATCCCTCAGGATGACGACAGGGGTTTCTCC
>JBEQBV010000086.1:0-13162 GCA_041639635.1 Novosphingobium sp.
CAAACGATAGGTCATGTTGTCCCCATCTGGCTGTGCCAATGTTATGTCCGGCTCTGACGAGTCGGCGCGATTTCCCGGATAACGGCCACGCATGGCCCCTTCGCGCTGTTTGGCTATCGCGCGTTGGGCAGTTTAGTGCTTTTGCGGATAACTCTATCCGCCAAGCGGCTTTTTGGCGGGGTGGCGGGATGGCCGGGCGCAGCTCGCCATATGATCGCTGCACAGACATGGAGGCTTCCGTCGATGAATCCCGCATCCGCCACGCTCGACTTTGGCTCGCTTCGCGCAGACGTCCGCGCCTTTCTTGATCGCCGTGCGCGAGGCGAAGGGTTGCTGATCAATGGCACCTGGCAATCCGCGCCCGAAAACTTTGCCACGATCGATCCCGGCAGTGGCGCGGAAATCGGCCAGATTCCGGCTGCCGACGCCGCGCAGGTGGATTCCGCAGTCAGCGCTGCGCGCGCCGCGCAGCAAGGCTGGGCCGCAACCGTTCCGGCAGAGCGTGCGCGCATCCTGTGGAAGATCGCGGACCTGATCGAAGCCCATATCGATGAACTGGCCGAGCTCGAAACGCTCGATCAGGGTAAGCCGCTGTTCGTCGGGCGCTGGGCCGAGATTCCCGGCGCTGCGGCCCAGTTCCGCTTCTTTGCGGGTCAGGCGATGGCGATCGAGGGCAGCACGCTGGAAAGCTCGATCAATTATCAGCCGCAGGGCAAACAGATGCGCACCTGGACCGTGCGCGAAGCGGTGGGCGTGGTCGCGGCCATCGTGCCGTGGAACTCGCCGCTGGTGCTCACCGCTATGAAGCTGGCCCCGGCGCTGGCCGCTGGTTGCACCGTGGTTCTGAAGCCTGCCGAGGACACCTCGCTAACGGCGATGCGCCTTGTCGAACTGATGATCGAAGCAGGCGTGCCCAATGGCGTGATCAACCTGATCACCGGCCTTGGCGCGCAGACTGGCGCAGTGCTGGCCAGCCACCCCGGCGTTGACAAGATCGCCTTCACCGGCTCCACCGCCACGGGCCGCGCGGTGCTGGATGCGGCCAAGACCAACTTCAAGCGCGTAACGCTCGAATTGGGCGGCAAGTCGCCCTCCATCGTCATGCCCGATGCCGATCTTGCGCTCGCAATCCCGGGCGTGGCCAATGCCATTTTCTTCAACGGCGGGCAGGTCTGCATCGCGGGATCGCGGCTCTATGTCCATCGCTCGATCCACGATCAGGTGATCGAAGGTGTGGCGGCTTATGCCAAGGGTCTGAAAGTGGGCCATGGCCTTGCTCCCGATACGCAGATGGGACCGGTCGTCTCGGCCCGCCATGCCGAACGTGTCGAAGGCTTCCTCAACCGCGCCAGAGCGGCTGGCGCCACGATGCTGACCGGTGGCGAGCGCTTTGGCGCATCGGGCGCGTTCATCCAGCCTACCGTGGTCGTAGATGTAAAGTCCGACATGGAAATCGTGCGCGAGGAAGTGTTCGGCCCGGTCCTCGTCGCGCAGGCGTTCGATGATCCCGAGGAAGTCATCGCTGCGGCCAACGACAGCGAATATGGCCTTGCCGCCAGCGTCTGGACCGAAGGTTTCAGCAATGCCCACCGCATGTCCAGCGCGATCAAGGCAGGCACCGTCTGGATCAACTGCCACGCCATGTACGACGCCTCGCTGGCCATTGGCGGCATAAAGCAATCGGGCTGGGGCCGTGACAGCGGCAAGCAAGCGCTGGACAACTACCTTGAATGGAAGACAGTTTGCGCCGTGGTGTGATCGCTTCGGCAAGCGCTCGGGAATTCATACGGGGGGAGTGGTCGCACTCCCCCCTTTTTCATGTCTCGTTACGGAGCGGCAATCGAGGATCAATCACCGCAAGTCGGATAGTTCCGCCTTGAACGCCGCCCCTCTGCCATCGCCCGTCCATACCGATTCCCGAATTCTCATTGGGAGTCTGCTCGAATGACAGCAGTTGAACGGTGCCAGGTGGCGATTGCAGGGGCAGGACCGGTTGGCACGGTCCTGGCGACGCTTCTGGCGCAGGCGGGCATCGATGTTGTGGTGATTGAATCGGGCGAGGATTGCGCCCAGGATCTGCGCGCCTCCACTTTCCATCCGCCGACGCTGGAGATGCTCGATCAGATCGGCATCACCCCGATGCTTCTGGAAAAGGGCCTGAAGGCCCCGGTCTACCACTGGCGGGATCGGCAATCGGGCGAGGTGATCGATTTCGATCTGGCCGAAATCGCCGACGTCACCCGCTATCCCTTCCGCATCCAGTGCGAACAGTACCACTTGTCGCGCGCGCTGGCTGAAGGTCTGGCGCAGTATCCCAACGCCAAGGTCCGCTTTTCCAGCCGTCTGCTGACGTTTAACGACGATGGCGCGGGCGTGGACCTCGCCATCGAAACGATGACCGGGATCGAGCGTCTGCGCGCCGATTACCTGATCGGAGCCGACGGTGCCAACTCCATCGTGCGCAAATGGCTGGGCGTGGAATTCGATGGCTTTACCTATCCCGAACGCTTCCTGTGCCTGTCCACTGAACTGGAGCTGGCCGATTACCTGCCCAATCTGGCGCTGGTGAATTACGTGTCCGATCCGCAGGAATGGCTGGTTCTGCTGCGCGTGCCTTCGCTGTGGCGCATCCTTGTGCCCACCGATGGCACGCAAAGCGATGAAACGTTGCGTTCCGATGCCACCAAGAATGCCATTTTCGACCGGCTTGTGGGCAACGGTGCCGATGTGGTCACGCAGCACCGCACACTTTATCGCGTGCATCAGCGGGTGGCCAAATCGTTCCGCGAAGGGCGCGTGCTGCTGGCAGGCGATGCCTCGCATCTCAACAATCCGCTGGGCGGTTTCGGCATGAATTCGGGCATTCACGATGCCTTTAACCTGTTCGAAAAGCTGCTGCCGATCCTGAAAGGGCAGACCAACAGCGACGAAGGCCTTGCGCTCTATGATCGTCAGCGCCGCACGGTGACGCACAGCTTCACCCAGACGCAGACGAAGGAAAACATGGCGCTGATCAAGGGCGGGCAGGACGAAGCGCACCAGCGTCGCCGCGATGCCATGCTGGAAATCAAGCAGAATGATACCCACCGCCGCGCCTACATGATGCGGCAAGCAATGTACCAAAGCCTTGAAGAGGCAGCGGCCATCACCTGACGCGCCAAACCTGAACAGCCAGAAAAGCGCCTGCCAGCAGTCAGCGACTCTGAGCAGGCCGGGGAGAAATCTGTTCAACCCCGCGCGGGGCACCTGACCCGCGCAACAGGAGATTTGCAATGGTTGACGTTCTCGGTTGGCGCAAGCTGCTGGGCGTGATCGCCCCATCCACCAACACCGTGGTTCAGCCCGATATGGAACGGATGCGCCCTGTCGGCGTGACCAACCATTTCTCGCGCATTTATGTCGAAGATCCGCTGGCCCTTTCGAACGAGGATTTCATCGCGGGCACCACCGCTATCGCTGAAAACACATTGGATGCCGTGCGTTCGGTGATGACGTGCAAGCCCGATTATCTCGTGCTCGGCATGTCGGCCATCACCTTCTACGGCGGCGTCGAAGGCAGCCGCAAATGGAAGGCTCAGGTGGAGGAATGCGCAGGCGTTGGCGCATCCACCGGTGCGGAATCGGTGGCAGCGGCGTTGAAGGCCTATGGCAATGTAAAAACCGTCAGCTTCGTCTCGCCCTATTATCCGGTGGCCAATGCCGAAGTCCGCAACTTCCTTGAAGAATCGGGCTTCACCGTAAAGCGTGACGTACCACTGCAGTGCAAGCGCTGGACCGATATCGCCAAGGTCACGCCCGACCGGTTGCGCGAAGTCATTGCCGAACTCGATGGCGATGATGTCGATGCGATCGTGCAGGTCGGCACCAACTTGTCGATGGTCGATCTGGCAGCGGAATATGAGGCAAAGCTCGCCAAGCCGGTCATCGCTATCAATACCGCAACCTATTGGCACGCCCTGCGCGCTTGCGGCATTGATGACAGGATCGAAGGTTTGGGCCGCCTGCTGGCGGAATACTGATCGTCCTGTTTGCGGATTCGATGTCGTAAACCCACCCCCGGCCCCTCCCTTAAGGGAGGGGAGCGAGACTTATTGAGCGGCACGCGAAATTAGTCGCAGCGGGGAGGGTTTCCCAGCCTGTCCGATTTGCAAAACGCATAGTCAACAACAGCTTATCGCCTGCCCGGCCTCCATCCGGGCAGGCAATCCGCCCATCGGATAGACGCGCGACAAACCTGTTCGGCACACCGCCTCCGGTGTGGACTGCACACAAAGCAAACCGCACAGGAGATACCCCCATGGCCGCATGGCTTGTCGTGACTGCAACGCTCAAGGACCGCGATGCCTTCATGGCCTGCGGCTATTCGCAAAAGGCGGCGCAGATTCTTGAACAGCACGGCGGGCGCTATGTCATCCGCGCGCCGGGGGCGACTGTGCTCGAAGGCCAGGGGGCTGAGGGCGCATCGGTCGTCGTATCCGAATGGCCCAGCCGCGAGGCCGCCTTGGCCTTCTACAACTCGCCCGACTATACCGAAGCCAAGGCCCTGCGCGAAGGGCTGGCCGATATCAATGTCACGCTGGTTGGCGCATGAAGCGGCTCGCTCTTGTTGCGCTGGCGCTCGCACTTTCTCATGCGCCGGCCTTGGCCAAGGCCGAAAAACCGATCCCTGCAGGAACCCGCTTCAACGATTGCGGCGCTGACTGCCCGGACATGATCACAATCGCACCCGGCACCTTCACGATGGGTGCGGATGCAGGTGAGGAAGGCCGTCCTGAAGGCCCGGTGCATCAGGTCACCATCCAGCGCATCTTTGCGCTGGGCGTCCATGAAGTGACCAACGCCCAATATGCGCGCTTCATTGCCGATAGCGGCCACGTTCCGTCCAAAGGCTGTCGTTCGCTGGTCGGCGGCAAGGTGGAAGTCGTGCCCGATGCCGATTTCCGGAATCCCGGCTTGGGTGCGGGCAAGGGCGCGCCGAACGTCCCGGTGGTCTGCGTGTCGTGGCGTGATGCCAAGGCCTATGCCGCATGGCTTTCGAAAAAGACCGGTCAACCCTATCGCCTGCCCTCCGAAGCCGAATGGGAATACGCCGCTCGTGCCGGAAAGCCGGGCGAATACTATTGGGGCAATTCCATCGACGATGGCTGCGCCCATGCGAACGTCTATGATCGCGATGGCGCAAAAGGCGGCGCAGTGCCGGTGTTCTCCACCGCAGAAGGTGTGGTTACCGTCCCCCATGCGCAGTGCAGCGATGGCCAGGCCGAAGTTGCGCCGGTCGGCGGCTACAAGCCCAATCCGTTCGGGCTGCACGATATGACCGGCAATGTCTGGGAATGGACGCAGGATTGCTATTTCGCGCCCTATCCCGCCGCCGTTCCCACCGATGGCAGTTCTTACGAAGTCAGCGGAGAATGCCCCCGGCGCGCTGTGCGTGGTGGCAGCTGGATGAGCGCGCCGTTCCGCAATCGCACGTCATGGCGCGGGCGCGACCCTGAAGACCTTGTCACGTGGATTTTCGGCTTTCGCGTGGCCCGGGATCTCAAATGACAGACCGCATGGCCCCGCTCGTTAAACTCAGCCGTCGAGGCGTTCTTGCCGCCATCGGCATTGGCACGAGTGGGCTGCTATTGGGCGGCCCTTCCGCTTTGCTGGCAGCAACGGGTGAAAGTCCCGCCAGTTTCGGCCCCATGCTGTCCATTGCCCCCGATGGCGCGATCACGCTGGTCGTGCCTTCGTCCGAAATGGGGCAGGGCACGCAGGAGGCTTTGGCCCGCATCGTGGCCGAAGAACTGGGCTGCGATTTCGCAAAGGTCACCGTGCTGCTGCCGTGGGCAGACCCTGCCTTCGCAAACCCCGCTGCGCGCCGCCAGCTTACCGCCAATTCGATGAGCGTGACGGGTTACTTCACCGCCTTGCGGAACCTTGGCACAGGCGCGCGTGCAATGTTGGTGCAGGCCGCCGCTACGCGCCTTGCCGTGCCGGTCGAAAGCCTGTCTGTCAGCAAGGGCCAGATCATTGGTGGGCCAAAAACGCTGTCTTTTGGCGATGTGGCCGCAGATGCGGCAAAGCTGTCTGTTCCGGTCAAGCCGCTGCTGAAAGACGCAAGCCAGTTCACCGTCATCGGCGGCAAGACCCCGCGCAAGGATTTGCACGCCAAAGTCTCCGGCACCGCCACGTTTGGCATCGACGTTGCCGAACCCGACATGCTGATCGCCGCGCTGGTCCTCGCCCCCCATCCCGAAGCCACTTTCACGGCCAAGGGGCTGGAGGATGCCGCCAAGCTTCCCGGCGTGTTCACTACTGCCCCGGTCAAAGGCGGCGTGGCCATTCTCGCAGACCGGTTCTGGCGCGCGCACAAGGCCGCGCAAACGGTAAAGCTTGATGTCACGGCCAGCCCCATTGCGGGCCTTTCTGATGAAAGCCTGCGCGCCGGCATACAAGCCGCGTTTGGCAGCGTGGCACCGACCCCGTTTCCCATTCTTGAACCCGGTATCTTTCCGCCCAAACTCGATTCCGCAGCAAAGCCAAAGGTTCTCGAAGCTCTGGCCAGTGCCCCGCGCAGGGTAGAAGCGGCTTACGAAGTACCGCACCTCGCCCACGCCACGATGGAGCCGATCTGTTGCTCCGCGCGTGTCGATGCCAATGGCCTGCTGATACGCGGACCGTTGCAAGACCCCTCGCTCAGCCGCGAAGTGGGCGCAAAGCTCACCGGCCTCCCGCTGGAAAAGGTCCGCGTCGAAGTCACGTTCCTTGGCGGCGGGTTCGGTCGCAAATGGGGCACCGATTTCGTGGCCATCGCCATTCAGGCCGCACAGGCCGCGCCGGGGCGCTTGGTGAAAACGGTGTGGACCCGCGAACAGGATTTCGCGATGGATCAGTTCCGCCCCGCCTTCGCGGTCCGCTCGGTCGCCGCGCTCGATAAGGATGGTCGCCCCACCGCCATTCACAGCCGGATCGCGGGTGAATCCATCTCGGCCTATCACAACAAGGCCCCGTTCCCCGGTTTTGAAGGCATGGCAGATGCCAATGCGGCGGCGCAGCTTGTCTATGGCGCGTATCAAGTGCCGCACAAGCTGATCGAATATCACAAGACGGACCTCACCGTGCCGGTCGGCTTCTGGCGCTCTGTCACCATGTCGCAGAACGCCTTCTTTGCCGAATCCTTCGTCGATGAACTGGCCTTCGCCGCCGGGGAGGACCAACTCGCCTTCCGTCTCGCCATGCTGGAAAGCCAGCCGCGCATACGTGCCGTGCTCGAAAAGGCCGCGGCCATGATTGGATGGAAGGCGCGCAAGCCTGGCATGGGGAACGGCAAGGGCCGGGGCATCGCGTTCAGTTATGCCGACAACAGCTTCTGCGCCATCGCTGCCGAAGTGACGGTCAAGGGCAAGGCGTTGAAGATCGATCGCATCGCCAGCGCGTTCGATTGCGGATTGGCGATCGATCCGGTCAGCACCGAAGGGCAGATTTCGGGCGGTATCGTCTTCGGCCTGCAAGCCGCATTGTGGGGCGAAGTGCACTTTGCCGAAGGCCGCCCCACGGCCGAAAACTTCGGGGATTATCGCATGCCGCTGTTGGCTGATGTCCCGCCCATCGAAGTGGCACTGATCCCCGGTGGCACGCGCCCCGGTCCGGTGGGTGAGGCCTCCACCCCGGTCATCGCACCTGCGCTGTGTAATGCCATTGCCGATGCCGGGGCCGCCCGCATCCGCGCGCTGCCTATCGCGCGCACGTTTGAGGTTTGAAGGAACGGCCATGCCAGTCATCACCGTCAACGGTCAGCAGCGCGATTTTCCTGCCGATCCCGATACCCCGCTGCTCTGGGCGCTGCGCGAGGAACTGGGCCTTACCGGCACCAAGTTTGGTTGCGGCGTGGGCGCATGCGGGGCCTGTACCGTGCATCTTGATGGCGAGGCGGTGCGCAGTTGCCAGCTTCCGCTGTCCGATGTGGGCACCGGCAAAGTCACCACCATCGAAGCGCTGGCACCTGCACAGGCGCAGGCCTTGCACCCGGTCCAGCAGGCATGGATCGATGCGCAAGTGCCGCAGTGCGGCTATTGCCAGCCCGGCATGATCATGGCCGTGGCGGCGCTGTTGGCGCGCGATCCCGATCCGTCGGAAGCCACGATCCGCGAACAGATCACCAATATCTGCCGCTGTGGCACATATCCGCGTATCGTCGCCGCCGTCCGCCAAGCTGCTGCCAAGAGGAAAGCCTCGTAATGTCTCGCCAACCGCTGCCCCGCACCCCCAAACGGCTCGATGCCATCGATGGCGCGCGGCCGATGGACGAACAGCTTCTCGCCATGATCGTTGGCCTCACCTCCGAAGTCACGATCCTGCGCGCGCGGCTCGATGCGGCAGAGCGCCTGCTCGAAGAATCGGGAGCGCTCGCCCCCGGTGCAATCGATGGCTATGAACCCGATGCCGCCGCCGTGGCCGCGCGCGAGGCGGTGCGGCTCGCCACGATAGACAAGGTGTTCCGCCCGATGCGTGAAGCCGCGCTCGCCGATCTTGCCGCCACCACATCTGCCGGAGACGCCGCATGACCACGCAATTGTCCGAAGACCGCACGGGCCTTGCCCATCCGCTGATCGCGGTGCCGAGCCACGATGAACTGGCCGAACAGCTCTTCGTGCGTGATCTGAAGCTTTATGTCATGCAGCAGATCGAACCCGTGCAGGGCCAGATCGCCGCACAGGAAGCCAAGGCGCTGCAGGGTTCTGAATCTAATAGTACCGGTGCCCTGCGTGAGCGGATGGCACGCCACGAAAGTTTCGGCTCATGGCTCGCGCTCAAGCGTGAAAGCCAGCGTCAGCTTTGGCACGGCGTTGCCCGCAGCGTGGAACGGCAGGCCGAAGATCTTGAAGCGCTGGCCCGCATCGAAAACCCCAAAGGCTCGGTCCGTATCGATCCCTCCTTCGTCGAACCCGCCTACATCGCGCGTGGCGATATTCACCTCATGCCCGGCGGCAACGCCCACGATGACGGCTCGCTGCTGCAAGGCGCGGTGATGGACCGGGGCGGGGCGGTCTATATGCTGGGGCGCAATGGCGGGATGCTTAACGATTTGCGTGGGCAGACCACGATGGCCCACGTCCTTACCCGCTTCCCCGATTTCAACCCTGCGCGCATTCTCGATATGGGCTGCGGCATCGGCACCAGCACCGTGCCCGCCGCGCAATGCTTTCCGCAAGCCGAAGTGCACGGCATTGATGTTGGCGCGTCCATGCTCCGCTATGCCCACGCACGGGCCGAACACCTTGGCGCGGCTGTGCATTTTTCGCAGCAGAGCGCGGAGAGGACCGATTTCGAAGACGCCAGCTTCGATCTGGTATTCAGCTGCGTGATGTTCCACGAAACCTCGCAGGCTGCCACGATGGCGATCATCGAAGAAACCCGCCGCCTGCTCCGCCCCGGCGGACTGGCAGTGCATCTCGAAGTGCCGCTGCTCCACAACAATTCCGATCCCTGGGTCGAACTTTCGGGCGAATTGGAAGCGCAGTTCAACAACGAACCCAACTGGCGCGGTGCCTTGACGGCGGATTATCGGGCGCTGTTTGAAGCTGCCGGGTTCAAGGATGTGAACATCGGCTATCAGGCGACCAGCCCTGCGGCGCGCAGCGGGCCGTTCCGGTTTGGACCGGAAAGTGAAGGCGTTTTCCGTTCATGGTTCGTCGCTTCAGGGGTGGCTTGATCGCGCTTAGGTGCAGTTAGGTGCATCTAGGTGCACTTCGGAAGTGCCGCGCAAGAGCGTGGCCGTAACCGGTGTGCGACCAATCTTGGACAAAACCCTATTTTGGAAAGCGTCTCCCGGAGAAGGTTCAGCTCTCGCCATGAGGGCTTGAATGGCCCGCGTCATGCGCGGCTTCTGGATTGGGGGTCGAGGC
Organism: Novosphingobium sp.; assembly: GCA_041639635.1. GTDB lineage: Bacteria > Pseudomonadota > Alphaproteobacteria > Sphingomonadales > Sphingomonadaceae > Novosphingobium. Next base: position 9,891 of record JBEQBV010000086.1, read on the forward strand.
CAGGAATTGGCTGACGCGCAGTGGCTTAGTGGCGGCTTCCACATCAAAGGGGAAAGTCGTTGATCGAAGAAGTACTGGTACTGCGCTGGGTCCACATCGTCGCCATGGTCTATTGGCTGGGCGGCGAATGGGGGGTTTTCCAGACGAGCTTTAACATCATCAATCGCAAGCTCTCGATGGAAGAGCGCAGGCGGCACATGGAAACCGCCTATCGCATCGATATTCTGGCGCGCACCGGTATCATCCTGCTGCTGCCGCTGGGGCTGCACATGGGCAACATCTACGGCTTGCAGCCCTATGGCGGCGGTTACCTTACGGCAATGTGGGTGTTCGTGGCGGGCTGGCTCGCGCTGTGCTGGTCGGCGTTCATCTTCCGCGAAACCGATCGCGGCGTGATGTTGACCAAGCTTGACGAGAAGATCCGCTGGGCGCTGATCCCGACGATCTTCGTGGTCGGCATCTCCTCGCTGCTGGGCCATGGGCCGCTGGAAGCGAGCGAGGGCGTGCGCTGGTATGCAGCGAAGCTAACGCTCTATGGCTTCACCCTGTGCATCGGCCTTGGCCTGCGCTGGATCATGCGCCTGTGGACGGTGCGTTTCCGCCGTCTGGCCGAAGGTCCGAACCCGGCCGAGGAAGCCGCGCTGGAACGCGAGTTCCTTTATGGCCGCCTGATGGCCTACGTGTACTGGATCACGATTTCGGGCATCTGCTTTTTGGGAACGGTCAAGCCGTTCTGATCGGAGCAGGAATTCGCGAAAAGGAAAGGGCGGCCTGATTGGGCCGCCCTTTCTTGTGTCCGGGTTTGTAGAGACTGCAACTTGCCCGGCGCGTCAGTTGCGGTATTCTTCCTGGCGTTGCGTCAGCAGCTTGCGCGGATCGCGTGCGCCCTCTGGGTTGACGCGGGCAAGCATGGCCACCCAGTCCTTGGGCATATTGGCGTAGTTCGTTTCCTTGCGGCCAACGCTGCGCAGGCATTGTGTGCCCATCCCCGCCGGCATCTTCCACCACCTCGCATAGTCGGAAAGGTCGGTGCCATAGCCGGTCGCGCTGGCGCAGTGGATGCGTGGGTCCAGTGCCTCCGTAGCGGGGCTGGTGATCATCGTCATGTCATTGAGGCGGCGCGGAGGCAGGCCCGGCGTTTCAGTGTCTGCCGCGGTGTGCTGCTGGAAGGTGATCTGATCGCCCATGTGGTAGAACAGTTCAGGCACGTGTTCGGCCTTGAACGTGGTGTTGCCGATCTTGCCATCGAAGATCAGGTCGTTGGCAGCGTTGTAGCGCACCTTGGTCGGGCCAACCGGCACAAACGGCACGTCCACCATCTCGCCAGTCAGCGGGTTACGCAACTGGTCCGAGCGCTCGTTGGTGCCGGGCGCGGTGCGGAAGCCGAGTTCAAAAGAGGTCAGTTCCATGCTGCCATCGGCCAGTGGGTTGACCTGCATCACCGCGCCGAACACCAGTTCGCATAAGGGGGTGAGCTTCGCACCCTGCTGGGCATAGTTGCGGCCACGGAACCACCAGTAGACGATGCCGGGATCGGTCCGCAGCCGCATGCGCCGGATCATGGCAACACGCGCTGCGGGATCGGAGGGGATGCCTTCCTCTCGGATAAGCGACGCACCAAGTGCAGGCGCTGCGCCCAGCAGGCCGGAGCTGGCCATTGCCACGCCGGTCAGCCCGGCGCCGCCCAGCATGGTGCGGCGGCTGAGAAGGAATGTCTCGTCGCTGGTATCGAAATCGGTCATCGGCATTTCCCCACGATTGGCCTTAAGGTCAGGCAGTTTCCACGGCACCCTGCCCGATCAGCGCGTTGATGCGCTGCGCCGGGTAGCCAAGCTCGTGCAAAATCGCGTGCGCATCGGCGCCGGGCTGGGGCAGGGCAACGCTGCCGCCGGGACGCTTGCCGCCCATTTCCAGCGGAATCGTGGGCAGGCGGGTCTGCTTGCCGCTGTCGAGCGTGACGTCCTCAAGCCCGCCAGAGGCAAGCTGCGGGTCGTCGAACATGTCTTCAGGCCGCCCGATTGGGGCGAACGGCAGGCCGGTGCCTTCCAGCTTCGCGACGATCTCTGCGCGGGTCATTGAGGCCATCAGTTCGCGGATTTGTGGCAGGATGCGCTCGCGTGCCAGAACACGCTCGTTGTTGGTGCGGATTGCTTCATCAGCCCACAGATCCTCCAATGCGAAGAGCGCGCAGAACTTCTCCCACAGACTGTCGGAAACGACGCCGATGAACACCGGCTCGTCCTTCGTCTCGAACACGTCGTAGATCGCCCATGCCGAGATGCGCGCGGGCATGGGCGCGGCAGCTTTGCCGGTGACGGCGAACTGCGCCATGTGCTGGCCGACGAGGTACACGGTGGTCTCGAACAGGCTGGCGACGACCTTCTGGCCCTTGCCGGTGCGGTGGCGTTCTTCCAGCGCGGCGAGGATGCCGATCACGCCGAACATGCCGCCGGTCACGTCGACCACGCTGGAACCTGCGCGCAAGGGGCGACCCGGAGGGCCGGTCATATAGGCTAGCCCGCCCATCATTTGCGCCACTTCGTCGAGCGCGGTGCGGTCCTCGTAAGGGCCGGGGAGGAAACCCTTTTCAGAACAGTAGATCAGGCGGGGATTGATGGCCGAGAGAGCTTCAAACGAGAGGCCGAGACGGTCCAGAGCACCGGGGCGGAAATTCTCCACCAGCACATCGGCTTGCGCGCACAGATCGCGTGCCACGGCCGTGCCCTCGGCCGACTTGAGATCGAGGCAGATCGAACGCTTGCCGCGATTGTACATCGGGAAATAGCCTGCGCCCGAACCCAGCAGGCGGCGCGTGCGGTCCCCGCCCAGCGGCTCTATGCGGATCACGTCCGCGCCAAGCCCCGCAAGGATGTGGCCCACCGTCGGCCCCATGACCATGTGGGTGAATTCGATGACCTTGATCCCTGCCAGTGGAGCAGGGCCAGTCTGTTCAGGCGCGGCGGTCAACGGGCAATCCTTTCGGCGTAATCGAGCATGGGGCCTGCGTCAGGAGTGAAGCCGTAGAGCGGCTCATCGGGCAGGGCGTCTTGCAGGATCGTCCGCACAGCGAGCAGCTTTTCCAGATCGATGCCGGTCTTGAGGCCCATGGCATTGAGCATGAGCACGAGATCTTCGGTAACGAGATTGCCCGAAGCGCCGGGCGCGTAAGGGCAGCCGCCAAGCCCGCCCAGCGAGGAATCGAGCGTGGTGATGCCTTCCTCCAGCCCGGCCAGCGCATTGGCGAGGCCCAGCCCGCGGGTGTTGTGCAGGTG
>JBEQBV010000087.1:0-13067 GCA_041639635.1 Novosphingobium sp.
ATTTGCTGGAATGGCCTAAGGTGCCTGCGGTGGATGTGGACGAAGCCCGCTGGAATGAATTGCGCGCTCTGCGCCAGACGGTGAACGAAGCCATCGAGCCGCTGCGCCGCGAAAAGGTGCTCGGCTCTGGCCTCGAAGCCGTCGTCACCGTGCCTGAATCCGCACCGGAAGCCGATCTGGCAGAGCTGTTCATCACCGCGACAGTAAAGCGCGGGCAGGGCAGTGACGTGACCGTCGAACGCTCAACCGACCACAAGTGCGGCCGTTGCTGGCGCCTGCTTCCCGAAGTTGTGGAAGACGGCGCGCTGTGTGCGCGGTGCGATGATGTTGTGGCGGCAATCGACGCAGAAGCTGCCGCCTGATGCTCACCCGTCCGCGTATCGAAGGCCTTGGCCTTGCGCTGTTGGTCGCGCTGGCAGACCGGGCGGTGAAGGCGGTGATGGTCGGCCCACTGGCCTTGCGGGAGCGCGGGTTGATCGAACTGCTGCCGTTCTTCGATTTCCGTTATGCCGAGAATTACGGCGTATCGTTCGGCATGTTCAGCGCTACGTCGATGGAAATGCGCTATGGCCTGATCGTGGTCACCGGGCTGATCGCCACCGGGGTGCTGGTGTGGATGCTGCGCGAAAAGGCGCGCGGCGATATTTTCGGGCTGGCACTGGTGCTGGGCGGGGCGGTTGGCAATATCTATGACCGGCTCGTGTTCGGTTACGTGATCGACTATGCCGATCTCAACATCGGCGAATGGCGGCCATTCCAGATCTTCAATCTTGCCGATGTGGCGATCACGTTCGGTGTTCTGATACTGCTTGCCCGCTCGTTCAAATCGCGCGAAAAGCCTGACGTTAACGGCGATGATAGCGCCACGGAGAATGCATGATGCGTAGAGCCGCCACCCTTGTCCTCGTCGCCTGCGCGGCAACACTGGTTTCGGCCTGTGGCAGCAGCAATTCGCTGTTCAATCGCGCCCGCCCTGATGAAATGGCCGTGACGCGCGCTGCGCCGCTGGTCGTCCCGCCCGATTTTGCGCTGGTTCCACCCAGCCCCGGCGCGCCGCGTCCGCAGGATTCCGATACTGGCAAGCAGACGCTCGAAACGCTGTTCGGCGGCCCGTCGGCCCGGTCCAGCGTTGAGACCGATGCACTCAACCGTTCTGGCACAGCGGCTGCGTCGATTCGCTCCACCGTGGGCGATCCTGAAACGCAGACCGTGGCCAAGGGGCAGGTCGTGCGCGATATTCTGGCCGCGCCCGAAGGTGATGGACAGGCGGCTTCGGCCACTATTCCCGGTTGATTCGGGCGTATCAATGGTTTGAAAAGCCCCGCTTCGGCGGGGTTTTTTGTGCGGTGTTCAAACCTGCCAGTCGATGGCACCCCGCCCATGCGCTTCCAGAAAGGCGTTGGCGCGGCTGAATGGGCGTGAGCCGAAAAAACCGTGGTAGGCCGAAAGCGGGCTGGGGTGCGGGGCCTTCAGCACCAGATGCGGACCATCGGCAAGGCGGGCCACGCGCAAAGCCTTTTTCTGGGCATGGCTCCCCCACAGGATGAATACGGTGGGCTCATCTCGCGCGGCCACGGCAGTGATGGCGGCATCGGTGAATTGCTCCCACCCCTTGCCCTGATGCGATCCGGCCTTTGCCGCCTCCACGGTGAGCACCGTGTTGAGCAGCAATACGCCCTGCCGCGCCCACTGCGTCAGGTTGCCGTGGGATTGGCGAGGCAGGCCCAGATCGGCTTCGCGTTCCTTGTAGATGTTCGCCAGACTCGGCGGGATTTTGACGACCTGTGGTACCGAAAAGGCAAGACCATGCGCTTGGCCTGGGCCATGATAAGGATCCTGCCCAAGAATCACGACGCGCACTTGATCAAGCGGCGTCAGTTCCAAAGCTGCAAGGCGCTGGTCTTGCGGGGGGTAGATGACCTTCCCGGCGTTCGCCTCGGCCACAAGCCATTCTTCAAGCGCGCGCAAGCATGCCGATTGCAGCACGGGTGCCAGAGCAGGACGCCACGACGGCGGAAGCGTGATCGAATTCATCGCCTCATCGCTTACGCAGGCCTACTGCAAGTCGCAAGTTGCTGCAGAGTGCAGCAATTTGCGAAGTGTGCTTGTGCAGCATTGGTAACTTCCCCTATGCTGCTAGTGCGAAATGGTCGTGCAACCGGCGCGACGGATCAGCTGTGGATGGTGTGCGAATGAAGATCGCGATGGTAGGCTCGGGCTATGTCGGGCTGGTTTCAGGTGCCTGCTTTGCCGATTTCGGCCACGATGTGGTTTGCATCGACAAGGATGAGTCCAAGATCGCGCGCCTGCTTGATGGCGTGATGCCGATTTACGAGCCGGGCCTTGCCGAACTGGTGGCTGCCAACGTGAAGGCGGGGCGGCTTTCGTTTTCAACCGATCTGCCCAGCGCCATCGAGGGCGCGCAGGCGGTGTTCATTGCCGTGGGCACGCCATCGCGGCGCGGCGATGGTCATGCAGACCTCAGCTATGTCTATGCCGTGGCGCAGGAATTGGCGCAGAATATTCGCACGCCCACCGTGGTCGTCACCAAGTCCACCGTACCCGTTGGCACGGGTGACGAGGTTGAGCGCATCATCCGTGAAAGCGGCACAGGCGTGCAGTTTGCGGTCGTTTCGAACCCTGAATTCTTGCGCGAAGGTGCGGCCATCGGCGATTTCAAGCGGCCTGACCGTATCGTGATCGGGGCCGAGGAGGAATGGGCGCAAGGCGTGATGAAGGAAGTCTACCGCCCGCTGTTCCTCAACAAGGCTCCGATCCTGTTCACCTCGCGCCGCAGCAGCGAGTTGATCAAATATGCCGCCAACGCCTTCCTTGCGACCAAGATCATGTTCATCAACGAAATGGCCGACCTTTGCGAAAAGGTGGGCGGCGATGTGCAAGATGTGGCGCGCGGCATCGGGCTGGATGGCCGCATCGGGTCCAAGTTCCTGCATGCCGGGCCGGGCTATGGCGGATCGTGCTTTCCCAAGGATACGCTGGCGCTGCTCAAGACCGCCGAGGATTACGGCAGCCCGGTGCGGCTGGTCGAAGCGGTGGTCAAGGCCAACGACAGCCGCAAGCGCGCGATGGGCCGCAAGGTGATCGAAGCCTTGGGCGGCGATGCGCGGGGCAAGCGCGTGGCGCTGCTGGGGCTGACCTTCAAGCCCAACACCGATGACATGCGTGATGCGCCCTCGATCGCCATCGTGCAGACCCTGCTGGATGCGGGCGCTCAGGTCGTGGCCTATGACCCTGAAGGCATGGAAGCGGCCGCCGCCATCATGCCCGAAGTGCAGATGGCGACCGGCACGTATGTTGCAGTCGAAGGGGCCGATGCCGTGGCGCTCGTGACTGAATGGGATGCGTTCCGCGCGCTTGATTTTGGCCGGGTGAAGAGCTTGGTCAAGGCACCGGTACTGGTGGACCTGCGCAATGTCTATGACCCGGCAGAAGCGCGCGCGGCGGGATTTGAATACAGCAGCGTCGGGCGGGTGTGACGCCGCCTGTCACGGACCTCTCGACCTAAGAAAAAGGGCTGCTCCATTGCTGGGGCGGCCCCTTTCCTTTGGCTTGAAAGCCGGTGATCAGCGAATGCGCACCGGGGTATAGATCGGCGGCTGGCCGCGGCGCTGAATGCGCAGCAGCACGGCATCGCGGCCTTCGGCCTTGGCATTGCGGACGATCTTTTCGAAATCCGCAACCGTCGCCACGGTGATGTAATTGGCTGAAAGCACAATGTCGCCGCGCTGCAGACCCTTGGTGGCGGCATCCGACGACGGGCTGACCGCCGAAATCACCACACCCTTGGTATCTTCGCTGACGCCAAGCTGGCGCGCGATCTGGGCGTTGAGCGGGATTGCGGCGATGCCGATGCTGCTTTGCAGCGCACCGGGGCCTTGTTGCTGGTTGCTGCCGAAGCTGTCTTCATCCTGGGCGGCATCGGGATCAAAGCTTTGCTGCGCCAGTTCCTCTTCGGTCGGGCGCTTGCCGACCACGGCCTGCACGGTCAGCCGCTGGCCATTACGCAGCAGTTCCACCGGAATGCGCTTGCCGGGCGTGGTGTTGGCCACGATGAACGACAGCGTCTGATCCGGCGTAACATCCTTGCCATCCACCTTCACCACTACGTCGCCCGGCTGGATACCAGCTTTGGCAGCGGCCTGATTGGGTTCGACAGCCTGAATGAATTCGCCGCGCTTCTTGGGCAGTCCCAGCGATGCGGCCAGATCATCCGATAGCGCCTGAATGCGCACGCCAAGGTAGCCGCGTTCGATTGCCTGTCCGGCACGAAGCTTGTCCACGATCGGTGCCGCAATTTCAGCCGGGATGGCAAAGCCGATGCCCACCGAACCGCCGGTGGGCGAGAAGATGGCGTTGTTGATGCCGATCACGTTGCCCTGCATGTCAAACATCGGACCGCCGGAATTGCCCCGGTTGATGGAGGCATCGGTCTGCAGATAACGGTCATAGGCAGAACCCGACCCGGTGTTGCGATAGACCGCCGAGATGATCCCCTGCGTCACCGTTCCGCCAAGGCCGAACGGGTTGCCGATGGCGATCACCCAGTCACCCACTCGCGCCTGACGCGAATCGCCGAACTTCACGAACGGGAACGGCTTGGAGGCCGAAATTTTCAGCACGGCCAAGTCTGAGGCGGCGTCCTTGCCGATCAGCTTGGCCGGATATTCGGTACCATCGGGCGTGGTGACGGTGATCGATTCAACTTCACCCTGCCCATCGGCGGTAATCACGTGGTTGTTGGTCACCACATAGCCATCGGCTGAAATAATGAAGCCTGAACCCAGCGATTGTGCCTCGCGCGTCTGGGGGCCACCCTGTCCGCCGCCGAACAGATCGCCAAAGGGTGTGCCGGCAAAGGGATTGTTGTTCTGCACCTTCACGCGCTGACGGGTGGAGATGTTCACCACCGCTGGCTGCAGCTGCTGCGTCAGATCGGCAAAGCTGGACGGAGCGCCCGCGCGCGGCACGACGCTGCGCATTTCGGACTGTTCGTTCTGCGCAACCTGCGCGCCTGCGGGAAGGCCTGTTACCAGGGTCAGTGCGCTGCCTGCAAGCAGCAGCGCCGAAGTCACACCATAAGCGTATCGCACGTGGCCTGGTCCTCTTTGTATCAATTTTGCGCCGGAGGTGGCGCGGCTTGAGTCACTCAAACTCTGTCACTCGGCGGCGATTCAGCCATCTTGCGATGAACGGAGTTTGAATGATCGTGTTCCGTATCGTTCAGCAAATTCTCGTCACTTGCCCTTGAACTGTTTCAGATACTCGTTGTCCGGCGAAAGCACGATCGAGGTGCTTGATCCCTTTTGCGCGAAAGTCGTGTCGTAGCTCTGCATTGCGCGATAGAAATCGTAGAACGCCGGGTCCTTGTTGAAGGCATCGGCGTAGGTCTTGGCCGCAGTCGCCTCAGCCGTGGCGCGGATGATCTGCGCCTGCTTCTGGCCCTGCGCACGGATCGTCGCAGCTTCCTGCTGACGCGCTGTGGCCATGCGGGTAAATGCGGATTCGAGCGGAGTGCCTTCGGGCAGGTCGGCGCGCTTGATGCGCACGTCGATGATCTGGGCGCCATATTCGCGCGCTTCGCGATCAAGCCCCGCGCGGATCTGTTCCATCGCGCGGCCACGGTCTGCGGTGAGAAGCGAATCGAACGTGCGCTTGCCCAGTTCCTGCCTGAGTGCTGAGTTCAGGATCGGCTGAAGCTGCACGGCCAAGCGGTCGGTCGTTCCCGCAGTCTGCACCATCCGCACCGGATCGATGATGCGGAAGCGGGCGAAGGCGTCCACTTCAAGACGGCGCTGGTCTGCAGACAGAACCTGCTGGCGCTCCATATCCAGATCAAGGATGCGACGATCAACTTCGACCACCTGTTCGATAAATGGGATGCGCCAGATCATCCCAGCGCCCGTCTGACCAAAATCGGCATCAGGCTTGAACCGGTTCACCACACGATCGGGTTGACCCAGCCGCACGATCACGGCCTGCGTCGTTTCATCCACTACCTTCAGGCAGCTGGCTGCGGCCAGCAGCGCAATCACGGCGGCGATGATGATGGCCTTCTGATCCTGCCACAGCGTTTGGAAGGGGTTCATCTCACTGGCCTCCTGCCGCAACGGGAGCCGGTGCGGGTTCGGCGCGCTTCAGGCCGGGAAGCGGCAGATAGGTCTGCACGCCCGGTGCTTCGAGCACGACCTTGTCGGTCTGGCTCAACACTCGTTCCATGGTTTCGTAATACATGCGGCGGCGGGTCACTTCCGGAGAAAGCTTGTACTGTTCATAGACTTTGTCGAACGCGGTCGCCTCACCGCCTGCGCGGGCTGTCAACTGCTGGGCCCAGGCCTGCGCCCGGTTTACTTCGCTTTGCGCATCCTGCTGGGCCGCCAGCACTTCCTTGAAGGCATCGACCACCTTGGCCGGCGGATCGGTCTTTTTGATGTCCACGCCCTGAATCACAACGCCCGAACGATAGGCATCGAGTACGTTCTGCATGCGATCGCGCACGCTCTGTTCAATTTGCTGGCGGCCTGCACCCATCGCATCATTCAGCGTCACTTCAGCGATGGACTGGCGCATGGCGGCTTCGGCCAGTTCGCGCACGGTCTGCTGGGGTTCGGCCAGCTGGAACATGTACTGCTTCAGATCCTTGATGTTCCAGCGCACCAGATAGGTGAGGTCGACCAGATTCTGATCGCCGGTCAGCATCAGCTTTTCACCATCGCCTTCGGGGATGGATTCGCTGCGAACCGAAGTCACGTCTTCGACCGCCACTGACTGGATCGGCCAGGGCAGCGTAAAGGCAGTGCCCGAATCCAGCGTGCGGCTATAGGCGCCGAACGTCGTGACCACGCCCTTTTCCTGCGGGGAGATCAGGTGGACCATCGATGTCGAAAGCCAAAGGGCGGTGATGACAACGATACCGATTGGCAACCACGATTTGCCATCAGGGCGCTGCGGCATGCGCGGCAGGGTCGGTCCGCGTCCACCACCTCCGCCACCACCCTTGCGGTTGCGGAAGATGTCTTCGATGTTCGGGCCACGGCGCTGGCCTGAACCAGTGTTGCCGGTTGGCTTGCCCGATTGCGGTGGAAGCCACGGATTGCGCGGGCCATCGCCCGAAGGCGTAGTAGAAGGGGGGGCTTCGGGCGCTTCACCCGGGTCCCTCTCGCCAGAAGGTGCGGCATCTCCACCGCCCGAACCCCAAGGGCTCTTCTTGCCGGTCATGAAGAGGCCCGTCTCCCGGCCGATACGTGTGATTAGTCCAAACCGATCTGTCATGCATTCGTTATAGGAACCCCAGCCGCGAAAAACAGTGTCCATTCCCGAAAATTCATCTGCTAGGGGCGAAAGCGAAGGCTCTGGACATGGGCAGAACAGGGAAATGGCGTGAGCATTGAAGAACAGGCACTGCGCGATGCGTTGATTCCAGCTGCGGGAGATCGGCTGCAATCGCTGAAACTGGCTGATGGCGTGGCCACGGTCATGCTGGAAGTGGGCGGGCTGGAACGGTTGGACCGTGACAAGCTGGAGATGGCCGTGCGCGATGCCGCGCGGCGGGCGGGTGTCTCCGATCTGCGGCTGGGCATGACGGCAGAGCGCAAATCGCGGCTGATCATCGCGGTGGGATCGGGCAAAGGGGGGGTGGGGAAATCCACGCTCTCGGCCAATCTGGCAGTCGCCATGGCGCGGCTGGGGCGCAAGGTGGGGCTGGTCGATGCCGATATCTATGGCCCCTCGCAGCCGCGCCTGCTGATGACCGAAGGCCGCAAGCCCGAAGCCGAGGGCAACAAGATGCACCCGATCCCAAGCCCTTGGGGTGTGCCGATGTTGTCTATGGGCCATCTGGTGCAGCCAGGGCAGGCGATTGCGTGGCGCGGCCCGATGGCAGGCAATGCACTGGGCCAGCTGATCGACGCGCATTGGGGGGATACGGAGATCCTTGTGGTGGACCTGCCGCCGGGCACTGGTGACGTGCAATTGACGATGCTGTCGAAGCACAAGCCTGCTGGTGCGGTGATCGTCTCCACCCCGCAGGATCTGGCGCTGATGGACGCCACCCGTGCGATCGGCCTGTTCGAACAAGGCGGCGTGCCGCTGATCGGCATGGTGGAGAACATGGCAGGCTATATCTGCCCACATTGTGGCGAGGAAAGCGATCCGTTTGGCGTTGGCGGAGCTGAAGCAGCGGCGAAGCTGATGAAGCTCCCCTTCCTTGGCCGCGTGCCTTTGGACATGGCGATCCGGCGTGAGAGTGACGCGGGCAATCCGCCTGCCGCCGGAGATACGCCGCAGGCCGAAGCCTTCCTGTCCATCGCGCGCGGTGTGCTCGCGTGGATTGACGGAAAGCGCTGAGGCTCATGCGTCTAACCCGGCGGGGCTTGTTGGTAGGGGCGGGGGCAGGAGGCGCGCTGCTGATCGCCTTTCCGCTGCTGCCGCGCCGCCACCGGGTGCCGTTGGTCGCGGGGAAGGGCGAACATGTCGTTGATGCCTTCCTGAAAGTGGGGCGGATCAAGGGCGGCCCCGACGGAAAAACGGACTGCATCCTCACGGTCGCCGTGCCCTTTTGCGAAATGGGGCAGGGCGTCACTACGCTCGTTGCGCAGATCGTGGCTGACGAGGCGGGTGCGGACTGGCGCAAGGTTGCCGTGGAAGCCGCACCGATCAGCGCGGCCTATGCCGATCCGGTCTTGTCGGCCAAATGGGCACCACTTTGGATGCCCGCCTTCGCTTCGCTGGGCGAGGATGCCGACGGTACGCTGGCCCGGCTCCACGCCGAACGCGGGCCGCTGATGATCACCGCCGATGGCACTGCGCTGGCGGCTTTCGAAACGCCTCTGCGTGAAGCAGGCGCGGCCCTGCGCGCGATGATGGCGCAGGCGGCGGCAGACAAGTGGGGCGTGGGTTGGGAAGAGTGTGAGACGAGGGACAGCGTTGTCACGCATGGCAAAAAGCGCCTGTCCTTTGCCGAATTGCTCGATGCGGCAGTAGACTATGATCCGCCCGCCGTGCCGGTGCTGCGGGCAGAGCCTCCGCGTGAGGCCTCTGGCCAGTTCCCCGAAGGCGCCCCTGCGCGCCATCCCCGGCTCGATTTGCCCGCCAAGGTCGATGGAAGTTTCACGTTCGCAGGCGATGTGCGCCTGCCCGGCATGGTCTTCGCGGCCATCGCCCACGGGCCGCAAGGCTCCAGCGTGCTGTCGAGCTATGACAAGCAGGCCGCCGCCACGGTGCGCGGGCTGGTGACCGTGGTCAAGGCGAAGCGCTGGCTGGCTGCTGTCGCCACTGGCTGGCACGCGGCAGACAAGGCCGTGCGCGCCATGGAGCCGCGCTTCCGCGCCGATGGCCCGATTGCTGACAGCGAGAAGGTGCTGGTCGCGCTCGACAAGGCGCTGACCAAAGGCGATCCGGTGCGCCTGCTGGCCGATGGCGATCCCGATGCGCTGTTGGTCAAGCCTTCGCTTTCGGTGCGTTACGATGTGGAGGCGGCCTTCCACGCTCCGCTCGAAACCGCCAGCGCCACCGCGCGGATGCGGCACGGCAAGCTGGAGCTTTGGATCGCCACGCAAGCGCCTGAACGCGCCCGGCGCGTAGCTGCGCGGGCGGCAGGCGTCTCACGCGGCGATGTGATCGTTTATCCGATGCATGCGGGCGGCAGCTTCGATGCCCGGCTCGATACGCGCATCGCGGCAGAAGTCGCTACGCTCTGCCGGATCGTCGGCAAGCCGGTGCAGTTGACTTATTCGCGCTGGCAGGAAGCGCTGGCGGGCATCCCCCGCACCCCGCTTTCGGCGCAATTGGATGGTGCGATCAGCCCTGACAAGACGCGCGTGCTGGGCTGGCGGACAAAGCTGGCAGTTCCGGCAACAGCGATTGAATCGGGCGCGCGCCTGCTTGACGGCTGGGGCGTGAAACAGGCGCTCGATCTGCAGAACCAGACCGATCCGATGGCCTGCGAAGGCGCGATGCCGCTCTATCGCATCCCTGAAAAGGCCGTGGATCAGGTGCCATTGGCTTTGCGCCAACCCACCGCGCGGTTCCGGGGCCAGGCGCACGGCTACACCGCGTTCTTTACCGAAAGCTTCATTGATGAATTGGCCCATGCCGCTGGCAAGGAGCCACTGTCGTTTCGCGTGGGCATGCTGGAGGGCGAACCAAGGCTGGTCGCCTGCCTGCAAGGCGCAGGCCGTCTGGCGCAGTGGGGTGGCGGGATCGAAGCGTCGGGCCAGGGCATTGCCTGCCATCAGATGGAACTGGCCACTGGCAGCGGCACCATCCGCAAAGGTCTGATTGCGGTCGTCGCCACGGCGCGCAGCGAAGCAGGCGTTGTGCGGGTGGATCGCCTGAGCGCTTATGTCGATATCGGCCGCATCGTGAACATGGACTTGGCCCGCCAGCAGATCGAAGGCGGGTTGATGTTCGGCCTTGCCCATGCGGTCGGCGGAGCCAGCGGTTATGCCAAGGGACGGCCGATCGCGGGCAGACTCTCGCAATTGGGGTTACCCCTGCTTGCCGATTGCCCCAAGGTTGATATTGCCTTTGCCGACAGCAAAGAGGACCCGTTCGATCCCGGTGACTTGGGCATGGTTGCCGTAGCGCCCGCTATCGCTAATGCCCTTTTTTCGGCTACGGGCGTGCGCTTCCGCCGGTTACCACTTATCTCCGAAGGCCTCTGAGCCTCATCCTTAAGGATAATGATGCAACGCCCTGCCGATCATCCTGTTGTGCTTACCGGCAAGATCGGCGTGCTCGTCGTCAACCTTGGCACCCCCGATGCGCCCGATGTGCCTGCGGTAAAGCGCTATCTGAAAGAGTTTCTATCGGATCGCCGGGTGGTGGAAATCCCCAAGCTGATCTGGCAGCCGATTCTGCGCGCCATCATTCTCAACACCCGGCCCAAGAAATCCGCCCATGCCTATGCCCAAGTGTGGAGCGAGGATGGCTCACCTCTTGCCGCCATCACCAAGGCGCAAGCGCGCGCTCTGCAAGACCGGCTTGGCGATGCGGTGATCGTGCGCCACGCCATGCGCTATCAATCGCCTGCCGTGGCTGCAGAACTCGACGCACTGCTGGCCGCGGGTTGCGAACGCATCCTGATCGCGCCGCTCTATCCGCATTTCTCGGGCGCCACCACGGCCTCGGCGCTCGATGCCGTGGCAGACTGGATCAAGGCGCGCCGCCGCCTGCCCGCCTTGCGCACCCTGCCACCTTATTTCGATGATCCCGCCCTGATCGGCGCGCTTCATGCGCAAATGTCGCGGGAACTGGCCGCACTGGATTTCACGCCTGAACTGTTGCTGCTCAGCTACCACGGCATGCCCGAACGCACGCTGCTGCTGGGCGATCCCTACCATTGCCACTGCCGCAAGACCTCGCGCCTGCTGGCCGAACGCTTCGCTGTCAGCCATCCCGACCTACGGTTGGAAACCACGTTCCAATCGCGCTTTGGGCGGGCCAAGTGGCTGGAGCCTGCCACCGACACCGTGCTGCTGGAAGAAGCGGCCAAAGGCACGCGCCGCGTCGCCATCGCTGCGCCCGCCTTCTCTGCCGATTGCCTTGAAACGCTGGAAGAATTGGCCATCCGGGGCAAGGAAGACTTTGAAGAGGCAGGCGGCACGCATTTTGCAGCACTCACCTGCCTGAACGCGGGGCCTGAAGGCATGGACATGCTTGAAATATTGGTCCGGCGCGAACTGTCCGGCTGGATCTGAACTACGCTCTTGGCCGCGGTTGATAGGCGTGTTAATTGATCGGTTAAAGTGAAAACCGGGAGATGACATGGCCAGCGTAGCGCCAGAAATCGGCACCAACCTGCATACCGACCTTCATACCGACCGGGCCAACCCGCATTGGGTGCGGCTGGGTGATGACAGCAAGCTTGATCACATCCCCGGCGAGGACGGCTGGCCAATTCTTGGCACCACGATGATGCAACTGGCCGATCCGCTCGGTTTCCAGAAGCGCATGGTCGATACCTATGGCCCGGTGTTTCGCACGCGCAGCTTCGGGCGGCGCGGGGTGAATCTGATCGGGGTCGATGCCAATGAACTGGTGCTCTTCGATCGGGACAAACTGTTCTCGAACGAACAGGGCTGGGGCCCGGTGCTCAACCTGCTGTTCCCGCGCGGGCTGATGCTGATGGATTTCGAGGCGCACCGCGTGGACCGCCGCGCACTGTCCATCGCGTTCAAGCCCGAACCGATGCGCGCTTATTGCTCGGTGCTCAACACTGGCATTGCCTCGGCGATGGACCGATGGGGCGGCTCGATGCGCTTCTACGATGCAATCAAGGCGCTGACGCTCGATACCGCTGCCTCCAGCTTCCTCGGCCTGCCGTTGGGGCCAGAGGCAGACCGGCTGAACAAGGCCTTTGTCGATATGGTTCAGGCCTCGGTTGGCGTGGTGCGCAAGCCGCTGCCGTTCACCAAAATGGGCAAAGGCGTGGCCGGACGGCGCTTGATGGTGGACTATTTCGGGCGGCTGGTGCGCGAACGCCGCGCCAATCCGGGGCAGGACATGTTCAGCCAGTTCGCGCTTGCAACGCGCGATGATGGCTCGCTCCTGCCCGAAGATGTCGTGGTCGATCACATGATTTTCCTGATGATGGCCGCGCACGATACGATCACCTCGTCGGCCACAGTGCTGTTCTGGCAACTGGCCAAGCATCCTGAATGGCAGGACAAGCTTCGTGCAGAAGCGCGCGCCGTTACCGGCGGGGATGGCCTCCCCCTGGCCTACGAGGACCTTGGCCGGATGGAATTGACAGAGATGGCCTTCAAGGAGGCGCTGCGCTTCATGCCGCCCGTGCCCAACATGCCGCGCCGCGCACTGCGTGATTTCCGGTTCGGTGGCTATGATATTCCGGCAGGCACACCCATCGGTATCAGCCCCGCTGCGGTCCACGCCGATCCCGCGCATTGGGACGCACCACACTTGTTCGATCCGCTGCGCTTCACGCCAGACAAGGTCGCGGCGCGGCATAAGTATGCCTGGGCTCCGTTCGGCGGCGGCGCGCACATGTGCCTGGGGCTGCACTTTGCCTATATGCAGGTCAAATTGCT
>JBEQBV010000088.1:0-13041 GCA_041639635.1 Novosphingobium sp.
GGGTGGCGGCGGGCGGTGTGGCGCGGCTGGTCCTGCCCGAAGTGCAGATCCTTGCGTGGGTCAGCGAGATTGGCGGCGACGCGATCGATATGGCCAATTTCGATGCCGCGCAGATCGGCCAGAACCCATTCTTCTGCCCCGATGCCGCCGCCGCCGCGCGCTGGGAAACGCTGGTGGACGATGCGCGCAAATCCGGCTCGTCGCTGGGCGCGGTGGTGGAATGCGTGGCCACCGGCGTTCCGGCAGGCTGGGGCGCGCCGCTCTATGCCAAGCTGGATGCGGAACTGGCCCACGCGATGATGGGCATCAACGCGGTGAAAGGCGTAGAAATCGGCGATGGCTTCGCCGCCGCGCGCAACACTGGCGAAGGCAATGCCGATCCGATGCGGCCGGGCGAGGGCGGGCCGGAATTCCTCGCCAACCACGCAGGCGGCATCGCAGGCGGCATCTCCACCGGCCAGCCGGTGAGCATGCGCGTAGCCTTCAAACCCACGTCCTCGATCCTCACCCCCGTGCCCACGATCACCCGTGAGGGCGAGGCCACCGACCTGTTCACCAAGGGCCGCCACGACCCCTGCGTCGGCATTCGCGGCGTCCCGGTGGTGGAAGCGATGATGGCGCTGGTGCTGGCGGATCAGAAGCTGCTGCATCGTGGGCAGTGTGGGTAGCGGTTGGTTCGGCGGGACGTTGGCACCGCAACCAATAATGTCAGGGAAGATTGCATGACGTGAATCAAACCTCGATAAAGTGCCGTTCAAATCATTACCGTAAAACTCTTGCTCACCATGTTTCCATTGGATACTTCCATTCCCACATAGGGGATAGCGCATGGAACGTTTTGAATTTAAGCCCACCTCAATTACCGATCTAATTTCGACGCGGTATTTTACCGTTCCGAGATATCAACGTTCTTATGCGTGGACAGCTATCGAATTCGGAGATTTCTGGGACGACCTTAGAACGGCGTCGTCTGCGGGTGGTGACTATTTTCTCGGAAATATTGTTCTTACCAAGAATGATGATGACTTGTCATTTTCAATAATCGACGGACAGCAGAGAATTGCTACTACGACTATTCTTATATCAGCTTTGAGAGATATTTATCGAGAACATAAAGAAAGCGACATTGCAAGTGCTGTAGAACAAAATATGATATGTGCACTTGATATTGAGACGTATGAGAAAAAGTCTCGGATTATGCTGAATGAAATAGACAATCCTTTCTATCAAACCTTCATTATTGAAGGAAAGAAAGCAAAAGTTCGTTCAGATTCTCATAAGCTAATACAAGAAGCCAAAGAGTTTTTTGATGCAAAATTGCGGGAAATACTGACAGAAAATCCAAGTGACTGGATGAAGGAATTTGCAAAAATCACGAAGTTTTTCAAGACTCAATCTAGAATTGTATGTGTATACGCAGCGAATGACGCTGATGCCTTCACGATTTTTGAAACATTGAACGATCGTGGAAGAGACTTAACGATCGCAGATTTGTTAAAAAATTATCTATTTGCGAGAGCTGACACTGAAATAAACTCAGTTCAAAGAAATTGGACAGATACAAAGGCTATACTGGAAGAATATATCGACGAAACAGAGTTCGTGACGTTTTTAAGACATTATTGGAGTTCCGTTCATGGAAGTACGCGTGAGAAAGAACTCTACCGGTCAATTAAAGCACATATCAAAAGTAAAAAACAATCGTTGAAGTTTTCGGAAGATATAAAAGATGCTGCCCGACTCTATGGAGCATCTTTAAGCGAAAAGTCTGATTTCTGGAAGAGCTACACTGCAACGGATCGTAGTAATGTTCAAATTTTGTTGCGATTGAAGCTTGAGCAGAACCGCCCTCTCTTGCTGGCGGTCTTTCAGCATTTCACCCAAGGAGAGATACAGAAGACACTGTCTTCACTAATCTCATGGTCCATCAGAGGATTAATTGGCGGAGTAATGGGCAAGGGTTCGGCTGAGTCCACATTTTGTGACGCTGCAAAGAGCGTTCGGTCGGGAAAAATAAAAACACGGGATCAACTTCGCGCTCACTTAATTGGATTTGTTCCAAGTGATTCGCAATTCCAATACGATTTTTCAAACTACAGAACGAATAATAACGGATTTGCACGACTATTGCTTGCAGCCTTGGAAAGAAAACTTGAAGGAACGGCACAACCCGAATTGGTTCCGAACGAAAACGTGGATGATGTGAATCTTGAGCACGTCTTACCGAAAAGAGGTAAAATCGAGGATTGGCCAAAATATAAAAATGATGAAATTTCGTTTTATTCGCTAAGACTGGGTAACATGACATTGTTGAAGGAGAAAGACAACTCGCGAATTGGGAACAAGTCTTTTGCCGTAAAAGCACCCGCTTTAAAAAAGTCAAACTTAAAATTAAATAGCGTTTTTAGGAAGGCTAACGACTGGACAAAGAAAGATATAGACAATCGGCAGGCAGAGATGGCCATTCTTGCGCTGTCAGTCTGGCGCATTTAGTTTTGATGCGAGCGGCAAATACAACATCCGTAAATGCCCGACCACCTGATGGAAATACGGTGACACGTGCAAAAATCCCTCAACTGTTCCGCTATTGCGATCATTGGGTGTGCATCAAAGGTTTCGCTTACGCTTTGGAGCACCGGCGCTGAGGCTCCCATCTGCAAATTGCGGCTGACAAACTTTGCCAAGTTATTGCATATTCCCGGCAAGGAGGCTTGCGCATGGCAACCATGAATATCTCTCTGCCCGATCCCATGAAGCAATGGGAGGAAGCGCAGGCTGAGACGGGCCGCTATAGCAATGTCAGCGATTATGTGCGCGACCTGCTCCGGCGGGAGCGGGAGTGCGGGGACAAGATCGCACAGATGCAACGCCTTGTTGATGAAGCGCGGGCCAGTGGGATCAGCGAGCTTACGATGGGCAACATTCGCGCCCTTGCCTTGAAGCAAGCCGGACTGAACGCCTGACGGGCCAGCGTAGCGATTGCCGAAACACCGCGCACCGTAATCCCTCGCGTGTCGCCCCGGCACTTGTCCTTTGATTACAGCCGCTCGGCGATCCACATCTTGATCAGGGATTGGCGGGTCACGCCAAGGTGCCGTGCCTGTTTGTCCAGGCCGGCGACAACCCATGCGGGAAAATCCACGTTTACGCGCTTGGTCTGATCATTCGGGCGGCGGGCTTTGGACCAATCCACCGTTTCGCTGATATCTTCACCAGCATCAAATCTGGCGTCGAATTCAGGTGTTTTCATAGTGACCAACCTCTTCCTTTCGGGCGCGACGAACCGAAATGATGCGCACGCTATCGTTGCGATGGGTCCAGACTGCGGTCCAGTGCTTGCCGGCAATCATCCCAATGCTCAAAAATCGTGGCTCCCCTTCGGTATTCACAGGAACCTCCAGCAGCCACGGATCGCTCCACAGGGCCTGCGCTTCGTCAAAGTCGATGCCATGCTTCTCTTTGTTCAAGGGACTTTTGGCCGGATCGTACTCGAACCTCATGTGTCAATTTAGTATAATAACTCTCCATTTTCAACCGGTGCAGATGCTTGATTGAACTTGTGAGCGGTCCAAGCGTCTGCCGAGAGTTTCGGTGATGGCCCTATGGGGACAGGCGCAAAAAAGCCCGGTCGGCCAACTCGCGGTAATCAGCTCCTTGCAAATCTGTCGCCAGACCCTGCCCCCCACCATAAAGTCTCCCACAACGGTTGAGCCGCCCGTGAAACGCCGTTAGTCTCTCCGGTAACAATCCTGCGGGGAGCATTCTTTTGGCCAAGCGCCTTACGCTTTATATCGTTGTCGCCATGGTGCTGGGCATTCTGACCGGGTACTGGCTCAACACCACGTACCCGCAGGGCGATGAAAATCTTGCGCAGGTTGCCGATTATTTCAAGCTGTTGCCCGATATCTTCCTGCATCTGATCAAGATGATCATTGCGCCGCTGATCCTGGCCACGCTGGTATCGGGCATTGCGGGGATGGGCGATAGTGCGGCGCTCGGGCGCATTGGAGGGCGGGCGCTGGGGTGGTTTATTACGGCCAGCCTGATTTCGATCAGTCTGGGGCTGGTGCTGGTCAATCTGTTCAAGCCGGGTGTGGGGCTGGAGTTTACTGCGGCGGGGCCGGTGGGTGATCTGGCGACAGCGGACTTTACGTTGCGCCATTTCGTGCTGGAGATTTTCCCGACCAGCGTGCTGGATGCGATGGCATCGAACAATGTGTTGCAGATCCTCGTGTTCTCGCTGTTTGCGGGCGTGGCGCTATCGGCCATTGGTGAGACGGGGGCGCCGATTGTGCGCGGGTGCGAGGCGCTGGCGCATCTGATGTTGCAGATCACCGATTATGTGATGCGCTTTGCGCCGTTTGCGGTGTTCGGCGCGCTGGCTTCGGTGATTGCCACCAAGGGCCTTGGCATCGTGGTGACCTACGGCGTGTTCGTTTCGGAGTTCTACTTCGGGCTGCTGCTGCTGTGGGTGATCCTGTTTGGCCTTGGCGGGATATTCCTGAAGGGCCGCGTGTTCACGCTGGCGCGCTATATCCGTGAGCCGCTGTTGCTGGCGTTTTCCACCGCCAGTTCAGAGAGCGCGCTGCCCAAGCTGTTCGAGCAGTTGGACCGGTTTGGCGTGCCGCGCCGCATTTCGGGCTTTGTGCTGCCGCTGGGGTACAGCTTCAACCTTGATGGGTCGATGATGTACACCAGCTTTGCCACGATCTTCATCGCGCAGGCTTATGGCATCGAGCTTTCGGTGGGGCAGCAGATTGCGATGCTGCTGACGCTGATGGTCACGTCGAAGGGCATTGCCGGGGTGCCGCGCGCCAGCCTGGTGGTGATTGCCGCAACGCTCACGCAGTTCGGCCTGCCGCTGGAGGGCATCGCGCTGCTGCTGGGCGTCGATACCTTCCTCGACATGGGCCGCACGGCGACCAACGTGGTGGGCAATGCGGTGGCGACATCTGTCATCACCAAGTGGGAAGGCATGCTGCAGCCGCCACTGGACCCGGATGCGGAGCCGCCCCATGCGCCTTCGCACACGATTGCCGATGGTCGGCGGGGGCTAAATCTGGACCCGGTGAACTACGAGAGTTGACCCCCACTTCGTCATTCCCGCGCAGGCGGGAATCCAGCGACGAAAGGCCGTTGCGTTGCGACGATGTTTATGGCGGGCTGGACCCCCGCCTACGCGGGGATGACGAACAGGGGGGCGGGGATGACGAGAATAACCGCGAAGTGGTTCGCGCTACTTCGTCAGCTCAACCGGCGTGAACTCACCCAGCCCGCAGGCACCGCGATTGATCGGGCCCATGCCGCCGTTGTTGGCAATCACCGTGATGATATCGACGTTGCACAGTTGCGTGAGCGACGTGGTGTAAGTGAAGGCGCGCTCCATGGCGAGGCCGTTGCAGCGGTTGGGCAGATTGTTGCGATACCATTGGCTGCCGTTGGTGCGGAAATCGATGGTCCAGTCATCGCGGACGATGCTTTCGCGGATGGTCTGGATCGGTAGGCAGGTGACGGCCTTGCCGGTGACCTTGGCCTTGGGAATATCGGTGCGGCGGCCGTTGTTGCCGTTGTTTTGATCGGCAGCGCAGCCAGTAAGGGCAAGGGCCACACCGGCGATCAGGAACGGAGTAAGGCGTTTCATGCTTTGCTCTCCTTGCGTTTCCGCGCTGGCGCAGGCTTCTTGGCTGCCACCGCAGGTTTCGCCCCCTTTTCCAGTACTTTGCTCTTGAACGCGCAAAGGTCAACCAGCCCGCAGTGCCAGCATTCAGGCGTGCGCGCCTTGCAGACATAGCGCCCGTGCAGGATCATCCAGTGGTGCGATCCCACGCGGAAGGGATGAGGGACGTGCTTTTCCAGCCCCTTCTCAACGGCGAGCGGCGTCTTTCCCTTCGCAAGGCCCGTGCGATTGCTTAGCCGGAAGATGTGCGTGTCGACCGCAAAGGTCTCTGCCCCGAACGCGCAGTTCATCACGACATTGGCGGTCTTGCGTCCGACGCCGGGCAGCGTGGTGAGCAGGTCACGGTCTGCCGGGACTTCACCGCCATGATCGCGCACAAGGATTTCGGCCATGGCCATCACGTTCTTGGCCTTGGCATTGAACAGGCCGATGGTTTTGATGTGGCTCTTCAGCCCCTCTTCGCCCAGATCGAGCATGTCTTGCGGGGTCTTGACGAATTCGAACAGCTTGCGCGTGGCCTTGTTTACGCCAACGTCGGTGGATTGCGCTGAGAGCCTAACGGCGACCAGCAACTGGTAGACGTTGCCATATTCCAGCTCGGTTTCGGGCGAGGGGTTGGCCTCGGCCAGACGGCGGAAGAATTCGAAGATGTCCGCCTTCTTCATGTCAAAGGCCCAGCACCTCGGGCATGGTGTAGCGGCCCGGAGCCTTGCCCAGCAGCCACTCTGCAGCGCGGATGGCGCCTTTGGCAAAGATGCCGCGGTTTTCGGCGAGGTGGGAGAAGGTCAGGCGTTCGTTGTCAGCCAGGAAGTGGACGGAGTGGTCGCCCGCCACCGATCCGCCGCGCAGTGCCGCAAAGCCGATGGTGCCGGGGACGCGCGCGCCGGTGATGCCATCGCGGCCCCGCACGGCTTCGTCGGCCAGACGCACGCCGCGCCCCTTGGCGGCAGCTTCGCCCAGCAGCATGGCGGTGCCTGAGGGGGCGTCCACCTTCATGCGATGGTGGGTTTCGACGATCTCTATATCCCAGTCATCGCCAAGCCGTGCGGCGGCTTCCTGAACCAGGTGCGCCAGCAGTGTAACGCCCAGCGAGGTGTTGCCGGTTTGCAGGACAGGGATGCTGACAGCGGCGGAATCGATCAGCCAGTGGTGGCGTTCTTCAAGCCCGGTGGTGCCGATGACGATGGGGATGCCCGCGTGAATCGCCGCATCAAGGTTGAATTCCAGCGCGCCGGGAGCGGAGAAGTCTACCAGCACGTCGCTTGCCTGCGCCAGCGCCAGCGGATCACCGCCCTTGTCGATGCCGCCTGCGTATTCGTGCCCTGCGGCGGCGACTGCTGCCTGCAGCGCATTGCCCATTCGTCCAGCGCTGCCGATGATTCCGATTCTTGCCATTGCCTGTCCCTTGTGTGCCGTGCTTCATGGTCGGGATGACACGCGCGCGCAATATCGTGATCCTGACCGGAGCGGGAATTTCCGCTGAATCCGGCATCGATACTTTTCGCAGTGAAGGCGGATTGTGGGAAAAGCACCGGGTGGAGGATGTCGCCACGCCTGAAGCGTTCGTGCGCGATCCCGATCTGGTCCTGCGGTTCTATGACATGCGGCGCGAATCGATCCAGACCAAGCAGCCCAACGCCGCCCACATCGCTCTGGCGCGGCTGGACCGCGAATGGCCCAAGCGGGCAGGGGGCGACGTGCTGATCGTGACGCAGAACGTGGATGATCTGCATGAACGCGGCGGCGCGCTGAACGTGCTGCACATGCATGGCGAGCATCTCAACGCATGGTGCACCGCCTGCGATGTGCGCCACCGCTGGACCGGCCCGCTGATCCACCGCCCGCCTTGCCCAGCTTGTGAAACACCCGCGCTGCGGCCCGATGTCGTTTGGTTTGGCGAGGTGCCTTATCGTATGGACGAGATCTATCAGGCGGTGTCGGCGGCGGATTTGTTCGTGTCCATCGGCACTTCGGGCGCGGTCTATCCGGCGGCGGGGCTGGTGCGGACCGCGCGCGAATTGGGCGTGCAGACGCTGGAGCTTAATCTGGAGCGGTCGAAAGGGTCGGCGTGGTTTGATGAAACCCGGCTTGGCCCGGCCACGCACATCGTGCCGGGCTGGGTGGAAGAAGTGCTTTCGTCATAAAATGTTGCGGCCCGGAAAAGGTTGGCCTGCTGGCGGCGAATCATGTTATCTACATTGATGTGAGCAACGCTATTCCCCACCTCGTTCCCATCACCGTCGATCCCATCGACATTGATTTCATGGGCCATGTCAACAACGCGTCCTACCTGAAATGGGTGCAGGACGCGGTGATCAACCATTGGCGCGCCTTTGCCCCAGCCGATGCGGTTGATGCGCACCTGTGGGTGGCGCTGAAGCATGAGATTACCTATCGCCGCCCGACCTTTCTGGACGACGCAGTGATTGCCCATGTCATTCTGGAGCGGGTGCAGGGCGCGCGCGCGTTTTATGAAACGATCATCAAGCGGGGGGAGGACGTGCTGGCCGAGGTCAAGTCCAGCTGGTGCTGCCTCGATGCCGAAACGCTGCGCCCGGCACGGCTGGCGCGTGAGCTGGTGGAGAAGTTTTTGCCGACGAAGGTGGATTGAGGGTCATATCCTGAGTTCCATGCATCGTTCTAAGCCAGTGTCCTTCGACAAGCTCAGGACGAGCGGTTTAGAGTTTGGAATTGTTATCCGACCCCGCTCATGCTGAGCTTGTCGAAGCATTTGGCGCTGCGCAGGCGCATACCATACACCGTTCGTTGACTTTGGGCGGTTACGTCCGCTCGCATGATCGACGCGCTGCCTTCGCTGCTGACACCCGCCAACATTGCCACTGCGTTCATCGCGATGAACTTCCTCGCCTTCGCAGCATTTGGAATAGACAAGTGGAAAGCAGAAACCGGGCGCTGGCGCACGAGCGAGGCGACCTTGCTGCGGCTTGCGCTGCTGGGCGGCTCTCCCGGTGTCTATCTTGGCCGCAAGGTGTTCCGGCACAAAACGCGCAAGCAGCCGTTCGTGCGCAATTTGCACGCAATCGCGTTTCTGCAGGTGATGGGAATTGTCGGCTGGAACGGCTGGGATCTGGCGCAACAGCACTTAAATTGAAGATCAGCGCAGTTTGGCGATGCTCAGGCTGTCGCTTTTCGCGCGCAGCTTCACTGATTCTTCACTGCGGGTCAGCGCCTTGGCGATGGCTTTCAGCGCCATGCCCTTCTTGGCCAGCGTGTGCAGTTTCTGGATCTCGTCTGCGGTCCATGCCTGCTTGTGGCGTTCAAAGCGTTCGGCAGCCATGGTTCAGCCCTCTCTGGTCACGGTGACGATGTAGTTCAGCGCCAGATCGTCTGACAGGTGCAGGCCCTTGGAAACGCTCCATGCGATGCCCATCGGATTGCCCATTTTCAGGCCTGCCGCATCCAGCAGATCGTGCAATTCAACCGGCGTGATGAAATCGTCCCAGTGGTGCGTGCCCTTGGGCACCATGCCCAGCGTTTCGGCACCCTGCACCAGCAGCAGGCGTGAACGGGTGGTGCGGTTGGGGGTGGACAGGATCATCAGCCCGCCGGGTGCGAGTGCGGCTTCGAGCGCGGCGATAAAGGCAGACTTTTCGGCCACGTGTTCGATCACTTCCATTGATGTGACCAGATCGTATCCGGCAAGGCCCAATTGGCCCACATCGCCGCAGCGGTAATCGATGGAAAGGCCCGACCCTTGCGCATGAAGCGCAGCGGCGGCGATGTTTTCCTCTGCCGCGTCAACGCCGGTAACTTGCGCGCCTAGCCGGGCCAGCGGTTCACACAACAGCCCGGCACCGCAGCCGACATCAAGTGCGCGGCGTCCGGTAAGCGGTTTGGCCCCGCGCGAATCGGCGCCGAAATGCGTGTCGATGGCGCTGCGGATAAAGCCCAATCGCACCGGGTTCAGCTTGTGCAGCATGGCGGAGGAACCTTTGGGATTCCACCAGTCTGCCGCCAGCTTGCCAAAATGGGCGGCTTCATCGGGTCTTATGGTGTTCGCAGAGGTTGCATTGCTCATAAGCCCTCCCTAAAGCGCCCGCGCTGCAAGGTCCACCGGCCTTGCGGGCAAGATTCTTACGCGCAAGACTTCAGGAGCACGCCCTTGGCCCGCATCGTGATGAAATTCGGCGGCACGTCGATGGCCGGAACCGAGCGCATCCGCCGCGTGGCGCGCATTGTGCAGCGCCAGCAGGCTGCGGGGCACGAGGTTGCCGTGGTCGTATCGGCCATGGCCGGTGAAACCGACCGCCTTGTAAACTTTTGCCGCGAGGCCGATCCGCTTTACGATCCTGCCGAATACGACGTGGTCGTGGCCAGCGGTGAACAAGTCACGTCCGGCCTTTTGGCGATGCATTTGCAGGCGCTGGGTTGCAAGGCGCGGTCTTGGCTGGGCTGGCAGGTGCCGATCAAGACCGACGATGCCCACGCCAAGGCGCGGATTGAGGACATTGACGCTGAGGCCTTGGTGGCCAGCATGGCGTCGGGCGAGATTGCCGTGATTCCGGGCTTTCAGGGCGTATCCCCCGCTGGCCGCGTGACGACGCTGGGCCGTGGTGGTTCTGATACGTCGGCGGTGGCCGTGGCGGCGGCGGTGAAGGCGGATCGCTGCGATATCTATACCGATGTCGATGGCGTCTACACCACCGACCCGCGCATCGTGGCCAAGGCGCGCAAGCTGAAGAACGTGACGTACGAGGAAATGCTCGAACTGGCCTCGGTCGGTTCGAAAGTGTTGCAGACCCGTTCGGTCAGCCTTGCGATGAAGGAAGGCGTGCGCGTGCAGGTGCTGTCTTCGTTCATCGATGACGATGCGCCTGCTGCCGATGCCATCCCCGGCACGATGATTGTTTCCGACGAGGAACTTGAAGGACTTGATATGGAACGCCAGCTGATCACCGGCATCGCTGCCGACAAGAACGAAGCCAAGATCACCCTGACGCGCATTGCCGACCGCCCCGGCGCGGTGGCCGCGATCTTTGGCCCGCTGGCTGCGGCCAATATCAACGTCGACATGATCATCCAGAACATCGCCAAGGATCGTGGCGAAACCGACGTGACCTTTACCGTGCCCATCGCCGATCTGGCGCGCACCCAGGCCCTGCTGGAAGAGCGCAAGGATACTATCGGTTATTACCGGATGCTGGCCAACAGCAAGGTCGCCAAGATCAGCGTCGTCGGCGTCGGCATGCGCAGCCACGCAGGTGTTGCCGCCACGATGTTCCGTGCACTGGCCGATCGCGGGATCAACATTCAGGCGATCACCACCAGCGAAATCAAGGTTTCGGTGCTGATCGACGAGGACGAGACCGAACTGGCCGTCCGCGTGTTGCACACGGCTTATGAGATGGACGGCGAATAAGCGCAAACCATCGGATTGATACGAAAGGCCCCGGCAATGGCCGGGGCCTTTTTCGTGTTCAAGGTGTTTCCGGGCTTTTCCAAGGAGCCCGCGTATTTCCAATTTATTTCATAATATCAAAAAGATACACCAAGGGACAGCTGATCGGCCCTGATCTTGCCGCATATAGCCCGGCCCGACGAGGAGGGGGTGCAGAAAGGATCAGCGCAATGAAAACTCTATCAATGCTGGCTATTGCGGCCACCACAGCATTCGTTTTTCCGGCCATTGCTCAGGCTCAGACTGCGCCGGGCAAGCTCTCGATCACGGTCATCGGCGGTGCTGATTTCCCGATCAGTGGGGATGTTCATGGCGGAGCCACGGCGGGTGTGCCTGATCTTGGGCCACTGAACCCTGCTCTGGCGGGTGTTGATGCCGAACTGCGCATCGGTTCGCGCAGCTTCGATCAGATCTATGGCACCACCTGGAATATCGGGGCCGAGCTTGCCTATGGCATTCGCGAAAATGCCGAGCTGTTCGGCCAGTTCCGCTATCAGCAGGGCAATCAGGGCACGGTGCAGGTGGGCGGTGCCTTCGTGCCAGACCTGAACACGACTCTGCCGGTCAACGGAACGTTCGGTGATCTGAAATCCTATGCCATCGAATTGGGCTATCGCCAGTTCTTCGGCTCCGGCGCGCTCAAGCCTTATGTTGCCGGGCGGGTCGGCGCGGCCTTCACCGATTCGATCAACGCCACGTTCGTGATCCCCGATGCCGATATCCGCATCGCCGATGTTCCGTTCTATAAATCGAGCACGTCGTTCGTGGCCGGTGGCGACATTGGCCTCAGCTACAAGCTTGGCAGCAATGTCGATCTGATCGGCGAAGTAGGCCTGCGCTACACCACCGGCCTGCGGGGTGATGACAGCGCAATTGGCGGGCTTGGCCTTTCCTCGATTAACGAAGTGGGTGACCGGCTGGATGTGCCGGTGCGGGCCGGGCTGAAGGTCCACTTCTGACCTGGTTGCGATAACTTCCGACGCCCCGCCTCCGGTTTGCCCTGCAGCCGGGGGCGGTGCCAGAAGTCGCCCTAACGGATCAGCAGACCCCAGCCGGACAGCAGCTGTTCGGCCTGCTCGCGCGAGATGATTGCGCCTCGGAACACACGGGCATCGTCCAGTTCGATCCCGCCGAGATCGCACCCGCGCAGGTCGGCTCCGGCAAATTGCGCGCCGTCAAGATTAGACTCGCGCAAACTGCAGCCTTCCAGAACCGCCCCGCGGAAATCCGCCTTGGCCAGATCGGCCTGCGCCATGTCGAGCCGCACCAGCTTTTCCTTGCGGAATGACAGCCCCGGCAGCCGCGCGCCGAC
The DNA here is from genome assembly GCA_041639635.1 of Novosphingobium sp. Taxonomy (GTDB): domain Bacteria; phylum Pseudomonadota; class Alphaproteobacteria; order Sphingomonadales; family Sphingomonadaceae; genus Novosphingobium. The sequence goes on from JBEQBV010000088.1 coordinate 12,409, forward strand.
CAGCAGCACTTCTTCGAACGTAAAGCCCATGCCCCTTGCCAGATGCAGGTCCGCCCCGGTCATGCGGGTGGATGTGAAGCGGGCTTGGCCGATGTTGGCGCGGCGAAAGGCGGCGTTGTTGAAATCGCAGGCGGAAACCTGCGCTTCCTCCAGATCGGCTCCGGTCAGATTGGCGAAGGGGGCCTTGCAACCACGCCAGATGCTGCGTGCCAACTTTGCGCCCGAAAGGTCGGTATGGCGCAAGGAGCACCGTTCGAAGGTCCAGTCCGCAAGATCGAGCTTGGAAAGGTCGGCCTCGTCAAGATCGCACGCCACCATATGGTGCGGGCCGGCACTCGCCAGGATCGAAAGATCGGCCCGGCCTAACGACCGGTCGGAAACGAGGGGTTTGGCCGCTGCTGTCATGCTTTGCGCATAGGCCTGTGCGTGCATGATGCAAAAGCAAAACCCCGCCTTCCGGTCCGATCCATGAACCGAAAGGCGGGGCTGCGACCCGTGCCTGCCAGGAGATTGAATGGCGGCTCAGGGCTCGTGGGTGAGGGGGAACCCACTTGATGCACCTTCAATACCGCGCGCTGCCCAATCGGCAAAATGGATTAACCTGCCTAGAGATATCGCTTTTGGCGATCACAT
>JBEQBV010000089.1:0-12880 GCA_041639635.1 Novosphingobium sp.
TCTCCACCACACCGCGGAAATCGACATCGGGCAGGGCGTCCACGTGGACGGTCACCGGCTGTCCGGCCCGCATCAGGCCGATCTGGGTTTCCTTGAAATTCGCTTCAACATAGATCGCCTCAGTCGGAACGATGGTCATCAGGCGCTGGCCGGGCTGAACGAACTGACCCACGCGCACGGTGGAATTGCCCACTTTTCCGCCAATCGGTGCGGTGATGCGCGTGGTGGCCAGATCAACGCTGGCAGCCTCACGCTGCGCCTGTGCAGCCCGGATCTGGGCTGTGCTCTGGCCCACTTGCGCCTCGGCGCTGGCCACGCGATCTGTCGCAGCGGCAAGCCCGGCGCGTTTGGCCGCAACATCGGACGCGGCCTTGTCACGGTTGGCGATGAGTTGGTCGAACGCCTGCTTTGGCTCCGCGCCACTTGCCACCAGCGGGCGCATACGGGCCACTTCGCCATTCAGATAAGCAAGCTCGCGCAATGACGCATCGAGCGCCGCCCGTGCTTGACCGGTGGCAGAGCGGGCCTCGGCAATCGCAGCGCGCGCGGCATTTTCGGTCGCGCGCGCCACGTCCACTTGCGCGCTGCTTTGGGCGAGGCGCGTGTCGAAATCGGTCGGATCGATCTGCACCAGCAATGCGCCGCTGCTGACGCTTTGGTTGTCCTGCGCTTCAACCTTGCGGACATAGCCTGCCAGCTTGGAGCTGATAGTCACGCCGTCTGCTTTCACATAGGCGTCATTGGTCTCCTGTATGTACCGGCCAACGGTCTGGTAATCATACAGTGACCACGCGCCGTACAGCGCGCCCGCACCCAATACCACGAGTGCGACGCGGCCAATGGCCTTTTTGCGGCCTTCATCTTTTGCCGGTGCGGATGAATCAGGGGCAAGATCGGTTGCGGCAGCCATCTCAAGGTCCAGTCAAAATAATTGAACGAAATCGTTCCGTTTCGAATTGCTACTTGGTTCCAAGCCTTGGAAACTTCAAGTGCAGAAATAGCGACAGCCTGTGCAAAAAATGCACGCAGGTGCAAAACCCGCCGTTGCGCATCGGTTCGGCGCTACAATTGGCAAAGCGCCATCAGGTTCCAGCGGCCTTGCCCAAAAGGACAGGTGCAGACGTGTTTTGCTGAAATTACGCGGAAAACTGATCTATTGATCGATATAGTCAATCAAACAGGGCGGAATTGCTCATTGGAAATTCGGCCTGCCATGCACTACCTCCCGCTTCACATTCCGGTTTCCCAATCCAACCACAAAAGGATCTGAATCTATGTCTATCGTCGGAACCAAGCTGCTGCCATTCCAGGCAACTGCCTACTATCAGGGCAAGTTCGTGGATGTCAGCGATGCAGACGTCGTGGGCAAGTGGGGCGTGTTCTTCTTCTACCCGGCCGACTTCACCTTCGTCTGCCCGACCGAACTCGAAGACCTTGCCAACATCTATGACGAGTTGAAGAGCCTCGGGGTTGAAGTCTATTCGGTTTCCACCGACACGCACTTCAGCCACAAGGCATGGCACGACAGCTCGCCAGCCGTTGGCAAGATCAACTACTACATGCTGGGCGACCAGAACCACACGATCTCGAACAACTTCGGCATCCTGCGCGAAGGCGTTGGCCTTGCCGACCGTGGTACCTTCGTGACCGATCCCGATGGCACGATCCAGCTGGTCGAAATCACGCCAGAAGGCGTGGGCCGCAACGCCACCGAACTGCTGCGCAAGATCAAGGCTGCCAAGTACTGGCGCGAGAACCCCGGCCAGGTTTGCCCGGCCAAGTGGGAAGAAGGCGGCGAAACGCTGGCCCCTTCGTTCGATCTCGTCGGCAAGATCTAAGACTACGTGGCAGGAAGATCGCCGCGTGGGGCTGATCTTTCTGCCATAAACAATGCCGGACGGGCTGTGCCAACGATGGGCAGCCCGCCGGTTCCACGATGCCCGATCACACGTTCTGATGATCCCCCGTGCGCCGACCAGCCGGTGACGCGCGGCTCCGTATGCCCGAAAGGTTTGCAAAATGCCCGTTCTTGATGCCAACGCCACCGCCCAGTTGAAGGCCTATCTTGGCAATCTGCGCCGCCCGATCGAACTGGTTGCGTCGCTGGACGACAGCGCAAAATCTGCCGAAATGCGCGCGCTGCTCGAAGAGATCGCGGCGCTTTCGGACAAGGTCACCGCGCGCTTCGATGGCACTGACGATCGCATCCCCAGCTTTGCCATCCGCGCCGATGAGGGCCGGGCCGAAGCGGTGTTTGCAGGCCTGCCGATGGGGCACGAATTCACCTCTTTGGTGCTGGCGCTGCTGCATGTCGGCGGCCACCCGCCAAAGGAAGACGCCGAACTGCTCGATCAGGTCCGCGCCCTCGAAGGACCGCTGCACTTCGAAACGTTCTTTTCGCTCACCTGCCAGAACTGCCCGGATGTGGTGCAGGCGCTGAACATGATGGCCGCGCTGAACCCGAACATCACGCACGTTGCCATCGATGGTGCGCTGTTCAAGGACGAGGTCGAGCGCCGTCAGATCATGGCCGTGCCCACCGTGTTCATGAACGGCCAGCCCTTCGGCTCGGGCCGCATGGACCTCGCGCAGATCGTGGCCAAGCTGGACACGAATGCCTCGGCCCGCGCGGCTGAGAAGATTGCCGCCAAGGAGCCTTTCGAAGTGCTGATTGTCGGCGGTGGCCCCGCAGGCGCAGCCGCAGCGATCTATTCCGCGCGCAAGGGTATCCGTACCGGTGTGGTGGCGGAGCGTTTCGGCGGGCAGGTGCTCGATACGATGGGCATCGAAAACTTCATCTCGGTCCAGCACACCGAAGGCCCCAAGATGGTGGCCCAGCTTGAAGCCCACGTGAAGGACTACGATGTCGACGTGATGAACCTGCAAAAGGCCACTGCATTGGTGCCTGCAGGCGAAGACGGCCTGCACGAGATCAAGCTGGAGAACGGCGCGAGCCTGAAGACCAAGACGCTGATCCTCTCCACCGGCGCGCGCTGGCGGCAGATGGGCGTGCCCGGCGAAGAGGAATATCGCAACAAGGGTGTCGCCTATTGCCCGCACTGCGATGGCCCCTTGTACAAGGGCAAGCGCACCGCGGTAATCGGTGGCGGCAATTCGGGTGTTGAAGCGGCGATCGACCTTGCCGGGATCGTCGCCCACGTGATGCTGATCGAATTCGACAGCCAGTTGCGCGCCGATGCCGTGCTGCAGGACAAGCTGCGTTCGATGCCCAACGTCACGATCATCACCTCGGCGCTCACCACCGAAGTGCTGGGCGATGGCTCCAAGGTCACGGCGCTGGTCTACAAGGACCGGACGACTGAAGAACTGCACACGGTCGAACTGGAAGGGATCTTCGTCCAGATTGGCCTGGTGCCCAACACCGAATGGTTGAAAGACAGCGTTGCATTGTCACCGCGCGGCGAAATCGAAGTCGATGCACGCGGTGCCACCAATGTCCCGGGCGTGTTCGGGGCGGGCGATGTTACCACCGTGCCCTACAAGCAGATCATTATTGCGATGGGCGAGGGATCAAAAGCGGCCCTCTCTGCGTTTGACCATCTGATCCGCCACAACTGATCTGGCGCGTAGAGTTTCCCCGGAGAGACTGCCCCCTCGGCTCTTCGGGTCGCAGGAGCGGCGGCAGGGTTTGCGCCCTGTCGCCGCTTTTGCGTTGAACGCCACGCTTTTGCGTTGAACGCCACAAGGCCGGGGAAATCGCTGCGCCCCAGCCTTGCCGACTCCGCCCTCCTGCGTCACAGACGCAGCCGTGAGCGCAACAATCGTCATCGGTGCCGACCGGTCCGGCGCCCCTGTCCGGATCGACGTCGAAGAACTGCTTGCCACCCGCCTGCTGGTGCAGGGAAACAGCGGGTCGGGCAAATCGCACCTGTTGCGCCGCCTGCTCGAAGAAAGCGCGAGCATCGTCCAGCAGGTGGTGATCGATCCTGAGGGCGATTTCGTCACGCTGGCCGATGTGTTCGGCCACGTGGTGGTCGATGGCTCGGCCTATGATGGCCCCGAAATCGCCAAACTGGCCGCCCGCATCCGCAAACACCGCGCCTCGGTGATCCTCACCCTCGACGGGCTGGAACTCGAAGCCCAGATGCGCTGCGCCGCCGTGTTCCTCAACACCCTGTTCGATGCCCCGCGCGATGAATGGTACCCCGCGCTGGTCGTGGTGGACGAGGCACAGATGTTCGCCCCCGCCGCTGCGGGCGACGTATCCGACGAAGTGCGCCGCCTCAGCCTTGCGGCCATGACGAACCTGATGTGCCGTGGCCGCAAGCGTGGCCTTGCCGGCGTCATCGCCACGCAGCGCCTCGCCAAACTGGCCAAGAACGTGGCGGCAGAAGCCTCCAACTTCCTGATGGGCCGCACTTTTCTCGATATCGACATGGCCCGCGCCGCTGACCTGCTGGGCATGGAACGCAAACAGGCCGAAGCGATCCGCGATCTGGAACGCGGGCACTTCATCGGCCTCGGCCCGGCCATATCCCGCCGCCCGATCAGCGTGCGCATCGCCGACGTGCAAACCCGCGCGCGCAACGTGGTGCAGGGCCTGATGCCGCTCCCCAACGCAGGCGGGGCCGAAATGGAATCGCTATTGCTGGCAGAACCGCTGGCGATGGAACCGCCGCCACGCCCGCCCGAACCCGAACTCGCCCCTGTCGAAGCAGGCGAACTGCTGGGCCAGATCGAAGGCTTTATCCCCGCTGCCGAACAGGTCGAACCGCCGGTTGCCCCCAGCCTGTTCGAAGCCGAGGAAACTGCCGCCAGCATCGCCTCGATCCTCGCCGAAATGGCGCAGGAGCCTGACTGCACGTTCCAGCCCACCGCGCAGCTTTATCAGGATTTCACCGTCCGCTGCCGAATGCTGCGCATTCTGCCCGGCATGGACCTGACCGCGTTCCGCCGCCGCTTTGCAATGGCCGTGGCCGGGATCACCGATGACACCGCGCCCGCATGGCAAGACCTGCTGCGCATCGCCCGCGACGTGCCCGACGATCTGCTCGCCCCGTTCCTCACGCTGGCCCGCGCCGCCACTGACGGCGCGCCATGCCCGGATGACGAGCGCCTTGCCGAAATCTACGGCACCCGTTCCTCAGGCCGCATTCGCCGCCTGCTCGAACACCTCGAAAAGAGCAATCTGATCGTGGTGCGCACCGATTACGGAGGCAGACGCTCGGTCGGCATCCCGGCGCTCGGCCTCACCACCGCCCCGGTTGAGGCCTGAGCCGCTACTCCACCGTGTAGAAATCGATCACAACGCTGTCTGGCTTGCGAATGCCGCGCGCCACGAACACCTTGCGGCGCATCCAGGCATAGGGCCCGTCCTTCACCATAAAGCGCGGCGTTGTGCGGAAATAGTAGGACGAAGGGTCCACCGCTTCACCCTTGACTAGCTTCTCGATCACGTCGGGGCTTGCCGTGCGCACGCCGGGGTTGGTTACCTCGATCACTGTCCCGTCGTCGGTCTTAAGGAAATAGCGCGCTTCAATGCTGGTCAGGCCGCCGGGCATGATAACCTGCCAGTCCCCACCTTCGGGCAGGACCGTGCCCTTTAACGCCGGGCCGCTTACCGTACCGCCCGTAATCGGGATGAACCGCCGGCGTCCATTATCGACCTCGCCTTGCTCCACCACCGGATCAAGCGTGGCCCGCACGGAAAACGCATAAGTCAGTGACGGTGCAGGGGCAGCCGGGCCGGTTTGCGCTGCGCCCGGCATGGCTGTTGCCATAAGCGCGACGAACCCGATGATCTTGCTTTTCGACACTATGTATTCTCCCGTTCGGCCCGGATCAAAAAGGGTGTATTCCGCAATACAGCAGGATTTGCAGAAATGGCCATGTTTCACTAATGCAACCTTGCAGTGACCTTCACGCTGGTTAGGTTCGGCCCCGAACAGCTACCGTGTGACTTTACGAATAGGAAGGAGCCGCCTTCGTGGCTACGGCAGAAATTTCCCGGCAGTCTGCCGTTCCGGAGCTTGATCTTGATGGTCTCGATTCGGTCCTTGGCCTGCATATCGGCACGGTTAACACTCTGTTCGTCACCCGCACCGAAAAGCGGCTCGATCCACTCAGCGTCACGCCCAAACAGGTGGCGATTCTGTGGCTGATCAATGCCAATCCGGGCGTCAAGCAGACCGATCTGTCTCGCTTTTTCCAGATCGAACGCCCGACCGTGCATCAGTTCGTACGGCAGTTGCTGAAGAACGAATTCATCGTGAACGAGCCATCCAAGCTTGATCGCAGGGCAGGGGGCTTGTGGCTGACCGATGCGGGTCGCGAAGTGCTGGCCACGGCCCGAAAACTCATTTTTGAACATGAAGCAGAACTGACGGCTTGCCTGACCCAAAGGGAAAAGTCCGAACTGTTCCGTATCCTGATGAAACTTTACCTGCTGTCCCCTGCCAAACCATGATGGCAAAGCTCTGACGACCGTTCATCGACAGGACATGCGCGGCGTGCGATACACAGTCCATGACCACTGAAACGCCCTCAATGAAACGTCTCGCCCTGATGGGTACCCTTGGCCTTGCTATGGTCGCAGGCGTAGTTTCTCAGGCTGGAGCGCAAGCTGCAGCCGGAGACCCGGTGCGCGGAAAGTCGGTCTATGCCCGCTGTGCCGCCTGCCATGATCTCAACACGGGCGCGACGCGGCTTGGGCCGTCACTCAAAGGGGTAATCGGGCGGACCTCGGGCACATCGCCAAACTTCAACTATTCGCAAGCGCTCAAGGACAAGGCCGTGGTGTGGAATGCCGCCACGCTCGACCAGTTCCTTGCGGGCCCGGCGAAATACGTGCCCGGCAACCGTATGGCCTTCCCGCCGCTTGCAAACCCGCAAGACCGGGCAGACCTGATCGCGTTTCTGGATCAGTCTGCGCACTGAGATCGGGCAAGACTGCGCACTTTAGACATGATTATGTAGAGATGAAGCTGCGGCCACAGTGGCCGCAGCTTTTCCATGTTTGTAGCCATGCTTGATCGCTCATAGTTGACGGATTCGTGCCAGACCGGCACTTGAAATCCAGCGCAAATACCAATCATGCGGCAGGGATCGGGCGCATTGGCAGAGCTCGACCTTGTGCCGGATGCGAAAAGGATGAAGGATGGGTAAGGCTATGATTGGCAATGTTCTGATTGGCAGGGCTTTGATCGCTATCGCCGCATCCACCAGTCTACTATCGGTTCAGGCCCTGGCCCAACAGGTACAAACCAGTTCGGGCACGCTCCATGGTGTCGACATGGGCAATGGCGTGGCCGTATTCATGGGCATCCCCTATGCCGCGCCGCCTGTGGGTGAAAACCGCTGGCGGGCGCCGCAACCCGTCGAGCCATGGAATGGCACGCGCGATGCGGGCAATTTTGCGCCCGATTGCGCACAAGCCCCGTTTCCCCCGGATGCGGCTCCGATCAGGACGAAGCCGTCGGAAGATTGCCTCTATCTGAATGTCTGGAAACCGGCGAAGGCGGGAACAGCGGCAAAGCTGCCGGTCATGGTCTGGGTCCATGGTGGTGGTTTCGTCAACGGCGGCACATCACCTGCAGTCTATTCGGGTGACAACTTTGCCCGCGATGGCGTCGTACTCGTCAGCATCAATTATCGCCTCGGCCGCTACGGCTTCTTCGCACATCCGGCCCTCGCTGCCGAAGGTTTTGGCGGTAATTTCGGCTTTCTCGATCAGATCGCCGCGCTGAAATGGGTGCAGGCAAACATTGCCGGGTTCGGCGGCGATCCGGCAAACGTGACCGTCTTTGGTGAAAGTGCAGGCGGCATGTCCATGCACATGCTGCTGCAGGCACCCGAAGCACGCGGCCTGTTCCAAAAGGTCATCATTCAAAGCGGTGGGGGGCGTGACCTGACCCTGCCAATGCCGACCATCGCAGTGGCGGCAAAAGCAGGCGAAGCCTTCGCACCGGGGCTCGATGCGGCAGCGCTTCGCGCACTTCCAGCGGAGAAGGTCACGGCCGATCTATCGATGATGACTATGGCCAAACCCGGCTATTCCGGCCCTATGATCGATGGCCGCACCATCTTCGGGTCCAGCATCGATGCCATCAATGCAGGGCTTTACGCCAAAGTGCCGGTGATGGTCGGCGCTAACTCTGCCGATGGCTTTCCGGTGACGACTGACAAGGCCGCCATCTTCGGTGAATATGGTGCAGACGCCCCAGATGCGCTTCGCCTCTACGATCCAGATGGCAAGACGACCGGCCTGGTCGTTGCCACTATGACCAGCGCAGACCGGATGTTCATCGAACCGGCCCGCGCCGTGGCGCGTGCGCTCGCAGCGCGGGGGCAGGCGACTTATCACTTCCGCTTCGCCTATGCTCACCCACAGTTGAAAGCGGTTATGGGTGGGGCGCCCCATGCCAGCGAAATTCCCTATGTGTTTGATACTGTTGTGGTTCGCACACAGCCAACTGCCATGGCCCCTAATGAGGATGCGGTCGCGGAGCGCACGCACAATCTATGGGTCAATTTTGCCAGAACCGGCATCCCATCACCGGCATGGCCTGCCGCAACAGCGGGCGATACCAAGGTCATGTTGATTGACGAGATCGGTGCAAGACACGCCGAAGATCCTTATCGTGAGCGCCTAGATTTTGCCGAAGGCCGCGCATCAGGCAAATAATTTCATGCGTGCATTACCAATGGATATCGCGCTATCGCCGAACCGGCGCAGGTAATTCTACCGCTGGAATTGACATTTCTGCGCGAGCGTCCATTTGTTGCAAATGCTCTCGCAAAAGACGCGCTACACGATCCGTGCCCTGCAACATCTGGCCGATACTGTCGGACAGGGGCCAGTGCGGCTTGATGCGATTGCCGATGCGCAGAACATTCCGCGCAAATTCCTCACCGTGATCCTGTCAGAAATGGCGCGCGAAGGGATCGTCATTTCGCATCGTGGGCGCGATGGCGGCTATGAACTGGCGCTTGCCCCCGTTGATATCCGTTATGGCGATATCATCCGCCTGACGCGGGGCAGCCTTGCGCTCGTCCCTTGTGCCAGCCGCAATGCCTATGAACACTGCAACAATTGCCTGCCTGAGGCTGAATGCCGCCTGCGCGGGCTTATGCTGCAACTGCGCGATGAAACAGCTGCAATTCTTGATCGCATAACGCTGGCCGATCCGATCAATGTGGAACCGCCCTTTACCGAAGCCTGATGGCAATTGCGCCCACTTGCGCAAAATCCGGTAACTTCACTTGGCGTTCAGGAACCTGCTGGCTATAGGGTCATCATGACGTTTCATGCCCCGCGCCGTCCCCTGCGCTTCGCCGTTATCGCTGCTGCTACCGTCGCCATCGGCCTGACCGCTGGTTGTGCAGGCGGCGGGAACAAGAAGAAGGACGTGGCCTACGTCGCCCGCGATGTGGACACGCTCTACACTGCGGCAAAGGAGCGTCTGGACCGTGGCGATTCCAAGCAGGCTGCTGCCCTGTTTGATGAAGTCGAACGTCAGCATCCCTATTCGCCATGGGCACGCCGGGCGCAGTTGATGTCTGCGTTCAGCTATTACGTCACGCGCGATTATCCCAAGTCGGTGCAGTCAGCCCAGCGGTTCCTGTCGATCCACCCCGGCAACAAGGACGCGCCTTACGCCTATTATCTGGTGGCCCTGTGCTACTACGAACAGATTTCTGACGTGACGCGCGATCAGAAGATCACCCAGCAGGCGCTGACCGCGATGAACGAGCTGGTCCGCCGCTATCCCAATACCGATTATGCCGCCGATGCCCGCCTGAAGATCGACCTGATTAACGATCACCTTGCTGGCAAGGAGATGGAAATCGGTCGGCTCTATCAGCGCAGCGGCAAATGGCTGGCCGGAACACTGCGCTTCCGCACCGTGGCCGAAAAGTTCCAGACCACCAGCCACGCACCCGAAGCGCTCTATCGCCTGGTTGAAAGCTACCTTTCGCTCGGCCTGCCCAAGGAAGCGCAAAAAGCCGCTGCCGTGCTTGGCACCAACTATCCGGGCAGCAAGTGGTATGAGCGGGCGTACGATCTGATGAACAAGCACGCGCCGGGCACCACCGCGAGCTGATTTTGCCCCCGGGCGTCAGAAACCGCTCAGAATCCGTAAACCAGCGTCAGACGGCTCGTCGTGTCGGTTCCAAGCCGCCCCAGTTCGGGCGCAGTCTCGTGCTGGACCATATACGATAGGCGGGCCTTCAGTTTCCCGATCAGCTTTGAATCCAGCGCGGCCAGCGTGTAGAACGTGCTGCCGGTGGCGTCGGAATAGATGCTGGCGTCCTGCGTATATTGCAGGCTCGGGGAAAGGGTGACCTTGGCCTCCAGCGATGCCAACCCGGCAATCACAGATTCCCGCTCTGCCTCAACAGGCTCGGTCACGCGCCAGGCTGGTCCTGCCTTGACGTTTATCTTGGCATGTTCGGCGTTAAGCACTTTGTACCCAAGTCCACCGGAAATGCTGTAGCGCGAAGCAAATCCTTGAAAGCGGTCCTGTTCGTATTGCCCAAGGCCGAACACATAGCCGCGTTCGTCAAACTTGTAATTTGGCTCGGCAGAAAAGCGATACTGCTCGCGCGTTACGATCCCCGAGGTTTCCTGATAATCGGCCCGCGCATTTGTGCCGATCCGCCAGTTCTGTCCTTCGACCAGAAGCTTGAAGGCCCCCACCAGACCGATGCCGGGCGCGTTACCCGTGTTCGTGAAGGCACCGGCTTCACCCTCTCCGGTGATCTTCGTTGTCTGAGCAACAGTGACAGCGGCATCCTGATTTGCGGGAACCGGCTTCGGCGTTTGTTTGGGCGCGGGCGGGGCAGGGGGCGTGACTGCAGCCATGGCCGGAATGGCCTTGCGCTCCGACCATGCTGCCACATGCAGGTCTATCGCCGCCACGGCTTGCGGCAATGCGCTCTTCATGGCGCGGACCACGGCCTCAACCTGCCCGGCATCGCCAGATCGCAGCGCGGCATCCAGAATTAGTGATGCGGTCGGGGGCAGGCTTGGATCAAGCGAAACTGCTTGCACCTCCTGCACCGTTGCGGGCGTAGCTGCCTCTTCTCCTGCAACGATGGGTGTAGCCGTTGTCAGGGCAGCAACCAGCAGGCAGGCAGGCATGGTCAATCATCTCCGAAAAAGCGGGCAATTCAGGCTCTTGCAGGCCAGTCGTCGCTCTTATGCCAGCGTTCCATTATTGCACCACACCAAAATGGGCCGGGCCACTATCGAATAGGTTTGCGCCGCAGCATCATCCACGCGGCCCACACGATCAGGACGGTAACAGCACTGCCGATGAACTGCGGCTGAAGTTCGGGCACCAATGCCATCGCCATCAGCACGATCACCACCCCGCCCGCGCACCAGCATCGGAGTGAAACGCCCGCCCAACAAAGGTTGCGTCACCCCGTGCGTCCCGGCAGCGTGGCCCTTGAGTTTAGGGGGAGCATAGATGGGCCTGAAGACATTCTGGAACGCGCACGTCGTCCCGCGCATGATCAAGTGCGCCTGCGGAGCGCCGGGGATCACAGAACTGCGCGCTGGTATCGTGCCCCTTGCGCACGGGCGCGTGTTCGAACTTGGCTGCGGAGGCGGCCTCAATCAGCCCTTCTACGATCCAGCGCGGGTTACCGAATTTGCGGGCATCGACCCCTCGGCCAAGCTGCTGGACTATGCGCGCGAAGCTGCCGCGCAGAAGGGCTGGCAGGCCGATATCCGCGAAGGCATGGGCGAGGCTATCCCCTTTGCCGACGACAGCTTTGACACCGCCGTCTGTACTTACACGCTCTGTTCGGTCGATGATCCGGCCAGAGTGCTGTCAGAACTGCGCCGCATCCTGAAGCCCGGCGGCACACTGCTGTTCCTGGAACACGGCCTGAGCGATGACGGCAGCGTGGCACAGTGGCAGCGCCGGATCGAACCCTTCTGGAAGCCGCTGATGGGTGGTTGCCACCTGACCCGCGCCGTCACCGTGCCGGTCCGGGCAGCAGGCTTCAGGGTTGACCGGTCCGACCACATATACATGGATGGAATGCCCAAATGGGCCGCATGGATGGAGTGGGGCGCTGCCGTGAAGCCCGCCTGACGCATCCTAAGCAAAAGGCCCCGCCATCGCTGACGGGGCCTTTCGGAAGTCATCGTTCAATCGAACTTAATCGCCGAACGTACGCTGCCACCACCCACGGCGTGGTGTCGCAGGTTCTGCAGCCACAGCCTCTTCGGCCACCACGACTTCAGCAGTCACAGCTTCCGTAGGCGCAGCATCGGCGGCCTGAGCATCTACCTTTTTCTTCCGCGTCCGCTTTGGCTTTTCAGCCGGTGCTTCCGCCATTGGTGCATCAGCCGCCGGTTCCGAAGCTGCCAGTTCCGCAGCTGCCGGTGCTTCGGCAACATCCACTGCTTCAACCGCTACCTCGGCATCGGCCTTTTTCTTGCGTACGCGCTTCGGCTTGGCCGGAGCCGCCTCTACCGCAACGTCCGCCGCAACAGGTTCAGCCACCGGAGCTTCAGCGGGAGCCGCTTCTGCTTCAACGGCCAAGTCGGCCTTCTTCTTGCGGACACGCTTGGGCTTGGCAGGAGCCTCCTGCACTACAGGCTCAACCTCTGGCTCGGCAACCACCGGGGCTACCTCAGCGGCAGCAACAGCCTCACCGGCGGTATCAGCCGCAACGGCATCATCGCCCCCGGCCTGATCGCCCTCAGCCTGATAACCGTCACCCTGATCGCCCTCAGCCGACTCCGCACCCGCTTCACCGTTTTCACGCCCGCCGCGCTTGCGACGGCCACGGCGGCGACGCTTGCGCGGTCCGCGGTCGTTGCCATCGTCGTTCTCGTCGCTGTGAACGGCTTCGTTGCCTTCAGCTTCGCCAGCCTCGGCCTGATCGTCCGATGCGGTGA
>JBEQBV010000090.1:0-12841 GCA_041639635.1 Novosphingobium sp.
ACGTGCCGATCACGAAGTCCACCTGATCAAGGCACCCCTGATCTTCGGCCACGCCGCGTCCGTTGGGGCCGATGAAGCCCATCGAATGCGCCTCGTCCACCAGCACCATCGCGCCGTGTTCCTTGGCCACGCGGATCATCTCCTTCAGCGGGGCAATATCGCCCAGCATCGAATAGACGCCCTCAAGGATCACCAGCTTGCCCGCGCCTTCGGGCACGCGCTTCAGGCGCTTTTCCATCGCCACGATGTCGTTGTGCTTGAACGGCACCACCTCGGCATCGCCCATCTTGCAGCCGTCCCAGATGGAAGCGTGGCTGTCGATGTCGAGGATGATGTAATCCCCCTTGCCCGCCATCGTGCTGATGATGCCAAGGTTGGCCTGATAGCCGGTGGAAAAGACCATCGCGTGGTCCATTCCGTAAAAGTCCTTCAGCGCCTGCTCGCAAGCCTTGTGGCCCGCATAAGTGCCGTTCAGTACGCGGCTGCCGGTCGTGCCTGAACCGTAATCGTCCAGCGCCTGCTTGCCCGCCGCGATCACGTCCGGGTCAAAGGTCATGCCCATGTAGTTGTAGGTGCCCAGCAGGATCGTCTCGCGCCCGTTGCACACCGCCACGGTGGGCGAAAGCACCCGCTCCATCACCAGATTGAACGGGTCTTCCACCCCGCCCGCCAGCAATGCGCGGCGCTGTTCGATAAGCGGGTCGAACTTTGAAAAAAGGTCGGTCATTGGTGTGTTCTAAACCTCTGCTGCCGTAACCGGCTCAACCCTGAAGCTTCGTCACTGCATCGATCAACTGGCCGTAATTCTCGATCTCGGCCTGCTGGTTCATGCTGATGATTATGTCGAATTCGTCTTCGATCGCTGCCACGAAATCCATCACGGTCAGGCTGTCCCATTCAAGATCGCCGGCAAACGTCGTCGCGTCGGTCACCGCGATGCCCTTCTTGTTGAAGGGGCCGATCAGTTCGGCAATCTTTTCGGCGGTTGCGGCGCGATCCATCAGTTATTCTCCATCGGGCGATCAAACGCGCCCCTGCCAGACGATTAAGGCGGAAAAGCGGCCATTGGCCCCGCTTGTCAAGCGTTCGCCCCTTGTGTCATCCCTGTTATCCGCGAAAGATGCCTGAAATGCACCTGCGGGGGAATCATGGCAGAGACTGTAACGCAGGCTGAACGCCTGACCGATCCGATGCCTCAGCCACCGCCCGCTGCACCTTCGTTGCCATCGCCTTCGGGCTATTCCAATCACGCCATCCATCTCGTCCGCACGACCCAGCAAATGAACCTGACGCTCAGCCAGATGGCGGATTCGAAGGCGTCGATGCTGATGGGCGCAACGTTCGTGGTGTTCACCATCGCGGTGGGGCAGGCAAAGGGCGGGCAGATGCCCATCTCGCTGGGCATGCTGGCCTTCTTCGCCTTCGTTTCTGCCATCTGCGCGATGTTCACCGTGCTGCCCTCGATCAGCGGGCCGAACGCCGCAAAACTCAATGACGGCAAATCCAACAAGCTGTTCTTCGGCTTCTTCACACATCTGGATGAAGAGGAATGGACGCTCTCGGTGCTTGAAGACTTGCGCAGCGATGAAGCCATCTTCCGCACGATGCTGCACGATATGTACCAGAACGGGCAGATCTTGCAGCGCAAGAAGTACCGCTACCTGTCGCTCGCCTATCGCACCTTCATGGTCGGCCTTTGCCTCACGGCAATCACTTTCATCGCCGAATATGTTGTCCGCTATACCTAAACCAGCGCGTTTACGGCCACCATAAAGGGCGAAATCGACACTGGCTTGGCCAAATAGCCTTCCGCGCCCGCATCGCGGATCGCCTCTTCATCGCCCTTTCCGGCATAGGCTGTAACGGCGAGGATCGGGATGCCTTTCAACTCCTCGTCCGCCTTTAACTGCTCAATCAGGTCCATGCCCGAAATGTCGGGCAGTTGGATGTCCATGATCACCAGATGCGGCATGAACAGGCGCGTGCGTTCGATCGCCACGCGTCCATCGGCCACTGGCTCCACCTCGAATCCCTTGGCGCGCAGCAGGTCGCAGAACAGCTTGCGGTTGAGGTCGTTGTCCTCGACAACCAGAATTCTTTTTGCCACTGACACGCCTGTTTCCCGAACTGCACCTAGAAGCACCTAACTGCACCTAAACGCCCCTTATGCCCCGCGAAAGGCCCTGACAATCATCCGCGAGCCTTCCTCCCCGCCAGATGCCGCCGCCATCGCGCTGCAAGCGCTCGGCTGGGTCCTGTCCGATGGCCCCCGCGCCGAACGCTTTCTGGGATTGACCGGCCTGACGCCCGATGAATTGCGCGCCGGAATTGCCGATCCTGCCATTCTGGGGGCAGTTCTCGATTTCCTCGCCAATCACGAAGCAGACCTTGTCAACGCGGCCTTCGCGCTCGACATCTCGCCCGAGGCGATCATCGCCGCCCGAAAGGAATTGTCATGAGCCGCCCCCTGATCGTCAGCGATTGTGACGAGGTGCTGCTGCACATGGTCGCCCCCTTCCGCGATTGGTTGGGGGAGAAGGAGGGCATCACCTTCAAGATGGACAGCGCCGATTTTTCCAAGGCGATGCGCTTTGCCAAGGACGGCTCTCTGGTGCCGACCGAGCAGATCTGGAGCCTGCTCAACAAGTTCTTCGATACCGAAATGTATCGCCAGCAGGCTATCGCAGGCGCGGTTGCGGGGATCAACACAGTGGCGGAAGGTGCCGATGTGGTGATCCTGACCAACCTCAACGATCACCGCCGCGAAACCCGCGCCAAGCAACTGGCAGATGTCGGCATCAATGCCCGCGTCTTCACCAATCAGGGGCCGAAAGGCCCGGCGCTCAAGGCTATTCTCGACGAATATAATCCCAGCCGCGCGCTGTTCATCGACGATCTGCCGCAACACCACGATTCGGTTTCACAACTGACGCCGGACGTGATCCGCCTGCACTTGTGCGGCGAACCGCTGCTTGCCCCGCACATCGATTGCGCGCATCAGGCGGGCCATGCGCACGCCCGGATCGATGATTGGGAAGCGGCGCTGCCTTGGATTATCGAACAGATTCATGGAGAAGATGCGTGAGCGATAGCGTTGAAGCCCGGCTGGCTGACCTCGGCCATACTCTGCCACAGGCCGCCGCACCGGTGGCCGCTTATGTGCCGACGGTCGAAGCTGGCGGTTTGCTGCACGTGTCGGGCCAGTTGCCCTTCATCGATGGCAAGCTGGTGACGGGCCGTTTGGGTGAGGACGTGAGCCTTGAACAAGGCACCGCCGCCGCTCAGGCCTGCGCGCTGATGATCCTCGCGCAGGTCAAGGCCGCATTGGGCTCGCTCGACCGGGTGGAGCGCGTGGTGAAGCTGGGCGCGTTCATCTCCTCGACCGGTACCTTCACCGATCAGCCCAAAGTGGCAAACGGGGCGTCCGAACTGATGGTGGCTGCTTTTGGCGATGCCGGAAAGCATGCCCGCAGCGCGGTGGGTGTGCCGGTGCTGCCGCTGGGCGCTGCGGTGGAAGTCGATGCTATCCTTGCCATTCGCCCTGCTTGACCGCTTCCTCGTCCCCGCGCCCAAGGACGCGCGGGTCGGCTGGCTGAAGGGGCGCAGCTATGCCCATCGCGGGCTGCACGGCCCCGGTGTGCCGGAAAATTCGCCCAAGGCGTTCGCGCTCGCCATCGAACGCGGCCTCGGCATCGAATGCGATGTGCAGCGCACGGTCGATGGGCAGGCAGTGGTCTTCCACGATTGGGAGCTTGACCGCCTGACCGGCGAAACGGGCCCGGTGATAGACCGCCGCGCCGATGATCTGGCCAAAATCCCGCTGACCGGCGGCACCGATTGCATCCCCACCTTGCGCGCCTTTCTCGATCAGGTGGCAGGTCGGGTGCCAGTCCTTATCGAGCTGAAATCCAAAGCGAACATCCGCGTCGCCCCACTGTGCCTTGCGGTGCGCCGCGCGCTGGAGGGCTATCAGGGCCAGGTGGCAGTGATGAGCTTCGACCCGCGCGTCAGCCGCTGGTTCGCGCGCCATTCGCCGCATATCGTCCACGGCCTTGTGGTGACGGAGAACGGCAGCCGTACCTTGCCTGCCACGCTGAAACTGCACATGGCCTTCTGGCAGGCCCGTCCGCTGTTTCTGGCATGGGACGTGCGCGATCTGCCGAGCAAATTCGTCGCCACGCAGCGCTGGCGCGGGTTCCCGGTGCTGACATGGACCGTGCGCTCCGCCGACCATGCCGCCCGCGCGGCGGACTGTGCCGATGGACCTATTGCCGAAGGCCCCGGCGTCGGGGCATGACCCCATCGTGACTTACACCGCGCGCATCCATAAAGCCGTCTCGGAGATCGCTTCTGAAGATTGGGACCGGCTGGCGGGCGATGGCAACCCGTTCGTTTCCCACGCTTTCCTGAAGCTGCTGGAGGATTCAGGCTCAGTCGGCGGCCGCTCCGGCTGGTCCTCACTGCCCATCGTGATCGAGGGCGAAGACGGCAAGCCAGCCGCCGCGCTCCCGGCTTATCTTAAAACGCACAGCCAGGGCGAATATGTGTTTGACCATGCGTGGGCGGACGCCTGGCACCGCGCAGGCGGGGACTATTACCCCAAGCTGCAAATCGCCGCGCCCTTTACCCCCGCCACCGGCCCGCGCCTGCTGCTGGGAGGCCGCGAAGACCTCGCCACACCATTGCTGCGCGCGGCAGAGCAGTTGTGCGATACCAATGGCTTGTCCTCAGCCCACGCCACCTTCATCACGCCCGAACAGATGCCGCTTTTCGAAGCGGCTGGCTGGCTCCCGCGCAGCGACATCCAGTTCCACTGGGAAAATCGGGGCTACGAAAGCTTTGCCGATTTCCTCGGCGTCCTGTCCTCGGACAAGCGCAAGAACCTGCGCAAGGAACGCGCCAAAGCGCAGGACGGCGTCGAAATCCGCCAGTTGACCGGCGATGCTATCCGCCCCGAACACTGGGATGCCTTCTGGCTGTTCTATCAGGACACCGGCCTGCGCAAATGGGGCCGCCCTTACCTGACACGCGCGGCGTTCGACCTGATCGGCGAGCGCATGGCCAACAAGGTGCTGCTTGTTCTTGCGTTCCTCGATGATCAACCGGTCGCAGGCGCGATCAACTTCATCGGGCGCGACGCGCTCTATGGCCGCTACTGGGGCGCGCTGGTGGAGAAGCCCTTCCTGCACTTCGAGCTGTGCTATTACCAAGCGATAGACGCCGCCATCGCGCTGGGCCTCTCGCGCGTAGAAGCAGGCGCGCAGGGCGGCCACAAACTGGCGCGCGGCTACGAACCCGTCCAGACCCTCTCGGCCCACTACATCGCCGACCCGAACTTCCGCCGCGCCGTGGCGGATTTTCTGGAACGCGAACGGGCAGGGGTGGCGCAGGACCAAATGGTGCTGGGGACGCGGACGCCGTTCAGGAAGGGTTGAGCGAAATCAGCAGCAACCTCTCGCTTGATCAACACATTGCTTTAAAAGCCGCAAACTTCCGGCCGATTGAGGTCCACTGGCTGAAAGTGGAACCATTTGTTGACCCAGTCCGGCATCAGCAACCGCTCAATGTCCGCTGCAAACATTTGCGCATTGGCATTTTCATAGCGTTTGCCGTTCAGAGTGAAAGTTATCGTTTGGTCGGGATGGCGGCGCATCCATGCCAGCACATCATAAAACACGCGGTTCTGACCGTTCTTTTCGATCGTGACGACGGTATCCAGATAGCGGAATGGGCGGTGTGCACCATTGAAGATCAGATGATTGCTGACCCCTGCCTCAAGCCTGAGATTGGCAAACATGTTGACGCTCTGCGCAGTTTTCAGGCCGAGATAGGGCATCGCGCAATTGGCAAAGAAAAGCGCGCCGACAATCGCACCGATCACCGGCACGCGCCCCTTGGCCTGATCCGGCGCTGCGCCATGGCGAAGCACGGCCCAGCAAAATGGCAGTACCAGTGGCAGTGCCGCCAAAGTGACCAGCGTGTAGTGCCCGTCAAAGGCAAACACGGCTAGCCACAGGCTGATGCCCAATACGGCCACCTTGTAGATCGGCTGGGCAAACTTGGCGCGGACCATCGACAGTGTGGGGGATGACAGCGTTTGCCGGGCGGCTTGCTCGCTCAGGAACAGGGAATGCAGCGCAATCGAAAGCGTGGTGAACGAGATATACATCGCATAGGAACTGAGGCTCAGCAGCAGGTGAAATGCCATCCCTGCGGCAATGCCATAGTGCCTGAAACGTCTGGTCAAAAGTGCAAGCGCGATCAGCCCCTCGGCCACGAAGGTGCCATAGATCGTCATCGCATCGATTACCGGGCCCTGCATTGCCGACAGCGGCCAGGGCATCAGCCGCCACAGGACAACCGCACAACTGCTGAGCGGATTGAGGAAATCGGTGTTGATCTTGTGAAAGATGCCGAAGAAATACATCACCAGCAACGCTGCCCCGCCTGCAGGCGCAAACCGTTCGAAAACTTGCGCAAACGGATCGTTGCGCACCATCGCGGTGGCAAAGGACAGCCAATAGCCCAGCAGGGCGGCGGCTCTGACGATGGTATGATTGGAATGGGCCGGAGCCTGTAGCACGGTGCTGATCGTGCTGATCAGCATCAGGGCAAACAGCAGCCGCTCGGACGACGGGCGGAACAGCAAGGCAAGCGCTGCCACCAGCAGCACGAGCATGTCGCCCGAAGGCGGAAACCGATCATATTCAAAAGCGTAATTGAAGACATGGAAAATGGAAAAGAGCGCAAAAATGGTCGAGAAGATTTCCCGCCGCGCGCTGTTTGGCGATGATGTTTCGGTTATGAAGCTGCGCCCCATCAGGAACAGCACAAACCAGCGGCCACTGCGCAGAATCGGATAGAGCACTGCGGCCAGTGCAGGCTTTGAAAAGATCCAGCGGTTCAGCCGGTTGAACGCATCAGAGGGCGTGGTGAGCGAGGCAATATAGGCCACGGCCTTGTCGCCCGAATAGCGGGCCGGACCGTCTTCCACCACCATGCCGCCATCAAGGTCGAAACCCGCTGCGATCAGTTCATCGCGCAGGCCATCATGTTCACGCAGATTAACCAGTTGCACTTGCGCGCTGCGTTGAAGGCGCACCATCTGCACATACCGTGTGCAAAACGGACACTCGCCATCATAAAAGATACGGATCACTCCAGACGCTCCGGGAAATACGTGCCTGCGCGCCTGCCTTGTGGGACGCCGGGATCAGCCAAGTAGCCGCTTATGCTTTTGTCCAACATTGCCAGATCCGCAAAAGCGCACGCGCGATGCGGCCGTGGTGGCAATCTTCAAGCAGCCGCCCGGCCACTGCGCAGCCATTCGCGCGCGCGGCGCTGGGCTTCGGCAATTTCGCGTGCGGTCATCTCATCAGCCACATCGGCGCGGCAGTTCGCGGCTTCCTCGTGTCCGCCCACGGCGGCGAGGTTGAACCACTTGTGCGCCTCAATCAGGTCGCACTCCACGCCATGGCTGCCGGTGGAATAGGCCACGCCCAGATCGAACAGAGCGTTGCTGTCGCCATTGGCAGCGGCGGCAAGGCACGTGGCCACCAGCAAGTCGGCTGCTTCATGTGATTCTGCCACAATGGCTGTCAGGCTCTCATCAGCCACCAGCTTGATCCATGCTTGAGTCATAATGCCTACCCCCTTCAGGAAGCCATTCCCCAAGCCCTTTGCGGGGGAGCCTCCGACAGGGCAGACAGTCACAATTCTTGGCCAATAAATGGTTAACAGCAAAGCCGACGTGTTTGCGGCCGGGACAGTTGCAAAAATCCACAGGTGACTGGCCGTACTTCACGCCGCCTTAATGCGCGTTATGCGCCTATTCGCTTGTGCGGGTCACGGGCCAATCCTATAGGCGCGCCAGCACAAGAGTCTGCGCGCCGGAAACGGAGAGAATGCAGGCCGGGAGGGGCGGATGGCTTGTTTTGCGGAGGGCCGAAATGGCTGGCGTTTTAGGTGACGAGATTGACGTTCTGGCAAAGGCGCGCCGCGCACTGCCAGGCGATTATGTACCCAGTGACAACGAACCCTATATGAACGAGGCGCAGCAGGATTATTTCCGTCGTCTGCTGCTCGAATGGAAGAAATCGATCCTGTCCGCCGCAGCCGGAACGCTTTCGGCACTGCAGGATGGCCCGATTCGCGAGCCCGATCTCAATGACCGTGCATCCAGCGAAACCGATTGGGGCATCGAACTGCGCACGCGCGATCGGCAGCGCAAGCTGATCGCCAAGATCGATTCTGCGATGCGCCGCATTGATGAAGGCGAATATGGTTACTGCGAAGTGACCGGCGAGCCGATCGGCCTTGGCCGTCTGATCGCCCGGCCCATCGCCACGATGACGGTCGAAGCACAGGAAGCCCATGAACGCAGAGAGAAAATTTCTCGCGACATGTGATTTGTGCAGTGCCGAAAAGCAGGGGCAACCCTGTGTGCTTTGCGGTTAACAGTTGCCAGAGGTAACGCCGAATTAACCTTGGCCGTTTAGAAAGCGGGCAGGTTTTGATGCGATAAACACCCGGAACGGACAAATTTGTGCCGTGCGGGTGTTGCATTCATGGGATTGGCGGAACCTCTGGTGACTGAGATCGACCATCGGCATATCGGGCGAGACAGCCTGTTTCTCATGGCAGAAGTGCGTTCGCCCGGTTCCGACGCCGAACACCGGGTGAAAGTGCGCAACCTTTCGGCTGGCGGTATGATGGCCGAAGGCACAGTCAAAGTGCTGCGCGGCACGCAAATCGAGGTCAATCTGCGCAATATTGGCTGGGTCGAAGGCGTGGTCGCCTGGATTCAAGACAACCGTTTCGGCATTGCCTTTCATGATGAAATCGATCCGAAGCTGGCGCGTGCGCCGGTCGGTGCGGGCGAATCCACCCCGCGGTTCGTCAAGCCGCCGATCCGTTCGATTCCGGTGGGCCCCCTACGCAAGATCTGATGTCCAAGATCTGACGCGCAAAAGCTGACTTTTCGCGCAAATTCATCACAATCCCCGGTGCGTTCTGGACGCCTGCGCTACGCTAGCCTAGTCTTCTTTCGATGGCTTTCTGGCGTGCCTCAATCCCCTTGATAGCATTGCTGCTGTCGTCCTGTGGAAAGGGCGGCGACGGTACGCTGGGCGTTGCCGTGATCGGTGATGGTGCTGCGCTGAACGAGCGCGGCGTCCGTCTTTCGGCCCCGGCCCAATTGACTCGCGCGGCCACCAACGAAGGCCTAGTCGGCTTTGATGAAGCTGGCCGTGTGGTGCCAGCACTGGCCGACCGCTGGATCGTGACCGACAACGGCCAAAGCTATATCTTCCGCCTGCGCGATGGAACCTGGCCCGATGGCAAGCGAATCGGTGCAGATGCCGCCGCTGCGCTGCTGCGCAAAGCCATTGCCGGGTTGAAGGGCACTGCTCTCGGCCTTGATCTGGCAGCCATTGATGAAGTGCGCGTGATGGCGGACCGGGTGGTGGAAATCGATCTGGTGGCCCCGGTGCCCGAACTGCTGATCCTGCTCGCCCAACCGGAACTGGCGCTGCCGTGGCAATCGGCCAAAGGCAAGCAAAGCGGCACAGGACCTATGAAGATTGCGCCTGGGGAAAATGGCACAAGCGTCTTCACCCTGATTCCCCCCGCAGCGCGGGGCTTGCCAGAACAGGCCGATTTCGCACGCCGCGCACGCGCGCTGACAGTGAATTTTGCGACGCCTGCAAAGGCTGTCGAGATGTTCGATGCCGGTGATGTCGATGTGCTGCTGGGTGGCAAGATCGATACGGTGCCACTGGCCGGGCGCATTGGATTGACGCGCGGCAATGTGCAACTCGATCCAGTCACCGGCCTGTTCGGGCTGCTGGTCACTCGCACCGAGGGCTTTCTGGGCGATTCGGCAAATCGTGAAGCGCTGGCCATGGCGATTGATCGTGATGCCTTGCTGGGCAGCTTCAATATCGGCGGCTGGCAACCAACCACGCGCATCGTCTCGCCCGATGCCGAAGACGATCTGGGCACGATCGGTGAACGCTGGCAGGGGATGAGCGTGGAAGACCGGCAGGCGCAGGCCGCTTCGCGCGTGGCCGCGTGGAAGGGGGCGGGGCGCAGCCTGTCGACGCTGAGCGTGGCCATGCCCGATGGCGCCGGATCAACGCAGGTGTTCGATGCTCTGCGCCGCGATCTTGCCCGGATCGGCATTGCCGTGCGCCGTGTGCCCGAAAAGGACCGGGGCGATTTGCGGCTCATCGATATTGCCGCGCGCTATGGGCGTGCCACGTGGTTCCTCAACCAGCTTTCCTGCACCGTGCAGAAAGCCGTGTGCAGCCCGGTAGGCGATGAGCGCGTGGCAGAGGCGCGGCGCGCGCTCGATCCAGCCGCCCGCGCGGCCTTGCTGGCCGAGGCGGAGGCAGAGATCACCGCAGCCAACGGCTTCATCCCGATTGCGCGTCCGTTGCGCTGGTCGATGGTGCGCAGCGGCACCACCGGCTTTGCGCAAAACCCGTGGGGCTGGCATCCCTTGCCGCCGCTGGCATGGCTCCCCAGATAAGCAGTATGAACGAACCTCGCCTTGCCCGCGCTCAACCCATCAGGCCCGAAATCCCCGGTCTCGGCCAGGATGCCGCATCGGTGCGCCAGCGGATCGAGATGATGGAGCGCCTGCTTGAACGCAGCTTCACGATCCCGATCCTGCGCCGCGATGTCGGCCTTGATGCGGTGGCTGGGCTGGTGCCGGTGCTGGGCGATCTGCTGACCGCGGCGATGGGGGCCTATGTTGTGTGGGAAGCGCGCAATCTGGGCCTGCCGAAATGGAAGCTGTGGCGCATGGGCGCAAACGTCGCCTTTGATACCGCCATAGGCGCGGTGCCGCTGGTCGGCGATGCCTTCGACCTGTTCTTCCGCTCGAACTCGCGTAATCTTAAGATTTTGCGCAAGCATCTGGACAAACATCACCCGCAGGCGCGCGTGATCGAAGGGTAAGGTTTCAAAGTTCGTTATTCCCGCGCAGGCGGGAATCCAGTGGATGAAGCGCCTGTTTGGGGCTGGATTCCCGCTTTTGCGGGAATGATGAGGCAGAGCCGGGAGAGGCCCTAAAAGTCTATCGCGATTCCGTTCTTCTCCCAATCGCCAAAGCGCGTGGGATCTATTCCGTCAGGGTCTTCCCCGCGCTCTATGGCCTTGGGTGCAGGCGCGGGGTCGTTGGTCCAGTGCTCGGGCCGGGCGAAGTTTTCCGGTCGCTTTGTCGCGCGAGGTGTTGGCTTGTCCATGCCCAGTCAAATGAACTTAGTGTCGCGCGGTTGCAATTGCATATTGGGGCACAAGCGCCGATAGGCCGCTGCCATGGCCCGTACTTCTGCTCCCGATGATGAAATCCCCGGC
This sequence comes from Novosphingobium sp., assembly GCA_041639635.1. Lineage (GTDB taxonomy): Bacteria > Pseudomonadota > Alphaproteobacteria > Sphingomonadales > Sphingomonadaceae > Novosphingobium. The sequence continues at coordinate 11,362 of JBEQBV010000090.1, forward strand.
GTCCCCGCCCGCCGCGCCGCGCTGCGCCTGCTTGATGCTGTGCTGCGCCGGGGCGATCCGCTTGATCAGGCCGCGCCGCCGATCCTGCGCGGGATCGAACGCGGTGATGACCGCGCGCTCGCGCTCGCCATTGCGCACGAAGCGTTGCGCTGGATGGCCGATCTTGATGCGCTGATCGATAGCGCGACCAAACAGCCCTTGCCCGACGACGCCAAGGCCCGCGCGGTGCTGCGCATCATGCTAGCCCAAGCTCTGCGCCTGAACCTGCCCGGTCACGCCGTCGTCGCCACCGGCCTGCCTCTGTTGACCGGAGGCCCGCGCCGATTGGCCCACGGCGTGTTCTCGGCAGTGACCAAGGGCATGGCCAAGCTGCCCGTTGCCCCCACGCTTCCCCCCGCTGCCGCCACACGCTGGCAAGCGAATTGGCCCGATCGGGTCGAAGCGATCAGCGCAGGCCTAGCCGTGCCGCCCCCGCTCGATCTCACCTTGCGCGATGCATCGCAAACCGCGCTGTGGGCAGAGCGCCTTGGCGGCCACTCTCTCGCCCCCGGCCACATCCGCCTCGCCCGCGCAGGAGCGATCGAGGCGCTTGATGGCTTTGCCGAAGGCGCATGGTGGGTGCAGGACCTTGCCGCCAGCGTGCCTGCGCGCTTGCTAGGCAACGGTGATGGCCGCCGCGCGCTCGATCTGTGCGCCGCGCCGGGAGGCAAGACGCTGCAACTCGCCGCCGCCGGGTGGACCGTCACCGCGCTCGACAAGTCCGCCCGCCGCAATGAACGGCTGGCCGAAAACCTGACGCGCAGTGGCCTGTCCGCCGATGTCGTGGTGGCCGATGCGCTGGCGTGGACGCCCGATGCGCCGTTCGATGCCATTCTGCTTGATGCCCCGTGCAGCGCCACCGGCACCTGCCGCCGCCATCCTGATGTGCTGCACCGCCACGCCGCGATGGCCGATCTCACCGCGCTTCAGTCTGCCATGCTCAAACGCGCCGCCTCATGGCTCACACCGGGCGGCAAACTGGTCTACGCGGTGTGCTCGCTGGAGCGGGAAGAAGGCGAGGCGCAGGCCGCAGCTTTCACCGGCCTCACGCCGTCACCCATCGGCGATGCCGAACTGCCCGAAGGCCTCACCGCCAGCGAAGGCCACTTCCGCTCCGATCCCGGCATGCTGGCCGAACATGGCGGCATCGACGGCTTCTTCGCTGCCCGCTGGACCAAGAGCTAACGCGACCGCTTCAAGATAATGTAAACCGCGCCCGCGCCGCCATGGCGCGGTTGCGCCGGGCGCACGGCGGCGATGCGGCTAGCATGCGGGCTATGCGCCAGCCAATCGAGCAGCCGCGCACGGATCACTCCGCGCTGGTTTCCCCGGGCGTCTGTCGCATCATGCGGGCGCGGTTTGCCCGCGATCAGCAGCATCACGCGCGCGCCCATCGCCAGCGCCTGGGCAATGCTGGCGTTGAGCCGGGCATGCGCGGCGT
>JBEQBV010000091.1:0-12822 GCA_041639635.1 Novosphingobium sp.
AACCAATCATCCCCGTTTCTATCCGGGGGACTGAGTGTCCGTCTATGTCGGCGACCGCTGCCTAGCTGCTCAGCAACTCCGCTGCGGTGAGAGGCCCTCTAAGTGCATCAACGATTCGGGTCAACAGCAATCTTTGCACTTTTTTGAATTTCCTTCGCGAGCTCTTCCGGAGCCAGCAAAACCGGCCATTCCGTGCGCACATATGTCAGTTGCCTGCCATGATCCTATCGATTGCTGCGTGAGGCTCTCTGCACTAAACCCGCCGCATCCACGCTGTTTTCGGGAATTTCCGCCATGTCACGCACGCTCTGCCTTGCTTCATTGATGCTGTGCGGCCTCGGGCTTTCTGCCTGCGCAGGCCCGGTTGAGACACATGCTGGCTTTGCGGGTTCGAACATCGGAGAATTCGGTGTCGGGGCCGGTACAAGCATCACCGTGGTCGAATCGCCGGGATCGGGAAATTTGGCTGCTGCCGCCAGTGCTGCAATCAAGACTGCACTTGCAAAGCGGGGCCAATCAATAACCGTTGATTCGCCGCGCCGACTTACTGTCTCCTTATCCGAACGTCCGTCCTACATGGCGATCAACGCCGATGACGGCACGCCACTATCTGCTGCCAAGCGACAGCGCTTGCTGCAGAACTGCGCAGACCGGACGCAGCGTCTGCTGATTGTGCTTGAAGGCCAGGACAAGTCGCCGGTCCGGGCCTGGGCCGAAGAAAGCCATTGTCGTGGCCAGCTCGAAGCCAGTTTGCCCGCGCTTGCCGAACAAGCGGTCGCAGCACTCTATCGCCAGAGCGGCAGCGTTACGCTTCGTTCAGGGCAAGACTAACCACGGCATCCTCTTCTGACTCTGCAAGGGGCAGGTCCACCCGGAACTCCCCGCCGACGGCATCGCTATATCCATATGACACACGCCCGCCATGGCGCTGGGCCATTGTCTGCACAAACGCCAGCCCCAGCCCAAGACTGCCCGTACCATCAGCGGCGCGCCCTTCGGCATAGAGTGCAAAGGGGTTTGCCTCGCGCCCCGGTGGCATTGCCGGTCCCGGCCCTGCCACGACCAGACTGGCAAGGTTGCCCGAAGCCTCCACACCGTAACGCACCACTGCCCCCTCGGGCGCGAATTTCACTGCATTCTCCAGCAGGTTCAGCGCGCCGCGAAGGATCATGCTGCGATCGCCCATGACCCACACTTCGCCGCTCACGCAATCGTCCTGGACCGTGATCTGTCGTCCATGCGCACGAGGCCAGACCATGTCAGCCGCCTCGCGCGCCACATCGCATAGATCAAGCGGCTCAGGCTCCATCGAACGGCGCCGCGCCCGCGCCAGTTGCACGAAGTCGTCGGCCAACCGCAAGGCATGGCGTGCATGGCGGCGAATCGCGGCGATGGTTGCCGCTGGAGGCACGGCCTTGGCTTCACGCTTTCCGGCCAGCTCATCGGTTTCCAGCAAGGTGACGATTGCGGCATTGGGCGTGCGGATATCGTGACTGAGAAATTGCAGGATGTCGTCGCGCTCTTCGGCGATGCGCTGCAAATCGGTGACATCGGCATAGCTGTAGATCTGGAAATCGCCTGAAAGCTCTGCCTTTGCCAGAAGGAAGAAACGGCCCGTCTCATCGCGGAGCAGCCCATTATCCCCTTCCGGCACCGGACTGAGCCTTGCAGCGACTTCCGCGATAAGCCGCCCTGACAGGCCCTTGCCGAACAAGGCTTCGGCAGCGCGATTGCACAGCGCGATCCGGCCCTCGCTGTCGGCCACGCAGATGGCTGCGGGCAGGCATTCCACCGCTTCGCTGACAAAGGCCCGCAACGTCCGCAACTGCTCGATCAGATCGGCAAGCCGATCAGCTCCACGCGAAATGCTGTCTCCGCTGTGCCGTGCAGTGCTGGCGACAAGCGCAAGCCCCGGTTCCCGCTCCAACTGCCGGGTCCGCGCGAGCAGGAAGCGCCCGATCACGGTCAGCCGCCGCCAGCTCCACAGGATATGCGCCGCAACCAACCCTGCCATCGTTCCAGCCGGAGGCCACCACAGGCTCGCGAAAGAAAGCAACAACAGGCTGAATGCAAAAGCCCCGACGCCAAGCCCCACGGCCAGCCAGAACCCTTGCGAGGGTGACAGCAGCAGGAACCCGATCATCAATACGATGATGGGCAGCAAGGCAAAAGCAGCAGCCTTTCCGCCCGGAAATGTGGCGATAGCTGCCTCTTGCAGGCTGGTATTGAGCACATTGGCTTCAATTTCCACGCCGGAAAGCAGCCGCCCGCCCGGCCCCGGAACCGGCTGTTGGTTGCCAAGACCCGGCGCGGTCGCACCAACCAGCAGCAGTTTGCCGCGAATCAGCACTGGCGGCACTTCCCCCGCTGCCAGACTGGCAAACGAAATCCGCCGGAAATCCTCTCTTTGCGCATAACGGATCCGCACGCTTTCATGAGCCGGGGGCGAATCGGCATTTGCGGCCTGGGCCAGCCGGGAGGCCAACGGCAGCAAAGCCATCTCATCGCCCCCCGCGGAGCGCGGCATTGCCCGAATCACGCCATCAGCGTCCGGATCAAGCTCAACCGCGCCAATCCCCGCCGCAGCAGCCGCCAGCGTCGAGGCTGGCGGCTGCACGCCAGTAACTGCGCCTGCCATATCCCGGTCCACCAGCGCTGCCAGATAGACCGGCGCGGCGGCCCGCATCGCCTCTGCCAGCTTTGCGTCATCGCCTGCCTCATCAAGGAACAGGACGGAATAGCCCACCGCTGCCGGCTTGTGTCGAGCAACCGCTTCGAGCAACCTTGCGTGTTCGCTGCGCGGCCAGGGCCAACGACCAAGCGCAGTGAGGCTCGGCTCGTCTATCTCCACAATCAGGATGCGGTCATCGACCGGCGGCGCAATCAGCCCAAGCGCCTGATCGTAGATACGGTTGTCCAATGGAGCCAGACGCTGATTGGCTGTGGCGATCCATGCCAGCAGACACGCGACAACGGCCACGACAAACCATTCACCGTAAAGCCGCCGGTGCAGCACCGCGCTATTCCGGCACCGCCACGGTCAGCTTTTCGAACGGCAGCCAGTTTTCTACCACTTCACCACCGCTTTCCTGCCGAACGCCAACGCGCCATCGATATACGCCCGGGCCAAGCCGCCGCAGCCGGATACCGCTGGTCTCAAGTCCCGCTTCATCTACCACCCACGGTCCCTTTCCATCCGCTGGCCCCAGTTGGAAGCTGTACGTCCTGCGTCCTTCGCCAGAGCCGCCCCAGGCAAAGCGCATGGTATCTGCATCACCTTGTGCAGAGGCCGTGACTCCGGCCAGAATGCGCCGCATCGCATAAGTCTGCGGCAAGCCTTCCAGCCCCGAAGCCGCAACCGCGCTAACCCGCACAAACAGGCTGCCATTGGGGATATCGTCGACCACGAACTCTGCCGCATTGCCCGACCGGTCGGCCAGAATGCGCGTAAAGCCAGCATCTTCGGCAATCTGCAGCCGATAGGCAGCGGCACCCGTCAGCGGAGCCAGATTGAGCCGCACCTGCGGATCCACCTGCACACGGCCGGGATCGCGCAAGTCTGGCGGTGCAAGCAGAGTTTCGGTTCGCACGTTTCCGCTGGCGGCAATCACCGCGCCAAGTCCCGGTGTCAGGCTGGCCTCGGTCCCCGATGTCGTGCTGCTGGCGGCAACCGCGCCTTCCAGAACTTCGGTGAGCGATACAGCCTCGCCATCTTCAAAGCCCACGCGGAACACCGTGCCGCGCACAGCGGCCAGCGCGCGCGGCGTGCGGATGCGAAAGCGGTTGTTGGGATCGGTGCCAAGCGGGCTGGCCGTCGTCTCAACCTTTCCGCCATCCACTGCCAGATCGTAATCAAGGCTTCCGGTCAGCGCGATGCGATGGAGCCGCACGATCTTCAACCGGGTGCGGGTCGGCATCGACGTGCGCGAACCGTTGGGCAGTTCGATTGTCACGAAACCGTCGTTGCCGGTCTCGATTGCCGCTCCGGGCAGAAGCTCGGCGCCGATGCGCAATGGGGCCACACTCTCGCTCTGGCGCAGGTTCACCGTTCCACGCACAGCGATCACCCGGGCAGAAAGCGGATCGGCGCGCAGCAGGTTCATCGGTATCTTCAGAACGGTGCCGGTCGGTATCCGGTGAGGATCGGCAATGCGATTTATCCGCTGCACCGCGCGGTATTGATCGGGCCGTTGCAACGCTCGCCGGGCCAGCGTGAACAGATTGTCGCCCTGTCGCATACTGTATTCGATCAGGTCCTGCGGGGCGATCAGCGGATCACGCGGCAACCGCGCCGTCTTGGCCTCGACCGGCATTGCGGAGCAGAACATGGCAGCAACCAGCAGCGGCCATAATGCTTCCCGCGCATCATGCTTGCGGTTCATCAGCAGGACTCCAGCCGATAGCCATAGTTGAACACCGTTTGCAGCCGAAACCCATTCTCTGACCGCAGCTGCAGCTTGGTGCGGATACGCGAGACATGCATGTCGAGCGTCCGTGTCGTCAAATCGGCGAGCGACTTCCACACGGACTCCATCAGATACTTGCGTGATAGCGGCTTGTGCTGGTTTGCAAAGAACACATAGGCAAGGGCGAACTCCTTGCCCGTCAGAACGATCGGCATGCCGCCAAGCGTAACAGTCTCGCTGGCCCGGTCAAAGGTATAGGCTCCGAAAGATTCGAATCGGTCTGCCACCGGGCGCGGCTGGGTGCGCCGCAAAACCGCACGAACCCGCGCGGCAATCACAATCGCCGATTCGGGTTTTACGATATAGTCGTCGGCACCCGCGTGAAGGGCTGCGGCCACATCATCCTTGTCGGACCGGCTGGTCAGCATGATGATCTGCGGGCATGGCGATATCCGCGCCTGCACCCAGGCAAGGATGTCCATCCCGTTCATGTCGGGCATATTCCAATCGAGAATCAGAAGATCGAAGGTTTCACGCGTCAGCGCGCTGACCAGATCACGGCCGCGTCTGAAGGCGGCGCAGCGATAGCCCTCCGTGCCGAACAAGCGGGACACGAACTCAAGCATCGTTTCGTCATCGTCAACGATCCCGATTTTCATCAACTTCCTCGGATCTGGGCAGCATGGAATTGGTCCACGCTGCCTAGGTGGAAGAGCCATACTCCACGCCGCCGTGCAGGTAACTGCCCGTCCGAGAAGTTTACATCTGTTTACAACCGCAGCGACCGTTTGTCGGCTAGACCGTTATAATACTAACGGGAGTACTGGTGTTGCAACCCGCCGCCCATCGAACCAAGCCCGCGCACGCATCCGGTGCCGCGCTGCTCTGTGCAGGGGTTTCCGCGTGTACCGCTGAAGCCTTGCGTGGCAGGGCATGGCCAGATTTGACTGGCAGATCGGTTGCATGATGCGGCTGATGGTTGCTCCGGGGCTCTCGCTCTTGCTGTGGCTGTTTTTCGGCGCGCTGCTGGTGCTCTTTCGCTGACGATGACCTGTTTATCGACACCAGAGCGCGTGAATGGCGTTTCCCGCACCTCGGCAAACCAGTTGCCGTGCAAGGCAGGCGACGAACGGCCCAGCAGCTTTCGGCCCAGCAGCTTTCGGCCCAGCAGCTTTCGGCCCAGCAGCTTTCGGCCAAGTATCTCTCGGGTCGCATCGAGACCGGATCGCACGTGCCATGCACGGGCGATCCGGAATGCGGCTGCGATACGGAGCAAGGTCAGGGCAATAAGCAGAATTGAACGTCGCGGCATTTTACGGAGCCTGATCGCATGTACCTCGTCCAGAACCGCGTCCAAGATCAGTCGGGGCCTTTCCGCGCATCGAACAGCGTCATGAATTACTACAGGATCGCGAGGAGTTATCGCCGCCACCTGCAGAATTGCGAAAGTCTGGTGCCCGGCCTGCAGCCTGCCGGCACGGGCTGGGTCATGCTGGTCGAATTGTACATCGCCCTGCATGAAAATCAGCGGATTTCCGTTTCGGGCGTCAGCGTGATGGCTGGTGTGCCATCAACCACCGGCCTGCGCTATCTGGATGCACTGGCACTGAAAGGCGCTGTCGTGCGCTTGCCAGACAGCAATGACCGCCGCCGTTCATGGGTAAGGCTGACTGATGCCGGAAAGGATATGGTCGAAAGCATGCTCGCAGGCATGGTCAAGGTCATAGCTGACGCTACCGACAACTGACGCCGACCGGGCACTGGCCCATCCGGCGTTCATTTGCTGTCTGGAAACTGCTGCCCGACACCTTTTGGTCGGCAATTCGCGTCTGGCGTTGGGAATGATGGTGGACCCGTCGGGACTCGAACCCGAGACCTACAGATTAAAAGTCCGTTGCTCTACCAACTGAGCTACGGGTCCTCACCCCTCGACAGCAATTTGCGCCCTTGGGGTGGCGCGTCACCTAGGGGGCGCGGGCCGGGCGGTCAAGCCTGCGCTTGATGCGGTATTCCAGTTGTCCCACGGTGTGCCCGGTCAACGGATCGCGCCAATGCCGCGCAATGCGGGCCGCTGGGCACAGCACAAAGCTGCGCTTGCGGAATTCGCGGTGGGGAATGGTCAACACCTCGTCGCTCCAGCACCCGCCAGACCAGAGCACGATATCCAGATCCAGCGTCCGCGCGCGCCAGCGCTGGCCTTGCCGCTTGCGGCCAAAGCGGGCCTCGATATCCTGCAGCGCCTCAAGCAAGGCAGGGGGATCAAGGCGCGTCTCCACCACCGCCGCCCCGTTCACATACTCCCGCTTCGAAGGGCCAATCGGACGGCTGCGAATCAGCGGGCTAGCCGCCACAAGCCTGATCGGAGGCACCGCCAGATCGTTAAGCGCCGCCCGGACCACCGCATCAGGAGCGCCGTGGCGGTAGTGGCGCTGGTTGGAACCGAGCGCGACAAGATAGCGGTGGACGGTCAGATGTCCTCTGCCAACCGGCCGTAAAGCTGCGGCCGCCGATCACGGAAAAAGCCCATCCCGGCCCGGTGCGTCGCGGCGCGCTTCAGGTCGATGGCGGCGTGCAGCACCCCGGTTTCGCCCGCGCCAAACTCGGCCAGAAAATCGCCCCACTCATCCGATATGAAGCTGTGGCCGTAAAAGCGCTGTTCTTCTTCCATACCGATGCGATTCGCCGCGATCACCGGCATGCAGTTCGAAACCGCATGGCCCAGCATCGCACGCCGCCACATGCGGCTCGTGTCCAGATCGGCGTCATAAGGTTCGCTGCCGATGGCGGTGGGATAGAACAGCAGTTCCGCGCCCATCAGCGCCATGGCGCGCGCGCATTCAGGATACCACTGGTCCCAGCACACGCCCACGCCGATGCGCGTGCCAAACACGTCCCACACCTTGAAGCCGGTGTTGCCGGGGCGGAAGTAGTATTTCTCTTCATAGCCCGGCCCATCGGGGATGTGGCTCTTGCGATAGATGCCCATCACCTCGCCATCGGGGTCGATCATCGCCAGCGTGTTGTAGTAATGGTGCCCATCGCGCTCGAAGAAGCTGGTAGGGATGGCAATGTGGTGCGCCTTGGCCAGCTTGCGCATCTCGCGCACCGAAGGGTCTGCCTCTAGTGGATAGGCCATGCCGAACAGGGCCTCGTCTTCAACCTTGCAGAAATAGGGTCCGGCAAACAGTTCGGGCGGCAGCACGATCTGCGCGCCGCCCTTGGCTGCTTCCTCCACCAGCGCGGCAGTGGCGGCGATATTCTCAGCCTCGCCCCCGGGCAGGGCGAGTTGCAGGGCGGCGACGGTGATGATGCTCATGGGCCGGACCTAAGCCCCCTGCCCCATCAATTCAACCATCGCCGCACCCGATCATTCCAGCATCATGGACGCTTGCGGAACAGCAGTGTCATACGGTCGCTCTCACCAATGGCCCGCAACTTCGCCTTGGTGGCATCGTCCTTTGCGCCTCCCAGTGATGGCGGCAGCGTCCATACGCCATCGGGCCAGTTCGCCGGGTCCTTGGGATTGGCGTTGGCCTCGCTCTTGCCCACGAAGGTGAATCCGTGGATTTCCATGAACTTGATGATATCGGCTTCACGCAGATAGCCTTTCGAACCATCGGTGAAGGCATAAGGCGCATCGACCTTGGCGCGGTGCTGTTCGATGCCGATCATGCCGTCATCCTTCAGCAAATCGCGCATCTTCTTGATTTCGCTGTCGGCCACGTTGGACCGCAGCATGTTGTGCATCGCGCGCATCACCAAAATGCGGTCGAACGTGCCCTTCTCCCCATCGGGAATCGCGCCGAGCGAAAAGGCGTTGAACTTTTCAGCCGGCTGCTTCGCCCACTCGGCCACTTCCGACGGGAACTTGGCGACCGCAGCCTTCATTGCCTCCTGCCGCTGCGCATTGGCGGCGCTGGCATCGGCGAACAGACCCACCAGCTTGCCCTTGGGCGCAAGGTAAATGCCCAGCAGGCGCGAATACCATCCGCCGCCGGGCGCATATTCGCCCACCTTCATGGTGGGGCCAACATCGAAGAAGGCCAGCGTCTGGTCGGGCTTGCGATAGACGTCGCGCGTGGCGTCTTCCTTGCGCAGCGGGTCGGCAACGGCGGCGGCGAGTGCCGGATCAATCTTCGGGGCTGCGGTGGCAGCGCTCTGGGCAAAGGCGGGCTGGGCAAGGCTGCTGACAGCAACTGCGGCAAGCAGGGCGAGGCTCAATCTACGCATTCCGGGATTCTCCTTGGTGCCGGTGACAAGCGCCGGGGGGATGCCTATCTCTACGGCAATTCAGGAGAATAAGGTACATGAGCGAACAGGCAACAGCCATTCTGGCAGGCGGATGCTTCTGGTGCACCGAGGCGGTGTTCCGCGACGTTATCGGCGTGACCAACGTGGAAAGCGGATACATCGGCGGCAGCGTGGCCAACCCCACCTACAAGCAGGTGTGCAGCGGCACGACCGGCCATGCCGAGGCGATCCGGGTGACCTTCGATACAGGCGTGATCGGGCTGGATCAGATCCTCGACATCTTCTTTGCCACGCATGATCCGACGCAGCTCAACCGGCAGGGCAACGACGTGGGCACGCAGTACAGGTCTGCCGTTTTCCCGGCGGATGATGCGCAGAAGGCTGAGGTTGAAGCCGCCATCGCGCGGGCCCAGCCGGATTGGCCCAAGCCGATCGTCACCACGATTGAGCCAATGGCCACCTGGTATCCGGCCGAGGATTACCATCAGGAATATTGGGAAGGCGAAGGCCAGCGCAATCCCTATTGCCTCGCCGTGATCCCGCCCAAGCTGATGAAACTACGCAAGAGCTTTGCCAGCAAGGTGAAGAGTTAGTCTTCGAGATCGGTCGTTTATATCACCGTCGCCCCGTGCTTGACACGGGGCTGGCCTGACCTCGTCCACCAATAAAAGCCAAGGCCCGTGTCAAGCACGGGCCGACGACGTCTTTGAATCGCTTTCGCCCGCCAGCGCCGCAAGCGTGATGCGGCGGTAGATGCGCTGGAGGACCGCCAGGTCTTCCAGCGCGACTGCCTCGTCCTTCTTGTGCATCGTGGCGTTACACAGGCCGAATTCCACTACGGGGCAGACCGCGCGGAGGAAGCGGGCATCCGATGTGCCGCCGCTGGTGGAGAGTTCAGGATCGAGCCCGGTTTCGGCCTTCACCGCCTCGGCGATCAGGTTTGAAAAATCGCCCGGCAGCGTGATGAAACTCTCGCCCGAAATGACTGCGCGGACCTCGCCCTTGTGGCGGCGGGCCACTTCTTCGACCATCGCGACGAGCCCTGCTCCGGTGTGCTGATCGTTGAAGCGAATCGATATGCGGGCGCTCGCTTCCGCCGGGATCACGTTGGTGGCCTTGTTGCCCACTTCGAGGTCAGTCACTTCAAGGTTCGAAGGCTGGAACCATTCGGTGCCTTCATCCAGCACCAATGCATCGAGTTCAGCCAGGAGCGCGATCAGGCGAGGGATCGGGTTGTCGGCAAGGTGTGGGTAGGCGACGTGGCCCTGCGCGCCCTTGCAGGTGATCCACATGTTGACCGAGCCGCGCCGGCCGATCTTCACCATATCGCCCAAACGATTGACTGAGGTGGGTTCTCCGACAAGGCACAGGTCCGGTTCGGACTTCATCTCGCGGATCAGGTCGATCAAGGGCACGGTGCCATAACGCGCGGGCCCTTCCTCGTCGCCGGTGATGATAAAGCTGAGCGTTCCGGCTTCGGCAGGGATTTCTGCCGCAGCGGCGACCATCGCGGCGATGGAACCCTTCATGTCCACCGCACCGCGACCGTAAAGCAGTTCGCCCCGGCGCTCAGCCTTGAACGGGCCGGAGGTCCAGCCCTCGCCCGGCGGGACGACATCGAGGTGCCCGGCAAAGGCGAAATGGCGTGAACCTTCCGGACCGCGCCTGATCGCAAAAAGGTTTTCGACCGGGCCGTCGGGCGCTTCGCCCGCGATGAAGCGGTGGATTTCGAAACCCAGCGGCTTCAGCATCGCTTCAAAACAATCGAATACCGCGCCAGTGGCAGGGGTGACGCTTTCGCAATCAATCAACTGTTCGGCCAAGAGAACGGGATCAAGTGCGGGCATCACAGGGCAGGCTCCTCAAACTTTTCGATGGTCCAGACTTCACTTTGCGCCGCCGCGATCCACGCCTGCATCCAGTCGTGCGTCCAGACCGCTTCCATGTAAGCCGATGCGAAACCGGGGACAGGCACACCATAGGTCAGGAAACGCGAGACGACCGGGGCATAGATGATGTCGGCCGCGCAGAACGTGCCGAACAGGAATGGCCCGCCCTGCCCGAACCGAGCGCGCGCTTCGGCCCAGAGGGTGAGAATGCGGACGACATCGGCGCGGACTTCGGGCGTGATTTCAACCCGATCGAAACGCTTGCGGATGTTCATCGGCAATTGCTCGCGCAGTCCATGGTAACCGGCGTGCATTTCGGCGACCATCGAGCGGGCCATGGCGCGCGCCGCGTTATCCTTGGGCCAGAAGCGATCACGCCCGACTTTGTCCGCGAGGTAATCGATGATGGCGAGGCTATCCCACACCACTGCCGCATCGGGGCCTTCGCCATCCCACAGGATCGGCACTTTGCCTGCCGACGGGGCGAAATCTTCGGTGCGGCGCAGGGCATCCCATTCTGCGCCATAGAGCGGAACGGCCACTTCTTCAAAATGGAGGCCCGATTGCTTGCACGCCAGCCAGCCGCGCAGGGACCAGCTGGAGTAGTTCTTGTTGCCGATGATCAGCTTCATCGCATCTGCCCCGTTCCGCTTTCGGGGCGCGTAGCTGTTCAGGTTTGCTGTGTCGAGCATGAACAGGTTTACACTGTTTACACGGTCCTGAGGAGAAAGTGTCAGGTCTGTTCCCAGCAGTTCGAGGAGGCGTTTTTCATCGGGCGGAGGCACAGGCGTGCCGAGACGCGCGAGGACGTTGCGGGCTGTGGCGGCGGTTGGGAGGAGGGTGCGGTGGGGCATGGCACGCGGGAGCGTGGGCCAGCGGGTGGTTTGTAGGACAGCGGGGATTGTGCCGGAATGGTGGGATGTTGGAGTTGACTGGTAATATTTGCCAGTCCCCCAGATCCGCTCACCCTGAGCCTGTCGAAGGGTGTTGGGCAGAGCACTGTGCTTGATGCTTCGACAAGCTCAGCATGAGCGGGGGTTGGGATGGATGTTGCCGGGGGTAACATGCCCCCCCCAACCCCTCCCGCAGGCGGGAAGGGAGCAGGTTGCTCCATCTCCTTTTGCTCCAGCACCTTCGTCATGCTGAACTTGTTTAGCTTCGCTGGCCTTCGGCTCAGCATCCATTTTGCCAATCAAGCCGCAGCTCGTGGTGAGAAATGGACCCTGAAACAAGTTCAGGGTGACGAACTGTTAGGTGAGTAGGGCATCAGCCAATCGCCAACGGGACGAAGGTCAGCCCAACGAGTCTTGCAAAACCGCCGCGCGCAGTTCTTCGATGCCCATCTTTTTCTCGGATGAGGTCACGAGGATTTCGGGGTAGGCGGCGGTGCGTTTGCGCGCAGCCGCGATGGTGGCAGCGGTGACGGCTTCCAGATCACTGGCCTTGATCTTGTCCGCCTTGGTCAGGACCACGCGATAGCCAACGCCTGCTTCATCGAGCATCTGCATCATGTCTTCATCGACGGGCTTTACGCCATGGCGGCTGTCGATCAGCAGCAGAGTGCGCTTCAATACCACGCGACCGCGCAGGAAATCGCGGACCAGACGCCGCCAGTTTTCAACGACTTTGGGCGGGGCCTTGGCAAAGCCATAGCCGGGCATATCGACCAGCCGCAGGCGGGTGGGCTCACCCACTTCAAAGTAGTTCAATTCCTGCGTGCGACCCGGCGTGACCGAGGTGCGCGCAATGGATTTGCGGCCCGTCAGCGCATTGAGGAGCGACGATTTGCCCACATTCGACCGGCCTGCAAAGGCGATTTCGGGCACATCGGGATCGGGCAGGAATTTGAGCGCCGGGGCCGATTTGATGAATTCCACGCGGCCCGCAAAGAGCAGGCGCGCCTGTTCGATCATTTCGGCCTGGAGTTCGGCGGCATGTTCTTCTTCAGCATTCATCGCGGTTTGGGCTTCTGGCCAGTGGCCTTCTTTTCGCGCGTCGCCACACGATCAATGTCCTGCTGATCCTTGTCGGCTTGCGCCTTCAACTGCGGGTGCTTGCTGTAGAGGTACTTCTGCTGGGCAATGGTCAGCACGTTCGAAGTGATCCAGTAGATCAGCAGACCGGCGGCGAATGGTGCCATCACGAACATCATGATCCACGGCATGAACGCGAAGATCTGCTGCTGTGCCGGGTCCATCGCGGCGGGTTGCAGCTTGAACTGCGCCCACATGGTGATGCCGAGCAGGATCGCCAGCACGCCGATGGCCAGGAAGCCC
>JBEQBV010000092.1:0-12821 GCA_041639635.1 Novosphingobium sp.
CTTGCAGCCGCCCGCCGCCCCGCTATCGTGCCCATCGGACGGATAACGCGGAGAGTGTCCGATGTGCGACGAAATTACTGAACAGGAAAACGCCCTCTGGTTCAATCGCCGCCAGTTCGCCAGCGTTGGCGCGGGTGCAGCAGCTCTTGCCGCCCTGCCCGGCTGCGCCACCGCTGCGGACGGTGGCAAGACCAAAAGCCGCACCGTTTCCATCGACACGCCCGATGGCAAGGCCGATGCCTTCTTTGTCTATCCCGCCAAGGGCAGACACCCTGCCGTAATCATGTGGCCTGATATTGCGGGCTTGCGCGATGCCTACAAGACCATGGGCACCATGCTGGCCGAGGCCGGCTTTGCGGTGCTGGTGGTGAATCAGTATTATCGGTCAAGCCCCGCGCCGATCCTGGGTTCGCTGATGGAATGGCGCACCCCGCCGGGGCAGGAAAAGCTGAAGCCCATGATCGCCGCAATCACGCCTGCGGGCACGATTTCGGATGCGGGTGCCTTCGTGAAATGGCTCGACAGCCAAGCCGAGGTCGATACCAAAAAGAAGATCGGGTCGTGCGGCTATTGCATGGGTGGCCCGTTCACGGTGCGCACCGCCTTTGCTAACCCGGAGCGGGTGGGCGCGGCAGCCTCGTTCCACGGCGCGGGTCTTGTGGGTGATGCGCCCGAAAGCCCCAGCAATCTCTTGCCCAAGACCAAGGCCGCCTACCTCATCGCCATCGCCAAGAACGACGATGAGCGCGCGCCTGATGACAAGGTGAAGTTCCGCGCGGCTGCCGATGCCGCTGGCCGTAAAGCAGAGATAGAGGTCTATCCCGCGCAGCACGGCTGGTGCACGCTTGACGCACCGGTCTATGACAAGGTGCAAGCGGAAAAGGCGTGGGGACGGATGCTGGCGCTGTATCAGGCCAATCTGTAAAAGCTCAGGCTCAGGCCCTGCTGCACGCTTTGCGGCTGGCAGGGCTAATGCACCATGCTGACACAGCCCATGTCAGCGCGCCTGCAAGAAGGTCTACGATATAGTGTCCTCCGATCACGATGGAGGAGAGCGTGACCAGCAGCGCCCAAACCACAGCAATCGCAAATGCCAGCCGCGATTCACGCAAGGAGTAAGGCACCAGCAGGGCCATCACCATGTGAAACGATGGAAACGTAACGATCCCTTGAACCTTTGCCAGATCGAAGATCGCGGCAGGAGCGTTGCGGAAGTAATCGACCGTTGCCATGTGGAAATTGCCTGCAGAGCTTGGCAACCCAGCCACATGTTCAACACCGTGAAAGACCGTGCTGCCCAAAGCGGGAAAGCCGATGGAAACGGTTGCCGCAAACAGTAGGCAGAGCGTGAAGCTGAAGGCGAATTCCCACGCCATCCCCGTTCGCCCTGCCATGGCCAGCGCAAGGGCCATCACGATGCAAACGGGCATGGCGGTGCTGTAAATCTGGCCAAGCAGGGCAGAAAATGAAGGATAGCTTGCCATCGCAAGCACGATGGCGGGGGCACGAATGCCCAGTGCGAGATCGGCCTGGCTCAACGCGCTATCAATGTTCGGATGGCCAAATCGCAAGCTGGCATGGCTGATAATGGCGGCCAGAAGACAGGCTGCGATAAGCACGGCCAGAATGCCGCAAGTGGAGGCAATGCGTTCGTCTGGCCGAATGTGCGTATAATGGATTTGGACGCCCATCAGCATGATCGCCAGAACGACCAGCGGCCCCACGCTCATCACCGAAATGCTGATGCCGCTGGCCAGCACCACCATCAGCGCGACCATTAGTCCAGCGGCGTTTACGAACCAGCTGGGCTGCGCTTCCGATGTGCGGGCTTTGCTTCCTGCAGGATCAGTCTGCGTGTCGGCGCAAGGCGAGTCATGGATGGCAAGCGGCGGCATGCCCTCGGCTTAGTGCATCAAGATTAAGAAGCGCTTTAGCGTGGTCCCCCCTCCTTTGAACAGGAGGGGGGAATTATGCTTTGCGCAGCATCTCGGCATTTTCCTCGATCATCTTGCGGACCGAGCGGGCCTTGCGGCCGGTCAGGCGCTCCACATCATCGGTGCAGATTTCGAGGAAGCCTTCGCGGATGGCCTGGCCGAAGGTTACCATGTCATCGCTGTTCCAAGGGATTCCCGCCACTTCCAGATCATCCACCGGACGGCGCGGGATGCCCATCGCGTCGAACATGGCATATTGGCCTTGGTCATCCAGCAAGACGTATTCCACCGGGCGGCCCGTGACGTCGGCCATGATTGCGCAAACCTCTTCGAAAGTCTGCAGTTCGGGGCCGGTGATGTTGTAGGTCTGGTGTTCGTGCCCCTCGCCGGTCAGCACGGCGACGGCGCTTTCGATACAATCATCGCGCCAGACCATCGCCTCGCGGCCTAGGCCTGCATTGGAGAACCACTTGCCGCTTTGCATCACGCCGGGGCCGGCCATCAGGATCATGGCATCGGCATAGTGCGCATCGCGCAGCATCGTCCACGCGCAACCGCTGGCCTTCATCAGGGCTTCGGTTTCGATATGATCGTGCCGCACTTCAGCGGGGTTGGCGGGATCATCAATGCCGATGAAGCTGGTATAGACGATATGCTTCACGCCGCCTGCCGCCGCCGCATCGATCGCGGCCTCATGCTGCACCACGCGCGCGCCGACGCGGGTGCCGGAGATCAGCAGCATTTTGTCTGCGCCCTGCACCGCAGCGGCCAAAGTCTCCGGCTTGTCGAAATCGCCGTAGCGCACGGTGCAGCCCTGCGCGGCGCGGTCGCTGAGCTTTTCGGGCTTGCGGGAGATCAGGATCAGGTCAGCGGCGCGGCCCATTTCGATCAGGCGGTCGGTGACGCCCCGCCCATAATTGCCAGAGGCACCGGTGATGACGATCTTGCTCATGCTACCGCATCCAGCTGCGCTTGCGGCACCCACCAGCCGTGGACTTGCGGGCGCAGGCGGGTGGGGATGTGGACCTTGGCGACTGGCCCTGCGCCGATGTTTCCGGCATCGACCACCCATGCCTCGTGGATGAACTGGTTATCGCCTGCCTGTTGATCCATGATGAACACCAGCCAGCCGTCCTTGGCCGGATCTGTTGCAGGGACATGGACCGGCTCGTTGAACCCGGCCATCGGAGGCAGGGCCAGCGCATTGGTGACCTGCGGCGCGGTCGTGTCCATCCCGTCAAGCCGCAACAACATGTTGAAGCTGACGCCCACCGGCCCTGAAAACAGCGGCGGGCCGCGAAGCTCAGGATTCATCGAAAGCATGAAGCCGGTTTTGTAGGGGCGGCCTTGTAGCTTTGCCGGGATCACCGGGAAATCGCCGGGTGGGCCGATGATCGTCTCGGTCACCTCGCCGCCATCAGCCTTCGGATCGACCGTCCACCGTGTCAGGGCGCCCACAACATCCTGCGGCCCGATGTGGATGCCCGATGGCTCGCGGATGAAGGCAAAGGCGTTGGTGTTGTTCAGACACGCATCGAAGTGAAGCATGCCGTCGGCATCTTCCCACGCGTTCATCATGTGGTACGAATGGCAGCCCTTTGGGCCCTTGAACCACTTGATTTCGCTCACATCGCCATAGCGCGGCATCACGCCCAGCCATGAATCCAGCTCTGGCTCATGGTGCCAATGCTCACCGCCAGCTTTCAGCCGGTCAAGGTCTGCCGTGGTCGGGTAGATCGGGAACAGCGCGTAGTTCTGGCTGATCGTGAAATCGTGCATCATCGCGCAATATGGCGCGTCAAACCACTGTTCAGACTTCAGCGTGCCATCAGGCGCGACGACACAATAGGCGACCTTGGTCGAGGCCTGTCCGTCCGCCTCATAGCCATAGAAGAACAGCTCGCCCGTCTCGGCGTCAATCCGCACGTGTGCGGTCATCGTCTCGCTCTTCAGCGCGCCGCCGAAATCGTAGGAGCCAAGCGTTTCCAGCGTTTTGGGATCGACGCGATAGGGCCGCCCGTCTTCCTTGGCCATCAGCAGGCGGCCTGCGTGCCAGACCGGGGTGGTGTTGGCCACTGTGCGGTCAACGCCCTGCACCGAGGGATCATCGGTAAATGGATTGCGATACTTGCCGAACAGGGCCTTTCCGGCGGCTTTTTCGGCCTTGTAGCGCGCGGTTTCAACATACTTCTGGATGAAGTCTGCCGTGCCATCGCCGTTGAAAGACAGACGGCTGACCATGCCATCGCCCGACAGGGTGTGGTCATTGTCAAACATCGGCGGAAAGGCGGGATCGGGCACGGCGCGATAGAAACTGCCGCGCACTTCGGGGGGAAGATCGCCTTCCACCTTCAGCCCACGCAAGTCCGGCTCTTCACCCACCGGCGCATTGGCGCCTGTGAAATAGATGGTCTGCGGAAACGCGCCCATGATCCTGCCTCACCCTATCAATTGTTATTGTTGGTGTAGCACGTCCAAACGCCAGATCAAGCCCACCAATAAGCGGTCGCGCGCATTTCGATGCTGATCCGGGGCGGGGCATCGGCAGGGCAATTGGGCATGTCAAAGGCCACATGCGGCACGTGGTGCGCGCAGGCGGGATCGCTGTCGTTGGTCTTGAACAGCACCGCCTCATCGATCTGCATATCGGGGAACCAGTGCCAGCGGTGCGCAGGATTGTGTGCCACGACAAGCCCTTCGAACGACCATTCGGGCTTGCCTGTCTCGTCAAACACGGCATCGGCGAGAATCAGGTCTTGCGGAGCCAGACTGCGCGCATCGCAGAACGCCAGCGGCACGTCCTGCGGCGGCGCGGAAATCGCGCGCCAGACATTGTAATGGGCGCAGCGCAGGAAGGGCCGCCCATTTGCGCCGCGCTCGCCGAATTGCTGCGCCGTGGCGTCAGAAATGTCGATGTGGGCAAAGCGGGCGGGCATGGAATTGTTGAGCGTTCCGGCCTTGCCGCTGCGTTCGGAAAAGCGCAGCAGCCCCGGCGCGCCGACATGGACATGGTCTGCGCCAGTTTGGGCCTGCACCAGTTCCTCAATCTCGCGCATGTGGAGCCGCGCGACTTGCTCGCGGTCGGCGAAGTCGGTGACGGCGCTCTTATGCGCGATGATCTGGAAGCCTTCGCGGTCAATCGTCGTGCCAGCCGCGCGGGCATCGTGCATTGGCATGGGGGTGGGCACGATCTCCACCTCGTCCCGCTCGTGCGCATTGGCATAGTAGCGGGGCCGGGCAAATTTGCGGCCCGCATAGGCAATCAGCGCTTTCATCATGCTCTCCGTGTGCGGCCCGCTTTGCGCGGGTCCGGTCTTTCGAGACATTTCACCACCATCCGCTCATCCTGAGCTTGTCGAAGGATGCCCCGCTACAGTTCCGGCATAACTGGTGTGGAATGGCGAATGTTGTGCGCATCCTTCGACAGGCTCAGGATGAGCGGTGTTTGGTCGGCCGGTTGGGGAGGTTAGCTTGGAAGGCAAGGCTGGTCGCTCCATCCCGAACGAAAAAGGCCCGCCGTTTCCAGCGGGCCTCCATCCAAATCAACCAGCTGCCAACTGCTTTTCCAGCTCGCCCAGCACCCGGTAGCAATCGAGCACTTTGGCGACCGAGCTGTTCGGCTCGCGCCCTTCGCGGATTGCGGCGATGAATTCGCGGTCCTGCAGTTCGATGCCATTCATGCTAACGTCGACCTTCGAAACGTCGATCGGCTCTTCCTTGCCGTTCACCAGATCGTCGTAGCGCGCGATGTAGGTGGCGGTGTCGCCGATGTAGCGGAAGAAGGTGCCGAGCGGGCCGTCGTTGTTGAACGAGAGTGACAGCGTGCAGATCGCGCCGCTCTCGCTCTTCAGCTGGATCGACATGTCCATGGCGATGCCGAGTTCCGGGTGGATCGGACCTTCGACCGCGTTGGCCTTGACGATCTTCCCCGCCTGATAGGCAAACAGGTCCACCGTGTGGGCGGCGTGGTGCCACAGCAGGTGGTCAGTCCACGACCGGGCTTCGCCCTTGGCGTTCATGTTCTTGCGGCGGAAGAAGTAGGTCTGCACATCCATTTGCTGGATGTTGAACTCGCCCGCGGTGATCTTGTTGTGCACGTACTGGTGCGAAGGATTGAAGCGGCGAGTGTGGCCGACCATGCAGACCTTGCCGGTTTCCTGTTGGACGCGCAGCACTTCCTGCGAATCCGCCCAGCTGTCGGCCAGCGGGATTTCCACCTGCACGTGCTTGCCCGCCTTCATGCAGGCAATGGCCTGGGCGGCGTGCATCTGCGTGGGCGTGCACAGGATCACGGCGTCCACATCGTCGCGCGCAAGTGCTTCTTCCAGCTCGGTGCCGGAATGCTTGGCGCCATACTTTTCGGCCACGGCTGCGGCCTGTTCGGCGCGGCGGCTGATGATCGAGGTGATTTCCACGCCGTCGATGTTCTTCAGGCCATCGAGGTGCTTTTCGCCGAAGGCTCCGGCGCCTGCCAGTGCGATGCGCATGTCTTGTCCCTTTCTTCAAAAAAGGACCGGGCGGCTGGTGAGCCGCCCGGCAAGGGTGGATGGGGTGAAAGTCAGTCTGCCGGTTCGAGCACGATGTGCCCGATCGCGGTGTTGCTGCAGGGGATGTGGTAGTGGCGGTTGAGGGTTTTCACCTTCTTGCCCAGCGCGCCGCGCATGATCAGCCACATGACCATCTCGATGCCTTCGGAGCCGGTCTCGCGCAGGTATTCGATGTGCGGGATGTGGCGCACGGCATCGCCTTCGGATTCCAGCAGATCGAGGAACTTGTTGTCCCATTCGCGGTTGAGCAGACCGGCGCGCGGGCCCTGAAGCTGGTGGCTCATGCCGCCGGTGCCCCAGATTTGCACGTTGAGATCTTCGGGGAAGCTCTCGACCGCGCGGGCAATCGCCTCGCCCAGTGCCCAGCAACGGTTGCCCGAGGGGACCGGATAAGTGACCACGTTCACCGCCAGCGGCACCACCTTGCACGGCCACTTTTCGGGCTGGCCGAACATCATCGAGAGCGGCACGGTGAGGCCGTGATCCACGTCCATCTCGTTGATGATGGTCATGTCGAAATCATCGAGGATCAGGCTCTGCGCGATGTGCCAGGCAAGATCGGCATGGCCTTCCACATCGGGCACCGGGCGCGGGCCCCAACCTTCGTCGGCACTCTTGTAGCGCTCGCCGCAGCCGATCGCGAAGGTCGGGATGATGTTCGCGTCAAAGGCCGATGCGTGGTCGTTATAGACCAGAATCACCACATCGGGCTTTTCGGCCTTTTCCCATTCGCGGGTCCATTCGTAACCCTTGAAGATCGGGCCGAAATAATCGTCCTGCCACTTGCCCTGATCGACAGCGACACCCAGCAGCGGAACGTGGCTGGAGCCAACGCCAGCAGTAATACGGGCCATATCAATAGCCTCCCTTGATCGAGCGATTGCCGATGGGCGAGCGGCCGCCATCGAGCATCATCTGGCGGTATTCCGGCCAGGTCATGTCGGTCATCGTGCTGACCGCCTCGGCGAACGGCAGCCCGTCCGAAGAGAACAGCTTCGACAGGAAATAGACGTTGCCGCCAAGGTCCAGCAGCGTGTTGTAATCACGTGCCAGCAGCGCCTGCTTGGCCTCTTCCGAGATGTTCCACTCGTCAAGATAGGCACGCTCATCAGCCTTGAAGCGGGCGCGATTTTCGGCCTTCATCAGGCTCATCGCGAACTGGTTGATCCAGTACCCCTTGCGCGCGCGGGCGGCGGTATAGATCCGCGTGCCGGGGATATCGTCTAGCTCGGCAAGGTATTCGTGAATGTTCTGGCGGTCGGTGCTCACAGGCCCCTCTCCTTCAGCTTGGCGTCGAGGCGCGGGAACACGCGGCGCGCGTTGCCCTCGAATATCGCGTGGCGTTCAGCATCGCTGATGTCGAGCGCATCGACATAGCGCTTGGTGTCATCGAAATAGAAGCCGGTGGTCGGATCGATCCCGCGCACCGCGCCGACCATTTCCGAGCCAAACAGGATGTTCTTGTTCTCGATCACATCGGCCAGCAGGTTGATCCCCGGCTGGTGATAGACGCAGGTATCGAAGTACACGTTGTTCATCAGGTGCGTGTCGAGGCCGGGCTTCTTCAGCATGTCGGCCAGGCCACGATAACGGCCCCAGTGGTAGGGCACCGCGCCGCCGCCGTGCGGGATGATGAAGCGCAAGGTCGGGAACCGGCTGAACAGATCGCCTTCAAGCAACTGCATGAAAGCGATAGTGTCTGCCGCGATGTAATACCCGCCCGTGGCGTGCATCGCCGGGTTGCACGAACCCGAAACGTGGATCATCGCCGGGACGTCCAGCTCGCACATCTTCTCGTAGAACGGGAACCAGTATTCGTCTGTCAGTGGCGGATGCTTGAAGTGCCCACCGCCGGGATCGGGGTTGAGGTTACAGCCGATGAAGCCCAGCTCATTGACGCAGCGCTCCAGCTCGCGGATCGAGGACGACATGTCCGCTTCCGGCGACTGTGGCAGCATGCACACGCCCGCGAACGTCTCGGGATAGAGCCCGACAACGCGCGCGATCAGATCATTGCAGACTTGCGCCCACTTCACCGCCACCGACTGGTCCCCCACGTGCGGGGCCATAGCCGAAGCGCGGGGCGAAAAGATCGTCATGTCCGCGCCGCGCTCCTTGAGCAGGCGTAGCTGGTTCGATTCAATCGTCTCGCGGATTTCGTCGTCCGAGATGTCGGGATAAGCCGGGCACTCGGTCCCGGCCTTGAACGCGGCCTTCTGCTTCTCGCGCCACTCGTCGTGCGCCTTTGGCAGCACGGTGTAGTGGCCGTGGCAGTCGATGATCATGGTCATGCGACTTCAGTCCTCTCAAGGTTGAGTTCTATCGCCTTGCCCGCCTGCTCGCGCTGGCGGCGCACGGTGCCGCTGGTCATCACCGGCTCTACGCCCAGCGATTCCAGCGTTTTGCAGCTTTCTTCCATCTCGGCCGCGCGACGGAGCCCGTGGGTCGTCATGCGCTCGACATTGTATTCCGCACGCTCGAACCAGCTTTGCGTCTTTTCGCTGGCGTCGAGCGAGGACAAGACCTCATCGACCACGCCAGCCTTCGTCGCTGCCAACATCATTTCGGCAGTCAGCGCCTCGATGCCCTTGACCATTACGGAGCGGATCATCTTGATCGCACTGGCCCGGCCAATCTCGTCACCAACCACCCGCGTTTTGGCGAAGCCTGCAGCCTGCAGTCGCGCCTCGGCCTCGGGCGCATAAACGCCCGAAATCAGCAGCGGCACATTCATCCGGGCGGGGTTGACCGGGGCCAGTACCGCCACGTCGACATAGCGTCCGCCAGCTGCCTCGATCGCTTTGGCCGCGGCCCGCTTGGTATCGGGTGCCACCGAGTTCATATCGCACCAGATTGCGCCCGGTTTCAGCAGCGAGGCGTAATCCTGCGCAGCTGGAAGCGCCGAATCCGCAGTCACCAGCGATAGCACGAAATCGGCATCGCCCAGCGCATCGTCTGCCGTGCCACAGATCACCACGCCCGCTTCTTCCATGTCCTTGCGGCGCGCAGGATTGATGTCAAAGGCCAGCGCCACAGACTCCCAGCCTGCCGCCTTGGCAAAGGTAAACCCGGCCTCACCGAAGCCTATCAGGGCAATAACGCTCTCCATAGCGCCGGTCCTGCGTCGGCGCGGCTGCCCGAACAAATGCAAACATCGCCACAGGTATAAATTTATGCAAACCCTTGGGCTGCAACCTCGCGCAGCAGCGCCACGAACGCGGCTTGCGGCGCGGTGGGCCGCCAGCCTTCGCGGGTGGTGATGCCGATGGTCCGCGTCACCGGCAGCGGCGGGGGCAGCGTGGCCAGCACGCCAGCGTCCAGTTCCACCGCCAGTTGCGCCGGAGAGAGCAGTGTCAGCGCATCCGATCCCAGCAGCAGCTGCCGCACCGTCAGCACCGATCCGCACTCGATCCCCACGCGCGGCGGCTCGGCTCCGGCAGCGCGCATCATGCCTTCCCAGTAGTGGCGCAACGGGGTGTCGCTGCCGGGCAGTATCCAAGGAAATACTGCAAGTGCAGCGCCATCCACCACACCTGTCAGCAAGGGATGTCCGGCGCGCATCACCAGCGCCGGACGGTCCTCGAACACGGCCTCCTGCGCCAGATCGTCCAGCGATGACTCCTCACGCAGCGCTCCCAACATCAGATCCACTTCGCCATCGCGCAATGGCCCGGACAGCTCAGCATGGCTTCCTTCCACCACCGCCACATCCACCCCCGGATGCGCGGCGGCAAAGCGCAGGATCGTCTCAGGCAGCCAACGCGCCCGGCTTAGCGGCATCGCGCCGACGACCACGCGCCCCGCCGCCTTGCCCTGCCACGCCGCCACTTCGGCCAGGCCGGATCGCAGTTCCGCCATGGCAAGGCCGAACCCGCGCGCGCGCCGCTCCCCTGCAGGCGTCAGCATGACCGAGCGCCCCCGCCGGTCAACCAGCCGCTGCCCCAGCGCCACCGAAAGGTCCGCCACCGCACGGTGCAGAGAGGCCGATGAAAGCCCCATCGCTTCTGCCGCCACAGAGTATGACCCCGCCCGCGCCAGAGCAAGGAACGCCCGCAATTGCGTGCCCGTAACGCGGGGTGAGCCGACATGCGCAATCGCTGCCTCGGCGCGCGGCGCCAGCAGCAGCGCCGGTTCGGTCGGCGTCATCCCGGCAGGCCCGCGCTCGAACAGAGCGCAACCAAGATCCGCCTCCAGCCGCGCGATTGCCTGCGTCAGCGCAGGCTGCGTCAGGTTCACCGCCCGCGCCGCGCGAGTCACGCTACCATGGCGCACTGTGGCGGCGAAGGCGGCGATGTGGCGGACATTGATCGCGCTAAGCTGCATGGCCGTTCGCTTAGCATTTCCTTATGCCCAGTGCCAAACATTGCATTGGTTAGCCGCGCGCCACAGTCGCATGGAAATCCGCGAAGAGTTTTCATGGGAGCCGGAAATGTCGGGAATCGTCGTCCAGAACATCGAACGTGCCGATCCAGCGGTGATCGATGGCCTTGCCGCCTGCGGCGTTGCCACCGTCCACGAAGCGCAGGGGCGCACCGGTCTGCTCGCCTCGTACATGCGGCCAATCTATCGCGGCGCGCGCATCGCCGGCAGCGCTGTCACCATCAGCGCGCCTCCGGGCGACAACTGGATGGTTCACGTCGCTATCGAGCAATTGCAGGCCGGAGACATCCTCCTGCTCGCCCCCACAAGCCCTTGCGAAGACGGCTACTTCGGCGATCTCCTTGCCACCAGCGCCCAAGCGCGGGGCTGCCGGGGTCTCGTGATCGACGCCGGCGTGCGCGACGTGCGTGACCTTACGGAAATGAACTTCCCCGTCTGGTCCAAGGCGATCTACGCACAAGGGACGGTCAAGAACACGCTGGGTTCGGTCAATGTCCCCGTGGTCTGCGCCAACGCCCTGGTGAACCCCGGTGACGTGATCGTGGCCGACGACGACGGCGTCTGCGTCGTCCCGCGCGAAAAGGCGGCCGAAGTGCTCAAGGCCGCGCAGGCCCGCGAAGCCAACGAAGGCGAAAAGCGCGAGAAGCTGGCCGCAGGCGTCCTCGGCCTCGACATGTACAAGATGCGCGAACGGCTGGAGAAGGAAGGCCTGAAGTATGTCTGAGGGCATACGCTGCATGTGGATGCGCGGCGGCACGTCCAAGGGCGGGTACTTCCTCAAGGACGACCTCCCCGCCGACACTGCCGAGCGCGACGCCTTCCTGTTAGGCATGATGGGCAGCCCCGATCCCGTCCAGATCGACGGCATGGGCGGCGCCGACCCGCTGACCAGCAAGGTCGCGGTCGTCTCCAAATCCGCCCGCGAAGGGATCGATGTCGATTACCTGTTTCTGCAGGTCTTCGTCGATCAGGCCATCGTCACGGACGCGCAGAACTGCGGCAACATTCTTGCGGGCGTCGGCCCCTTCGCCATTGAGCGTGGGCTGGTGGCTGCAACCGGCGATGAAACCCGCGTTGCCATCTACATGGAGAACACGGGGCAAGTTGCGGTTGCCACGGTCAGCACTCCGGGCGGTCAGGTCACCTACAAGGGCGACGCAAAGATCGACGGCGTGCCCGGCTCGCACGCCCCAGTTCCGCTTGAGTTTCGCGATACCGCCGGATCATCGTGCGGCGCACTTCTGCCCACCGGCAACGCAGTCGACGAGGTCAACGGCGTCGCTGTCACCCTGATCGACAACGGCATGCCCTGTGTGGTGATGAAGGCGGAGGATCTTGGCATCACCGGCTACGAGGATCGTGACTGGCTCGACAACGCGACAGACCTCAAGGCGAAGATCGAGGCGATCCGCCTTATCGTCGGCCCGCTGATGAACCTTGGCGACGTCAAGGAAAAGTCGGTGCCCAAGATGATGCTCGTCGCCCCGCCAAAGAACGGCGGCGCGGTGACCGTGCGCAGCTTTATCCCCCATCGCGCTCATGCAACCATTGGCGTACTGGGCGCAGTGAGCGTTGCCACCGCTTGCCTGATCCCCGGCTCGCCCGCTGCCGAAGTCGCGGAGATTCCCGAAGGAAGTCGCAAGCTGCTCTCGGTCGAACATCCCACCGGCGAGATGAGTTGCGTACTGGAAGTCGACGAGACGGGCGAAGTCCGCACCGCCGCCCTCCTGCGCACCGCGCGCAAGCTGATGGATGGGGTGGTGTTTGGCTGAAGTTGTGCAGCATGCTTCGACAGGCTCAGCATGAGCGGGATTGAGGCAGGAATTGAAATAGATCCGCTCGTCCTGAGCCTGTCGAAGGACCACAGCGCAAACGGATGGATACAATGACCGACCAGAACCGCATCATCAGCTGGCACGCCAATCCCAGCAAGCCGCGCTACACCCCGCCGCCCGGCGCA
>JBEQBV010000093.1:0-12689 GCA_041639635.1 Novosphingobium sp.
CTGAACGGTGACGAGCGACTAAGCATTGTTCCCACAAATCGCATTGGCGCAGTCAGAATCAGGCTGCTGCGATCAAAATAAGACGGAAAAACAAGACCCTTTTGACACGACTTTCTTGCAAACAAGGCGGGGCCATGCGGAAGAACCTGCATGGCCCATGCAACGCTATCTAACCACAGGGGGGCAAGGGATAGCTTCGCCCACACCTTCGATCACGGCGTTGCGAATGCTGACGGCAAGCCCCTTGTCCGCAGCCAGCCGCAATGGCTGTCCGATTGCGGCCATTTGCGCGCCATTGGCTGCAAAGCAGGTGAGCGGAATGCGCACCATGCCAGTTGCGCCTGCAGTTGGCAGCAGCGTGCCGATATCCAGGGCAACGCCGCCAAACGATGCGCTCACTGGCCCGCTGCCCCGCGCATCAAGCCGCAAATCCAGCCGCAGCACATAGCCGCCGTTGACCTGCCGCTGCACATCGATCGGCGGGCCATCCAGCGCAATTGCGCCCTTGCCATTCCACGTAAACTGGCGGCCATCTTCCTGCGCGGTCACGTCAACCGTTCGTGTGATCACTACGCTATCGAGGCCGAGCCGCCAAGGTTCGATCACTTTGCCAGCGCGGATATAGGTCGTCTCGCTGAGCGCAGGGCCAAGATCGACGCGCGGGTCTTCGTTGACCGGGCCGACTTTGGCGGATTTGGCGTAAGACAAGCCGTGGCCAACCTTGAACAACGGATCGACCATCGGCGCGCGCGCATCTTGCGGCCAGTCGAACGAAAGCGTGCCGATGAAATCGCGCTTCGGCTTGCCATCGCGGCCTGCCACCAGCACGTCGGCCACGCCCTGCCCCTGCGATCCCGGCTGCCATGCGGCAACGAAGGCATCGGCCAGATTCATCGCTTTGCCCACAAACATCGGGCGGCCGGAAAGGAACACGGCGACGACTGGAACGCCCTTGTCTTTCAGAGACTTGATCAGCTCAAGCTCGCCTGACTGCGGCTGGAACATCAGGTTGGAAACATCGCCCTGAAATTCTGCGTAAGGCTGTTCGCCGAATACCACGACAGCCACATCGGGCTTTGCCGTGCCCGGAGTTGCTGCGATTTCGGCCTTGCCGCCCGCTTCGGTCACCGCTTCAACAATCGCGCGGCCGATGGTGCGGCCCTTAGGGAAATCGGCAGGTGACGTGTCTGTGCCTTGCCAGGTGATCGTCCAGCCACCGACCTGCATCGCCATGCTATCGGCCCCGGGCCCCGTTACCAGCACGTTCGCGCCGGGGCGGATCGGCAGGACCGCGCCTTCATTCTTGAGCAGCACCAATGACTTGGCAACAGCCTCTCGCGCCACTTCAAGATGCTTGTCCGCGCCCAGCATGGCGGGGTTGCCGCGATTGACCGGCTTTGCGCCCATCAGGCCCAGCTTGTATTTTACCCGCAAGTTGCGGCGCACGGCATCGTCCAGCCGCGCCATCGGAATCGTGCCATCGCGCGCCTGCTTCAGGGTGTTGTCGAACAGGCCCTTCCAACTATCTGGCGCCATGTAAAGATCAAGCCCGGCATTGATGGCGGCGGCGCAATCGGTGGGGGTGCAGCCCGGAATTTGGCCGTGACCGTTCCAATCGCCCACGATAAGCCCTTCAAAACCCATGCGCTTTTTCAGCACATCGGTAAGCAGCGAGCGGTTGCCGTGGTTCTTTACCCCGTTCCAACTCGAAAAGCTGGCCATGATGGTAAGCGCACCGGCATTGATGGCGGGTGCATAGCCAGCAGCGTGGATGCGCACCAGTTCCTCTTCGGAAATCTGGGCATCGCCCTGATCCTTGCCGCCTGCCGTTCCGCCATCGGCAAGGAAGTGTTTGGCGCTGGCCGCGACCTTGTTGGCAGGCAATTTCTGAAGTGCACCTAAGCGGCCCTGAAGTGCCTCTACCATCACCGGCGAGTATGCAGCGATCACCTTGGGGTCGCTCGAATAGCCTTCATAGGCGCGTCCCCAGCGAAGGTCTTGCGGCACGGCCAAAGTGGGGGCGAACGTCCATTCGATTCCGGTCGCCGCAATCTCTTCAGCCGTCGCTTCACCGATGCGCCGGATCAAATCAGGATCGCGCGCTGCGCCAAGGCCGATGTTGTGCGGAAAGATCGTCGCCCCCGGAACGTTGGAGTGACCATGGACGGCATCGACGCCGAACAGGATCGGGATGCGAGCACCTGATTTGACCGATGCGGCCCGGTATTCGTTCACGAGTTTCAGCCACTTGGCAGCATCTGCCCGTTCATCGCCATAAGGCCCGCTGTTGCCGCCCGCCAGGATCGAGCCGAGCGGATAGCGCTGCAGATCGGCGGGCGTCATCGCGCTGATATCGCCCTGAATGACCTGGCCGACCTTCTGCTCCAGCGTCATCTTGCGGAGCAACCGGTCAATCGCCTTTTCCGTGGCGCGATCGGTGATCGCAGCCGGGCTTTTTGCCGCAGGCCAGTTGGCCGGATTTGCGACACCCGCCGCCTCCTGCGCGACCACGTGCGGCGCGGTTGCCAGCAAGGCAAACGCCACCGTGGATGGTAGCGCAACCATCTGAATCGCAAGTGATCCTTGGCGGAGCATCGACATCTTCTTCCCCAAATTTACGTGAACGTTCTCAATCACGTGTTTTCCACGTGTTGCGCGATAAATCAAGCCCACTTGAACCGCTAATTCGACGGTCTGAGCAGCAGGATCAGAGCAGCGACGGCAAAGAGCGCCAAAACGGCAAACAACCACCCGAAACCCAACGCTGGCACCAATGCCAGCGTGAGCGAGGGCATGACCAGCGAAGGGATCGTATTGGTCAGGTTGAACAGGCCAAGATCACGCCCGCGCCGGGTGCTGTTTGGCAGAACGCGCAAGACGTGAGCGCTGTGCAAGGCTAGGAATACGGCAGTCGAAAGCCCGAACAGCAGATACCCGCCAATCGCAGCATCGCGCCCCTCTGCAAATGCCATGATGAGCAGCCCCACAGCGGCCCCGCCCGATGCCAGAACCAGCGGTGCGACCGGTTTCCCCTTTCGGTCAGCCCAGCGCCCGGCCCCCAGCGCAGTCAGGGCACCAATCACCATGGCCATCAGCAAGACGCGGGCAATCGCATCATCCCGCAGGGCCGGATCAACAGTGCGCAGCCACAAATAAAAATAGGCAAAGAGCGACGCTTCGGAGACTTGCACCAACAAACGGGCAAACCACATGCGCGTTGCCATGCCGCGCAGCACTTTGCGCGCAACGGTACTGCCATCGGGTACAGGATCGTCACTTGATGGCTGCCCTTCTTCTCCCAAAAAGATCAGGGGAAGGACGCAGACCATCACCAGCGCGCCGACAATGCCGAAGCGTAGCGCAAGATCAGCAAAGCCGGGGATCGTCACCAACGCTCCGGCCAACGCGCCAGAAGCAGGGGCAAAGGCGAGCAAGCCGCCCAGCACGCCGCGCCGCGCATCAGGCACTCGGTCCCCCGCCCATGCGGACAGCGGCCCGAGCATCAGGTTCAGGCCCAATTGCCAGATCGCGATCACGCCAGTCAGCCCAATCAGCGTTTCAGCATGAGGCATGGCGAGCAGCATTGCGGTGGATAGCGCCAAACCGGCAAGGACGAAGGGCTTGCGCTTACCAAACAGGTCGCTCAGCCAACCGGCGCCGATATTGGCCGCGCTGGCAAAGATGGCACCGGCAAAGGTGGTCAGCGCCAGCCAGCGCACCGCATCTGCACCTGCAAGCTGTGCGACATGCATCGGCAGCAGCAGCGTGAGCAGTGGCACATAAGCAATCGTCGAGCCAGCCCAGGCCAGCGCATAGAGCGCCAGAAACCGCCGGTCGCGGGCTTCCTGCGCGGTCACGATTCCTGCAGGCAATCCGCCAGAGCAGCCGTTGATCCGCGCACCACAAATCCCATCGGAATGATCACCGGTTCAAGCCGGGGCACGTCATCGCGTTGCGAAGTTATCAGCAGGCGCACGGCAGTTGCCACAGTTTCGGCAATGGGCTGATCCACGGCGGTCAACGCGGGGCGGGTAAATCGGACCAACGGGGTATTGTCAAAACTGACAAGGGACAGGTCCGCCGGTATGGCAAGGCCCAGTTCTGCGGCAGTTTCCGATGTGGCCAGTGCCATCTGGTCGTTGCTGGCAATGATGGCGGTGGGCCGATCATCGCGCATCAGCAACGCCCGCGCCGCGCGCACTCCGGATGCAAACGTAAAGTCTCCGGCTTCCAGCAAGCCATCGGTGGAACACCCGGCAGCGTCCATCGCGGCGCGCCAGCCATCGACGCGCGCACCTGCCAGACGATATTCTGCCGGGCCGGAAATCATGCCGATGCGGCGATGCCCCAATTCCAGCAGATGAGTGGTCGCCAGCCTTGCGCCGCCTTCGTCGTCCATGGAGACGCAAATGCCTTCGGGCAGGCCATCTTCACCCGATTGTGCGCTAATGCGGGCAAACGGAATGTTGTGGTGTGCCAGAACCGCGAGAATTTGCGGATTGTCCGAATGCGGCGGGGTGAGGATGGCGCCATCGGGCTGCAGCGCGGCAATCGCCGCGCCCAGTTCGCGCTCCACATGATCGCTGTGCGTATCGACCAGTTCGAAGATCAGGCGATAGCCGTGTTCGGCGCATTCCAGCATGCCGCCCAGCAGCATCTGGTCTACCCAGTCCGTCCCCTGCCGCGCGCGCCAATCGGCAATGGTGCGTTCCCGGTCATTGAGCGCGAGGATCAGGTAGGAACGCGAACCGCTCATCCGCTGGGCCGCGATGCTGGGCACGTAGCCCAGCTTGTCGATCGAGGCCTGTACCTTTTCGCGCATTTCGGCGCGGACATTGGCTTCGTTGTTGATCACGCGGCTGACCGTCTGCAACGAGACGCCCGCATCGGCCGCCACGTGCTTGATCGTTACCGCCTGCCGCCTGCGCGCCATGGTCGTCAGTTACCCTCGCTCGTCGTTCCGCCCGCAGCGGTATCTGCATTGGCCGGCTTTTGCCAGACGCGGACGAAATCGATTTCCATCCTTTTTGGATAGCCTGCCGGATCTACGCCTTTGGCATTGCGGGTTTCTGGCAGGTGGCCGCCGATGGCGAGGTTGAGGATCAGGTGGAAGAGTTTATCGAACGGTGCGCCGGGCTTGTCTGACGCCAAAGTATGCCATTCATGCGGCGCGCGGCGGGCATAGTCCTTGCCATCGATCCGCCAGACCATGCCGCCTGCGTCCCATTCGACCTCGTAGGTGTGAAACGCATCGGCTGCGCTCGGTAGGCTGGTTTCGGCGGTGATGTAACGGTTGCGCGGGGGCTTTCCGCCGAAGTGGATGGTGCCCAGAACGCGATCTTCGCGGCCAGAGGCGCATGTATCGCACGCCTCGCCCAGATTGACCGCTTCCATGATGTCGATCTCGCCCGACAAGGCCCATGCGCCATAGGACCAGTCTTCGGGAAGCATCCAGATGGCGGGCCAAGTGCCCTGCCCTTGCGGCAATTTGGCGCGGATCTGCACTTTGCCATGAAGCCATGCCGCCTTGCCCGCTGTGGAGAGGCGCGCCGAGGTGAACGGCTTGGTGCGCGTCGCAGCAGACTTTTCGGCACTATCGCGCTGGTCGAGCGTGAAGGCGGGGCCAGTGTGGTTTTCCATACGCGCGATGATGTGCAGGACGCCGTCCTTCACCTCGTGGTTGGCATTGCGGGCGGTATAGCACTGACGCTCTTCATTGCCGCCGCCCCAGCAATCTTCGGCCAGAACCCAGCGGCTGCGATCCAGCGCCACGCCATCGAATTCATCGGCCCAGACCAATTGCCAGTTGGGTTGCGTGGCCGCAGCGGCTGCGAGCAAGAGAATGCTCATGCTGCAACCGGAACATCTGCGCCGCAATAGCGCGCGACGTAATCAGCATGGGATGGAAGCGCGGCGACGGTACGCGCCACCTGTTCACGCAAAGTTGTGAGCAAGTGCGCCATTTCATCGTCGCGCAGCTTGGCGGCAACGGGGTGGTGGCTTTGCGGCATGATCCCCTGCCCCATCATCACCTGCACCCACGAGTTTTCGGCAAAGAGCTCCTCGTTGCGGCGGAACACGCGGCCGGTTTCGCGGAACAGTTCGATCTTGTGCGTCAGGCTTTCCGGCACGTCCATCGCCGCCACGTGCCGCCAGAACGGCGTGTCGAGACGGTCGGTCACCTTGTAGTGCAGGACGAGGAAATCGCGGATCTGCTCCATATCGGTGAACTGCTGATCGTTGAATTCATCGATATCGCGCTGGCTGATCGTGCAGGCAGGAAGCATGCGCACGATGCGCAGGATGGCACGCTGGATCAGGTGGATCGAGGTGCTTTCCAAAGGCTCCATGAACCCACCCGAAAGCCCCACGGCCACGCAATTGCGGTGCCACTGCTTGCGCCGCGCGCCGGTGCGGAAGCGGATATGGTTGGGCTTGACCAGTTTCTCGCCCTCAACCGTGGAGAGCAGCTTTTCCAGCGCGGCATCGTGGCCCAGGAAATCGCTGCAATAGACCACGCCATTGCCCTGTCGGTGCTGCAACGGGATGCGCCACTGCCAGCCCGCTTCATGCGCGATGGCGCGGGTATAGGGCACAGGCGGACGCACGCTGCTGGTCTGGATCGCGATGGCGCTGTCACACGGCAGCCAGTTGGACCAATCATCATAGCCCACACGCAAAGCGCCTTCGATCAGGAGCGCGCGGAAGCCGGTGCAATCGATGAACAGATCACCTTCGATGCGCTGGCTGTCTTCCAGAAGCAGCGCGGCGATATCGCCGGTTTCGCCATCAAGCTGCACTTGCGCGATCTTGCCTTCGACCCGGCGGGTGCCGTCCGCTTCGGCCATGGTGCGCAGGAAACGGGCGTAGAGGCCGGAATCGAGCTGATAGGCATAGTTCATGCGGTCTTCGGGCAAATGGGCGAAACGGCTGGCCTCTGCCGCTTTCAGCTCAAGGCAATATTCGCTGTAGGGCGCGGTGTGTCCGCGCGTCAGGCCGTTCATCCAGAAGTGCTGGAAGCCTGCTGACCAGTGATCCTTGCCGGTGCCGCCGAATGAGTGGAAGTAAGTCTCGCCCGCGACGCGCCAGTTTTCGAAATTGATGCCCAGCTTGAACGTGGCCTGCGTGGCGCGCATGAAATCGGCCTCGGCAATGCCAAGGATGCGGTTGTAGGCAACCAGCGGCGGGATCGTGCTTTCGCCCACGCCGACCGTGCCGATCTGTTCGCTTTCCACCAGCGTGACTTGCGCCACGGGGCCAAGCGTGCGGGCGAGCGCGGCGGCAGTCATCCATCCGGCGGTGCCGCCTCCGGCGATGACGATGCGGCGGGGCAGAGTGCTGACGGTCATTGGCTGAGGCTCCTGAGGAGGAACTGCTGGATGCGTTGGGCGGTGCGCGCGTCGATAGGGGCCAGGATGCCCTGCCCTGCTTGGGGCACATGGGCGCGGGCCTCTTCGCCGCCGGAGAAGACATAATGCTCAAACATGTCGCGCCACACCGCGCGTTCGGATGCAGGCAAATCGCGAATGGCCATTATCGCGTGGGTCATCGCGGTTTGCGGCTGGCCGAGGTAGCGCGGGGTATCGCGCCACCAGTAGTTGACCAGCACGTTGAACGGCGCGGTCGCATCGACGTGATGATACCACAGCGAGGGGATGAACAGGGCATCGCCCGGTTCGAGGTCC
Source organism: Novosphingobium sp. (assembly GCA_041639635.1). GTDB lineage: Bacteria > Pseudomonadota > Alphaproteobacteria > Sphingomonadales > Sphingomonadaceae > Novosphingobium. The sequence goes on from JBEQBV010000093.1 coordinate 7,686, forward strand.
ACGACTTGTGCATGGGACAGCGCTTCACGGTATCGCGGGTGGCGGCTGAAATCGGGATTGTCGAAATCGACGAGCGAAACCGGGCGTCCCGCAGGCGTCACATCAAGCGGGCCGAGGTAGAGATTGGCGAACTGATCGGGCGGGAACAGCGTGAAGCGCCGCTGCCCGACCGCGCAGCAGGCCAGATTGCGCGGGTGATCATTGTGCGCCGCAATCCGCGTGGCATTGCCGATCCAGATCGAAGCCAGCGCATCTTGCGGCACGGCAGGCACGTGGTTGGCCTGATGCAGGCCATCGAAAAAGCGGTGGATGTCAATCGAGCCGAGATAGACCGTGGGCTGATCCCCCGGCGCATCGAAGCGCGCCAGCACATCGGGCAGGCGGCCTGATGCCATGTGGAAATTGACCGCCATCTGCGCGTCATAAAACAGCTTTCCGCCCTGATCGGGCGCAGCCACCGAATAGGGCAGATCGACCGCGCGGGCATGGGCAGACAGATAGCGGCGCGCCTCTTGCGCCGAGGCCAGCCCGGCTGCCACCAGCGGCCATTCGCGCACGAGGCCGCGCACGACGAACGGTGCCTCCCCGCTGGCAATAAGGCCGGGCAGCGCCTGCGCTGCGGCCTCCTGCACCTGGGGCAAGGCTTCAACCGTTTGCACGACTGGACTTGCGGACGACAAGATCAGCCAAGCGGCCAATCGAAGCCACGGCCATGAAGATCGGCAAGAGGTGTCCAGCAGCGTGAAGCTCGCCCAGCACATCACCGGGCAAGTTGCGCAGCCGCTCTTCATTGATGGTCAGGAAGCCTGCCAGTGACTGGCGAGAGCCATCGGCCTGCGGGACTTCGAACATGAATGGTTCGGCCAGATCATGCCGCTCCAGCGCTTCGAAAAACGCGCCCGATGCGCGATAAGCGCCATCAAGGTCGCCAAGGTTCTGCGCCACTTCTTCCAGCAAGGCTGCGGGATTGCCCATGTCGTCGAACAGGCGCTCGCCCTCGGCTTCCGACAAGCGCGGGCTGGCCAGATCGATGTGGACCTGTGGCGTGGCGACAGGATCGGTGGTGCGGCCGATCAGGAATGGCTGCACCGCATGGGCCAGCGGAATCCACGCAGCGTCCCACCCGTTCTCGCCCAGAAACAGGTTCTCGCCGTTTTCAAAGCCGAACAGCGCCAGCGCCGAGAGCCTACCGCTTTCCAGATCGCGCCGGAACACGATGGGGTAATGCGCTTGTGCGCGGCGAAACTCCGCAGGCATGGCAAGGCATGCCATAACCGCATCGCCCAGCGCGGCTGCACGGTCTGTGCGCACGCGCAAGTGCCGATGTTTGAGCGAATCGAGGACTGCGTGCTGGGTCATGGTATGCCTGACTTCACCCTCTTGAGGTTTGCGATCTGCGCCGCTGTGCCCCGGTTTTCAGGAGAAGGGCCAGACCTTTCGGTCCGGCCCTTCTCCCATTCTGCTTGAACGTTATCAAGTGCCGTTCAAGTCAGGAGGGAGCTCAGAAGTTGATACGCGCGCCCACCTGATAGCGGGCATAACCGGGCGAGGAGAAGAACACGTTATTCGTGCTGCGCAAGTGGCCACGGCGGTTCGAATTGGTGATGTTGATGCCTTCAAGGAACAGCGTGTAGCCCTTCTTGAATTCCCAGCTCGCGCTGGCATCGACCTGGCCGTAGGCTTCGATGAAGAACGGGTTTGGCCCCGTGCCACCAAGGAACTTGTCACGCCAGTTGTAGGCCACGCGGGCCTGCAGACCGTTCTTGTCAAAGAACAGCACCGCGTTGGCACTGTCGGACAGGCCGGTCAGCGCAAACTGAGGCACGCTGGAAGGCTGCGTGACATCATAGCGCGCATCGCCCTTTACCACCGTGTAGTTCAGGATCGTGCCGAAGCCCGTGTCCCAGAAGCTGTGCTGAATGGCGAATTCGAAGCCATAGAGCCGCGCCGTGCGATCCGAGTTGATCGGTGTGGTGATCTGGAAATTGACCGCGTTGTCTTCCGGCAGGCCGAGGATCTTGCCGGTGTAGTTGCCGGTCACCGGATCGAAGCTGTCGACAACCACCGAGCCCGGATAGTTGGCAAAGATGTAGTTGCGGACTGCGGTCGTGCTGGCATTCGCACCCAGCGCAGCGATGGCAGCGCGATAGCGCGGACCATCAGCCGGGTTGGTCAGGCCGAAGGCTTCGCTGTCGATACGGTCAGACGCGATGAAGTTGCTCACGCGCTTGTCGAAGAAGCCGACCGAAAGGTAGCTGGCCTTGTCGTAATACCATTCGGCCGAAACATCGATGTTCTTCGACTTGTAGGGATTCAGGCCCGGATTGCCCTGGCTGCCGAAGCCGCCGCCGATGCGGAACAGCTGATCCACCGTGCGCCCGCCCTGCATCGAGGCATAGTCTGGCCGCGTGATGGTATGGCTGTAGCTGGCACGAACCTTGACGTTTTCAATCGGTTCGAAGTCGAAGTCGACCGCCGGGAGCCAGTTCTCATAGCTGCCCTTGAACGTCGTGAAATCGGTGGTGTTGCCATAGACGAGGTTGAATTCGTTGGCAGATACCCACTGCGTACCGGTGGGGATCGGCACCAGCGCCGAAGACGTGATGTTCGTCTTTTCATAACGCAGCCCAGCGCGGAAGTGCGCGGGGTTCTGGAACAGATCGAACTTGGTGTTGGCCTGAAAATAGGGTGCAACGGTGCGTTCACGGATACGGCGATCGACCTGGAAGGGCGAAAGGCAGTTGTTGTCACCGCCGCAGATGCCGTTCAAGCCATCGAGGAACTCGACCATCCGTTCGAAATTGAACTTGTAGAAGCTCTGGATCATCGCCGGATTGTCGGAGCCTGAAACACCGGCGAACTTGTCGGGCAGGGTTTCCAGCGTGAACAGATCGTCGGGCATCTGCGCCTTGGTGGTCGAACCGCCCCAGGTATCGTTCTGAATGAAGCCATAGGCCGAACGCACCTTGTTCTCGGTATAGACGACGCCAAAATCGAGGCTTTCGAGGAACGAGTCATCGAAGTCCCAGCCGCCGCGCAGCTGTGCTTCGTTGATTTCGTCGCGGAAGAAGGCGTTGCGGAAAGCGTTGCCCGTGGCTTGGATGTTGCTTGCATCCAGCGCATTGATGCCTGGGTGCATGGTGTAAGAGATGACCGGCAGGTCGTTCTCGTAGTTCACCGTCTGCTGGGCAATGCCGAATACGGCGGTGCCGACCGAGGTGCTGGTGCCATAGGGGTTGTTGGCACCCGATTGCGCAGTCGAATGGTGCGCATCCAGTTCAAGCCGCAGACCGAAGTCGCTCTTCCACTTGAGATTACCACCGATCGAATTGTTTTCCGACCGGTTTTCGGTCAGCGCGCCCGAATAGGAAAGGTCCTTGCCTTCGTTCGCCCCGAAGCGTTCGGAATAGAAGATCGGCCCAGCCGTCGGACCATTGGTCCATGCGCTGGATACGTCGTTGAAGTTGAACCACACGCCGACGTTCGAATTGCGCACCTGTACGGTGTTGCTCGAATAGGTATAGTCGAACGTCGCTGTCAGATTGTCGGCAAGGCGGGCCTGCAGCACGAGCTGACCGTTGAGACGCTCACGATCGATGTCGTTCAGGTCATAGCTGGCGTTCTGCTGCACCTGATAGACGTCGGTTGGCCCCGGACGGTTGGTGATGTTGGCAGCGCGTGGATCTGGCGCCTGCGGCAACGAACCCCAGTTGTTTTCCGAACCCAGATAGCCATCGCGCCAGCCGACATTGGCCTGATTGACGCTGGCTTGACGCTTCTGCCAGGTGCCGGTCACCAGCACGCCGAACATGTCGTCTTCGCCGAACGTGGCCGAAACGATGCCCGAAACTTCAGGCGTGATCTTGGTCCCGGAATTGAGCGAGCTGTCATAGACACCGCGCGCGGCAACGCTGCCCGATACGCCCGGCTTGTCGAGCGGGCGCGGCGTCTTGATGTTGATGGTGGAACCGATCCCGCCGGTTGCCAAGGTGGCGCGGCCCGACTTGTAGACTTCAACGCCCGAAATGCCTTCGGAAGCAAGGTTCGCAAAATCGAACGAGCGTGAGGATGGGGCGCTTGCGCCATCGCCGAGCGACGAGGTTGGCATCTGCCGGCCATTCAGCAGCACGAGGTTGAATTCAGGGCCAAAGCCGCGAACCGTCACGGTCGAACCTTCGCCGTTCGAACGGTCGATCGAAACGCCGGTGATGCGCTGCAGCGATTCAGCCAGGTTCGTATCCGGGAACTTGCCGATGTCTTCGGCCGAGATCGCATCGACCACACCTTGCGCGCTGCGTTTGATGTTCAACGCTTGTGTGAGCGAAGCGCGGATGCCGGTAACGACAATCGCCTCGCCTTCAGCCTCATCAGCGACTTGGGCATCGGCTTGCGCAGCGGTGGCCGCAGTTTCCTGCGCCTGCGCAGATTGGCTGGCCAGAGCCAGCGCCAAAGCGGCCATGCTCGATGCACGGACAGCGACAGAACGGGTCGTGGAAACTCTCATGATCCTCCCCCTTCTCCGGCTCCGCAGTTGAATCGCGAAGCTCGGATGCAAAGCACCAGCGGACGCCTATACGCCGCCTTGTGAACGTTCACCTAAATGAGAACGTTCACGTGGTCAAGTATCATTGTCGTGACGATGGCATCACCTGTGCTCTTTTTGCCAACGATCATAGGGCTCAACTCAAAGCAGAAAGTTTTCTGTTTGGCCTGCCGGATGACTTGGCTTAGCTCTTGGGTCTAACAGTGCCGGTGGGCCACGCAGCCATACCGGCAGACCGTGAAGGGCTGGGCTGTCAGGGGAGTGAGGTCCATTGCGCGATCATGAACTGAGGCGCCGCGCGGTTGGCGAAATGCACTTGCGCCGCTGGCCGGTGTTGCCGGTGCCATGCCACATCGTGCAATGGGTGTTGGCCGTGGAAGATGACGAGCGCGACAGCGAGCTTGCCGCGATCGAGGCTCTGACAGTCGGCAAGGACGTGGTGGGCAACCCATCTCACCGCG
>JBEQBV010000094.1:0-12645 GCA_041639635.1 Novosphingobium sp.
AGATGCCCACCCCGCCCGGCATTGATCACGGCACTGCCTGCCGGCATTTTCTCAAAGGTTTCGCGGCATAGAATTCCGCGCGTTTCATCTGTCAACGGTAGCAGGCACACGAGAATGTCGCATTGCGCCAGAAACGAATCCAGCGAGCCCGCCCCGGCAAAGCAGGTCACCCCCTCGATTGAGCGCGCCGACCGGCTCCATCCGGACAGCGGAAAGCCCAGCGGCTTCAGCACCTCCAGCGCCGCCCGGCCTAGCTCTCCCAACCCCATCACTCCGACGCGGCTTTCCGATGCCAGGCGCGTGTGGCGATAGGACCAGCGGCCCGCGCGCTGTTCCGTAATGAAGAACGGCAGGTCGCGGTGCAGCGCCAGACACGCCATCGCCACATATTCGGCCATACCCGTGATGATGCCCTGTTCGACCATGCGCACCACGCGCACCTGCGGCGGCAGCTCGTGGATCGGCAGCTGGTCAATTCCGGCGCCAACGCTGAACAGGATTTCGAGATTCGGGAACTGGGCGATGAAATCTGCCGGTGCATTCCACGCTGCTATATACCGCACCGACTGCGGATCGACCTGATCATGTCCCCAGCGCAGAAATGGCACCTGCGGCACGCGCGCAGCTATGATATCGCGCCAAACCAGTCCGCGCTGCTCCATCCCATGAAAAAGCAGTGTCATTTGCGCATTGTCCTTTGCTGCCACCATATCAAGGGGCCAGTAACCAAGAGCACTGAAATGGCCAGCGGATGACGTGACGCAAATGGCACCGCCAACAGGCGGTGCCATGTCTGAAAGGCAGTGCGCCGCATCGGGCCGCCTCAAAATGGGAAGGATTGCCGGAGCGGTGACTCCGGCAATCCAAGTTCATCAGAACGTGAAGGTAGCGCGCACGTTGAACGCACGCGGCGCACCTGGCGCAACCCACAGCCGCGCATAAGACGCGGTGTAGAACTCCTTGTCGAACAGATTGGTCACGTCTGCCGTCAGCTTGATGTTGTCGGCAGGTTCATAGCTCGCCATGACGCGCGCAATGACATAACCTGGCAGTTCGAAGGCCGAACCGGTTTCACCCAGTCGCTCGCCAACGTAGTTGATCCCACCACCCAACGTGAAGCGCTGTCCACCAAGTGTGAAACCCTTGTTCACGATCAGGTTCGCGGCATGCTTCGGAATATTGATCAGTCGGTCACCCGGATTGATCGTAAGGCCGAAGTCCTTGTCACCCGCTGCCGTCGTCCATTCGGCATCAAGGAAGGCGTAAGTCGCGATGATGGATATATCGCCCGGCAGGTTGGCATTGAAATCAAGTTCCACGCCGCGAGAACGAGCAGCACCGCCCGCGATCGAGAACCCGGCGTTGGCCGGATTGGGGTCGGCGGTGAGGATGTTGTTCTTCTTCATGGTGAACGCAGCGATTGAGCCGCTGAGCGGACCACCTGGTTCACCGAGGCGCAGACCAACTTCGTAGGACTTGCTCAGCTCGGCCGGGAAGGGACGGCTGGCTGCGTCCACGCCACTATTGGGACGGAAGCCCTCGCCGTATCCGGCAAAGATCGACAGGTTATCGTTGATCTCGTAAAGCGCCCCACCCGTTGGGCTGAACTGCTTGATGTGAACCCGCGATACGCTGCTGTTGCTACGGTTCAGCACGGTCTGGCGATAGTTGTCGTAACGTCCACCAACCCTTAGCTTGAGCCTGTCAGTCAGATCCATCTGGTCCTGAAAGTAAATCCCCCAGGCCTTCTGGGTTTCATAAGTGTTGGTCAGCGGTGCGGCACCAAGCGCCAGCGTCTGCCCATAGACCGGGTTGAAGATGTCCACTGCATAGTTGGCCGCCGTCACCGGTGTGCCCGTTGTATAGTTCACAGGGCGGCCACGAAGCTGAAGCAGATCAATGCGGAAGCGATCCCAGTCTGCGCCGAGCAGAACGTGATGGGTGATGGCACCGGTATAGAACTTGCCGGAGATTTCGCCGCGAACCACAAGGTTGTCGGTGCTGTAATCACGCGAACGGCGTTGACGGGCAAGGAAGTTCCCCGGCTTGCCAAGCGTCTGACGTCGATTGGTGCCGAGCGGATCAAGTTCGGGCTCGCTCGACAGACCCTTGAAGCTTGTTTCACGGTAGCCCAGGCCTGCGAGGAAATACCAGTCGCCGCCCAGCTTCTGCTGGAACTGCACCTGATGGCCCAGCACGTCCACTTGCATGCGGCCATCACCTGGCTCACCAAAGAAGGTCGAGCGATCGACGACGCCGAGCTGACCATTTACCGCAATCGTACCGCGGTCGAACGGCACCTTGTTTTGCATGAACTCCAGTTCGTAAGAGATGCTGGTGTCCTTGCTGGGTGCAAAGAGGATCGAGGGGTTGGCAGTGTAAAGCGTCTGACGCACGGTGTCGCGGAAGCTATCACCATCCTGTGCCGCGCCGTTCAGGCGGATTGCCAGCTTGTCACTGATCGCAAGGTTGTAGTCAGCTTCTACGCGGAAAGTATTCCAGCTGCCGCCCTGCACCGCGAAAGTGCCGAAGCTGTCACCAACCTTGGCCTTCTTGGTGATGATGCTGATCGTGCCACCGGGTTCACCGCGACCGAAGACAGCGCCGTTCGGACCCTTGAGAATCTCAATCTTTTCGATGTTTGAAGCGTCACGAGGACCGCCGTAACCACGGCCACCGTTGAAACCATTGACCAGGACCCCGCCTGCAAAGTTTTCATCCCCGGCAAAGCCGCGAATGGCGAAGCCATCAAACAGACCGCCGAAGTTGTTCTGGCGCGAAACGCCGCTCGACAGGTCGAGCGCTGCATCAAAACGGGTAATATTCAGGTTTTGCAAGGTCTTGGCATCAAGGACCTGCACGCTTTGCGGAATGGAGGCCAAGGGCACATCGCCGCGATACTGTTGACGCTGGCCGATAACGACCATTTCTTCGGCCGGGGCCGATGCTTCCTCTGCCGAGGGCTGACTTTGCGCCCAAGCCGTGATTGGCATCGCTCCCATGGCCACGCTGGCAATCAGCGCACCCTTCAATGCGGACATTTTCTTCATCGCAACTTCACCCCTCGTCTGTGATGCGTGTGTCCAATCCCGCCCGAGCTATGTAACGTTGTTACATAGCCTTCAAGCGAAACTGTCGGTTCGAACCGTCCTGCGTCTTTGTTGTTATGCCTGAAGCTTATGCCTCCGGAGACGAATCTTCGGTCGAAAGGGAGCGCGACGGCGAACGATTATTGTGAAAAAGGCGTGACACCGGAGTCTTTGTGCCGTTGCATCCCTTTCCAGCCACCGTCGGCTCAGCAACGCATTCGGTCCGCCTCTCGCAATGCTTTTCGGGGTACGAGCGGCAATCGGGGGCTTCTGGCAAAGCTTCGCCATATTCGGCAAATTAGCCTCAGCGAGTTCGTTGAAGGCGCGCCATCCTCAGGGATGAGGAACCGGCCATGACGAGCCTTCGCCTCAAACACGTGACGGTTGATCGTCACGGCGGGGAGTTCAAACTCCTGAGAGCCGTCCTGGCACGTCTTAAAGATATGCGTGAAAACACGGGAAGCAGACTCACTTGGGTCTGCGCGTCTCAAGCAACAGGTTAAGCTAACAACACGGCCATTTGCCGTGGTCCGAAGGATTCAACAATGAGCCCGGAGACGATCCACCAAGTCTTCGAGTCCCAACGAATTCACCGCGCTGGTCATGCAATCTGCCCGCAGCAGCGAGGCCAGCGCATGCTGATGCTGGGCAATCCTGTCGATGGCCTGCAATTCGGTCATGTAGGCAGCGACCAATCCAGGGTCGGCGCACAGTTGACGCCCCAGGGCTTCAACCTCTTCACCAAGCAGATCCAGCACTTCTGCAACACGTGCCAGATCGATTGGGATCATGGGCGCGCTCACGCAGCTTTCGCCATCGTTTCGGTTGCTTCCAGTCGCGACAGGTCAAGCACCATGACCATCCGATCGCTCAGCGCGGCCAGTCCTTGCAAGAACTGCACGACATCGTCCTGCCCAGTGCTGGGCGGAGGCTGCAATGCATCAGCGGGCAGTGCCACGATATCACTGACGGAATCGACGATAAGGCCCACGGTCTGCGCGCCAAGCTGAATGACGATGATCGCATGGCGCGGCGTGGTTTCGGTGGGTGGCCAGCCAAGCCTGGCGGCCAGATCGATCACCGGCAGCACCGCACCACGCAGATTGACCACACCGGCTACGTAATGCGGCACTTGCGGCAGGGGCGTGACTGGGGTCCACGCGCGGATTTCCCGCACGGCCATGATGTCGAGCCCGAACAGCTGTCCACCAGCTTCGAAAGCGATCAGTTCCACTTTCATTGTCATATCCTCTCAGGCGATCAGTGAGCGACCCGGCGCACGGCGGCGACGAGTTTATCGGCATCAAACGGTTTGACGATCCAGCCGGTGGCCCCTGCTGCGCGGGCGCGGGCCTTTTTCTCGTCCGAACTTTCGGTGGACAGCACCAGGATAGGCCGGTCGCAGTGGCGCTCACCCGAACGAAGGCGTTCGATCAGGCCAAAGCCATCGAGCCGGGGCATGTTGATATCGGTGATGATGACATCGACATCATTGGTCACCAGCCATTGCAACGCGGCCTGGCCGTCATCGGCCTGCACCACATCAAAACCCCGGCTGCTCAGGGCGTGCAACAGCAGCGCGCGCATGCTGGCGCTGTCATCGACTGTCAGAATTCGCAAGGCATTGCTCATGGGTCGGCTCACTTTCTTCAGAATAGTTCGACTTCGCCCGCACCGCTCGGCACGTGCGGGGTCGGTATGGTTTCCTTGACCATCGCATTGGCCACCGTGCGGCAGCGGACCTGCCCATGGGCGGGACGAAATTCGATGCGCCGGGCCGATGTTCCGCCAAGATCTTCGCGGACCAGCGGGATCCGCTCATGCTCAAGAAACCGGCGGGCGAAATCGGCGTTCATGGTGCCGATCTGGGCCATGCCGGCACGCATGTTGGCCCCGCCATAAAGATGGGCGCGCATGCGATGCTTGGCCGCACCATTGGCAAGCATTTCGTTGATGAGCACTTCCATCAGGTAGACGCCGTAGTGTTCGTCCACCGCAACTTTCCCGTGGCTTCTGGGTGGTTCGGCCAGCAGAAAGTGGTTCATGCCGCCAGTCTCGACTTCGGGATCAAAAAGACAGGTGGCCACGCAACTGCCCAGCACAGTGTTGAATTCCACCTGCGGTCCTGCGCTCACACGCGCCTGCCCCTGCATCACCGTGATGCGGTTGATCGGTTTTTCGGGAAGGATGATGGTTGATGCCATAGTGATCAGGCTGCCTTGCGAAAAGCGTGGCGGGTGATGTGTTCGATGGGAGCGACCAGCCGGGCAGCGCCCAGTGCAATAGCCGCGCGCGGCATGCCGAACACGGCGCAACTGGCCTCGTCCTGCGCGATTGTGAAGGCGCCCTGTTCTGCCATAGCTAGTAGGCCCTTTGCCCCGTCGCTGCCCATGCCGGTCAGGAGAATGCCTACGGCCCGATCAGCAAAGACCTCGGCCATTGAATGGAACAGCACGTCCACACTGGGGATATGGCCGGAAACAGGATCGCCCTGCCGCAATTTGGTGAAAGCCGGGCCACTGCCTCGCACCATCAGATGACGGTCACCGCCCGGAGCGAAGTAGACGGTTCCGCGCTGCAACCGCATGTCGCTATCAGCCATAATCACTTTGGCCGGGCAGATACGGTCAAGCGTTTGGGCTATGGCTGGAGCAAACCGGGCGTTCACATGCTGCACGATCAGCGTCGGCGGACAATCCTTCGGGAAGTCCTGCAACAGGATCTGCAAGGCTTCCACGCCGCCAGTGGATGAACCGATGGCAATCGCCTGCACATCAAACGGGACGGTATCAGCCGCCCGCTGCGCCGTGGCTGAGGGCTGCGGCAGACCACCGGTGAAGCCCATCTTTGCCGCATGGCGCACAAGGCTGGCCAGTTTGCCATCGTCATCCAGCGGCAGACCACCGGCGCGATTGCTTTTTGAATAACAGTCCACTGCGCCCAGTGCGAGCGCGCGGGCGGTCATCTCGCTGCCCTTTTGCGTGGTACCCGAAACGATGATGACCGGCGTTGGCCGCAGCGTCATGATCTTTTCGAGGAAATCCAGCCCGTTCATGCCGGGCATTTCGATGTCGAGCGTGACCACGTCAGGATCGAGTTCTTTGATCATCGCCCGGCCTTCGGCTGCATTTCCGGCAGCGCCAATGACCATGATGTCAGGCTCGCTGGCCAGCCGCGAGGTCAGGATGGCGCGCATGGTGGCGGAATCGTCGATAATGAGCACTCGTATCGTCATGCCGCCTTCTTCCGGTATATCGTTGGCCCGACGCATTCGATCTGCTTCATGGCTGGCCCGGAAGCCCGCTCACTGTGACCGATATAGAGATATCCGCCCGGCTTGAGCTGATCGACAAAGCGCCCGATCAGGCGCTCCTTGGTTTCAGAGTCGAAATAGATCATCACATTGCGGCAGAAGATTACATCAAACTGCTGGCGCATCGGCCAATCGCCGAGGAGATTTAGCTCGCGAAAGCGAACGATGCCGCGCGTTTCCTCGTTTACGGCAATGCTGTCCCCCGTTTGCTTGAGCCAGTTGGCTTTCAGCTTCGGCGGCAAATCCCGGATTTCAGATGCAGTATAAGTCGCCGCGATAGCTTTCCGCAGTACATGCGCGGCCAGATCGCTCGCCAGCAGCACAAGATCGCGCTTCAGCAGACGCAGGCCTTCTGCGCGATCCTCACCCAGCAAGGTCAGAACGAGTGACCAGGTTTCTTCCCCACTGGAGCAACCGGCCGACCATAGTCGTGCACGCGCTCCCGATTCCAACTGTTGAATCAAATGTGGGCGCACATGCTCGGCAAAATGCCGGAAGTGGTGTCCTTCACGGAAGAAGAAGGTGTGATTCGTGGTCAGCGCATCCACTGCGCCCTTGCGCTGTTCGGGATCATGGCGAATCAGTTCGATGAAATCAGCAAAGGTCTGCTTGCCAGCTTTGCGCACCAGCGGGGCGATGCGCGAATAGACAAGCAGTGCCTTACCCTTTGGCAGGACATTGCCGGATTCGGCATAGATCAGATCCGAAATCGCCCGGAAATCGGCGTCCGAATAGACGTCTGGACTAACTCCCGGCACTCGGCCATCAGCAAAGGCGGCGGTCAGATTCATGCCGCCTCACGGATCGTGGTGGACTGCCCCAGTGCACCACCCACAAGGCTGTCGACATCAAGGATCAGCGCCACTCTGCCATCGCCCAGGATGGTAGCCCCGGCCACGCCTTCGACAGCGCGATAATTGGCCTCAAGGCTCTTGATCACGAATTGCCGTTGGTCGCTAATGGTATCCACCAGCAGCGCCGCCTGCCCGGCCACTTGCGTGTCGACGATGATCAACACGCCTTCGTGGGGCTGCATGACCTTGCCCGTGAAACCGGTATGGTGCCCCACTGGGATGATCGGCACAAACCGCCCGCGCACGTTCAGCATCTGGCGAGCCGTGCCAAGGCCTTGCACTTCCTGCGCGCCGGGACGCAGGCTTTCCACCACATGCGTCAGCGGCACGACCAGCGTCTGGTCACCAACATTGACGATCATGCCGTCCGAAATCGCCAGTGTCAGCGGCAGCGCCAGAGTAAAGGTCGTGCCCACGCCGGCTTCGGATTCAATCGTGATGCGGCCACCCAGATTCTTCACGTTCTGGCGCACCACATCCATGCCCACGCCGCGGCCTGAAACGCTGGTAACTGCTTGCGCGGTAGAGAAGCCCGGCGCGAAGATCAGATGATCGATATCTTCAGGCGTGAGCTGATTGTCCGCCGCAACGATGCCCTGCGCAATGGCCTTTTCCAGCACCCGCGCCCGATCAATACCCTTGCCGTCATCGGCCACCTTGATAAGGATTCGGCCAGAGCGCTGCTCGGCCGACAGCGTCAGCGTACCTTCGGCAGGCTTGCCAGCCGCAAGGCGCTGATCGGCCGTTTCAATGCCATGATCTACGGCATTGCGGATGAGATGCGTCAGCGGCTCGCCCAGCCTTTCAAGGACGGTCTTATCGAGTTCGGTCGTCTCGCCAATCACTTCCAGCCGCACATGCTTGCCGGTAGATACGGCCAGTTCGCGCAGGATGCGCGGCACCCGGCTGAATACCGAACTGATCGGCTGGGCACGGATCGACATGGCGCTTTCCTGAATATCGCGCGTCAACCCTTCCAGCATTTGTAGCTCTTCCTTGGCGGCCGTATCGCCTTCCAGCCGCTGGGCCAGCATCGCCTGCGCGATCACCATTTCGCCCACGGTATCGATCAGCCGGTCCAGCTTGGCCAGATCGATGCGGATCGATTGCCCTGCTGCGGGTGCGCCCGGCACTGCTGTGGCTGCTGCAACCGCTGCCGGGGTAGTGTCAGCCGTTTCCACGCTTACAGGCGCGATCAGTGCAACTTCTTCCTTTACCGCGACTTGCGGCGCCGGCTTCTTGACTGCGATTTCAACGGGAGGTCTTGCCGCATCATCGCCAATGGCAATGCCCCAATCATCGCGCACAAAATCGAATATCTCGGTCGCGTCCGCTTCGGCAACACTGGCTGGCAGCGCATAGGTAAAGCCCAGATAGCCTTGTTCGCAATCAAGCATGTCCAAGCCCGGCAGGTGCGAAAGATTGCAGGTTACACAGCGGGCACCCATGCCTGCCAGTTCGCGCAGCAAGGCCATAGGTTCAGCCCCGTTGCGCATGGCACCAGCATGCGGATGCAAATGCAGCTGCCAATCGGGAGCCGGGGGGGCGGGCTCTACTGTTGGCGCAGGGCCGATCAGATCATCCAGCAAGGCATCAAGATCGACTTCAACGTCACCGGGCTCTTCGTCGGCATCCGGCACGGTCATTGCTGGCTGTGCTTCACGCGCAGGTTGCGCAGGAGCGGGGGCCGGCTGAGCTAATGTGCCATTGGCCTGCGCAGCTGTAAGATCGGCCACCAAAGCTGCATCATCCGGCGCCGGTGTGCCTTCCTGCGCAGCGGTCACGTGGTCGCTCAGTGTGTCAAGTGCGCGCAGCAGAAGGTCGCTCAGCGCATCGGTCAAAGGCACACTACCATCGCGGACGTCGGAAAGCAGCGTTTCGAAAGTGTGGGTATAGGCCTGCAAGGCTGAAAAGCCGAAAGCGCCCGCTCCACCCTTGATCGAATGGACCGCGCGGAACACGCTGTTGACGGTGTCATCGTCCTGTGTGCCATCGCGGCATGCGGCCAGACCCGCTTCGGCAGCGGCCAGCGATTCTTCGCATTCGACAAAGAAGATTTGCTGGATTTCCTCGGGGGTCATTGCGCGGCCTCTTCAAACAGGTGAATTTCAAGTCCCGTAAGCCGCGCTGCATCCCGCAGGGCTTCTGATGGGACGATGCGAAGCCGCGCAAAGCTGTTCTTTGCGCTCGCCAGCAATTGCAGCATCGCATAGCCCACCAGCGTGGTCTTGCTGGCATCAATCTCCAGATCATCGTTGCCCATTGCCGCCACGAACTCGGGCAGCAAAGCGGTGGTGGCAGCACGGTCGCAGCGGGCTGGAAGAATGATTGTGGCCATGGTCGTCGTCTCCATCACGCGAGTCAGAACTCGCTCCAGTCTTCCGCAGCATCGGGTTTGATCGCGAGATTGCCTTGCACCACCAGAGGTGCAGTCTTGCGCGATGGTGCAGGGCGTGGGACGCTCGGCTGAGCTGCTCTGGTGCTGACGAGCGCCTGACCGGAGGGCCCAGACATTGACACCGGTTTGCCAATGTCGAACTGGGCGACCAGCCGCAAAACATTACCTGCCTCATCGGCCATGCCCCGCGCTGCAGCGGTGGACTGCTCGACCATTGCCGCGTTCTGCTGAGTCATGCGGTCCATTTCGCCCACGGCTGCATTGACCTGCTGCAGGTTCTCGGCCTGGGTTGCGGCGGCATCGGCGATCCCGCGCACCAGTTCGTTGATCTCGCCCACGCTACCCACGATCCGCTCCAGCAGGCTGCCGGTCTGGCCCACCAGCTCCACGCCGTTGCCGACCTGTTCGGTACTGGTGGTGATCAAATTCTTGATGTCGCGCGCCGCATCCGCACTGCGCTGCGCCAGTGCACGCACTTCATTGGCAACCACGGCAAAGCCCTTGCCGGCATCGCCGGCCCGTGCAGCTTCAACGCCAGCGTTAAGGGCCAGAAGGTTCGTCTGGAAGGCAATCCCATCGATCACGCTGATGATTTGCGAAATCTGCTGAGCGGACTGTTCGATGGCAGCCATTGCTTCAGTCGCCTGTTTAACCACCAGACCACCTTCGCTCGCTTGCCGGTGTGCGCCATCCATCGCCTGTCGCACTTCGCCCGCATTGGCGGCAGTGTCCTTCACGCTGGCGGTTACCTGATTCATTGCCGCAACGGTCTCTTCAAGGCTCGCTGCCTGCTGCTCGTTGCGCATCGCCAGATCGTCTGAAGCAGATCGGATTTCGGCCGATGCCGTAGAGATCGAGCGGATGCCGGATACTACCCCCTCAATGGTCTGCTGCAGGGCTGCCATCGCAGAATTGAAGTCGTTCTCGGCCGGAACGAAAGCTGGCGGCAGACCGCTCATCCGCGCAGTGAGATCGCCTTGCGAGAGCTTGGCCAAAGCCTCGCCCATCTGGCCGAGCACGATATTGCGGGTCTGCTCCTCGGCCTTGATGAAATAGGCGGCCAGCGCCAGATCGATGTCCAGCAATGAAGCGCGTACCAGCAGCGACAATTCATGCGCCTGCCGCCGCTTCCAAGGCAAAAGCCCCGACAGACCGGGGGCCACCATGCGCTTGATCATCTCGTCCAGAATCAGACCATATCCGCCGATGTACCAGCGTGGCTCCAGCCCGATGCGGGCGTGCACATTGCCCACCACATTGGCGCGCTGCAGATACTTCTCGTTCAGCCCTTCCTCGAACATCGAAACCCAGTGGTTCTTCTGCGAGCGGGCGGCCCCATCCATGTGGCCGCGCCCGGAAAAGAGCTTGGCGACGGCGGGGGTTGCCGAAATCTTGTCGTAAAAGCGGGCCAGTGCCCCATCAAGATGGCGCGATACGTTGCGGCCCATGCGTTGCAAGGCCGTCGTTTCCTGCGACAGACCATAGAAGTCGAGGCGTTGGCGAAGATCGTCAGACATCTTGTGCGGCTCCCGTTCTGTTGTGTTGCGCAGCACCCGTCAAAAGCGCAGCGCACTGACCGCGAAACGAGGCCGAGCTCGGCAATCCGCTGCACAGTGAAGCGGCGTGTGCTGGAAATTTGGCATGATTTCCCCGTCTCGGCCCGATTTGGCGTGTGTCTTGCGGTGCTTTTTAACCCAAGCCGGGAAACAGCGGGCTAAGGCTGCACTACGGGAACACACGGAGGGGCACAGCAGGGCCTGCTTGATGACTAACCATTAAGGCTGCCGGGACGATCGCTTCTCCAAACGAGTATCCAGCCATGCATGATGCCCGCGTTCTTGTCGTCGATGATTCCGCCGCGATGCGCGCGCTGTTTTCCGATATTCTGGATCAGTCCAAGGGCGTCACCGTGGTCGGCACCGCGCGAGATGCCGCCGATGCCCGTGACCAGATCACGCAGCTGCGGCCCAACGTGTTAACGCTGGACGTCGAAATGCCGGGCATGAGCGGCATCGAATTCCTGGCCGAGATCATGGAAGAGCGCCCAATGCCGGTGGTCATGCTCTCCAGCTTGACACAAAGCGGGGCCGAAACCTCGCTCAAAGCCTTTGAACTTGGTGCAGTTGAATGTTTCCCGAAGCCTTTGAAGGCAACCCCCGAACAGTTTGCCAAGACCGTGGGCAAGCTGGGCAAGATCGTGCTGGCCGCTGCCAACTCCAACATCCGCGATGGCCGCCGCAAGGTTGTGCCGAAGGAAACCGTTGCAGCCTTTGCATGGAATGGCCATGTCGTAGCGCTCAGCGCCTCGATGGGCGGGATTGATGCGCTGACCGAGCTGTTTTCCGCCTATCCTGCCAACTGCCCGCCCACGGTCGCGGCGTTGCAGGCCGAACCTGCGCTGGTGGAATCCTTCATCGCCAAGCTTGACCGCGAACTGGAATGCAAGGTCGTGGCGGCAAAGGACGGCGCAACGCTGGTGCAGGGCACTATTCACATTGCCTATGATCCGGACCGACATGTCTGCTTCGAAGCAGGCGATCCGCATCGCCTGCGGCTGATCGAGCGTGATCCGGTCGAAGGCGCGCGTCCTTCGGCCACCTTGCTGTTCGGTACTCTGGCGCGCGCTGCGGTCCCCGCAGTTGGCGCAGTGCTTTCCGGCACCGGCAGTGATGGCGCGCGCGGGCTGAAGCTGATGCGTGATGCCGGGTGCGAAACGCTGGTACAGGACCCGTCCACCGCAACCGTGGGCGAAGCCCCTTCGGCGGCACTGGCAGCAGGAGCGGCTGAAAGCGGGCTTGCGCTTGATGTCCTGACCGATACATTGCTGGCCAAGTGCAACCAAGGGTAACCATTGCCCTGCACCGGGCGGATAATCCCAGATTGCGCGCAATCAGCCTAAGGAGCGTTTCAGGCTCGCTCTAACCCGAACCAGCGGAACCATTCACCATAGGGATGGCAATGTGCGGCTATCACGGTTTTGCCGCCAGTCGT
>JBEQBV010000095.1:0-12536 GCA_041639635.1 Novosphingobium sp.
TGCTTGTCGACAAAGCGGGCATCGCCGCCGAGCGTTAGCGAAGCCTCGCCCAGCGGGATGCGGTATTCACCGCCGACGCGCAGGGTGAGCGGCGGGGCGAAGGCGGGGCGGCAGGTGATCGCGTTGCCGGTGGGGTTGCAGCTGAACGCAGCACCGCCTGCGGGCGGGAGGCGGCGCGGATCGTCAAACCGCTTGTAGTCTGCATCGAGGTATCCGACCGAGGCGAACAGCGTGACCGGGGTTGCCGGGCGCACCGTCATGTCGAATTCGAAGCCCTGAATGCGCAGCTTGCCCGCATTGAGCACGGGGAAGGCTCCGCCAAGGCCGACATTGGTGCCATTGCCGACGCGTGCCTGGAAGTTGTTGTAATCCGAATAGAACGCAGCGGCCGAAAGATTGACCTTGCCATCAAGGAAGCTGCCCTTGGCGCCTGCTTCATAAGTCCAGACGGTTTCGGGATCGAAGCTGGGGGTGACGGTGGTGACGCCGTTTACCGTAACCGAGATATCGCCGTTGGAATTGACGCGGCCGTTGAAGCCGCCCGCCTTGAAGCCACGGCTGGCCGAGGCATAGAGCAGGGTGCCTTCGGTCGGCTTGTACGACAGGCTGACCATCGGGGTCCACGCATCGTATGTCACGTCATCATCGCCGGTGAAGGGGGCGGGCAGGTTGTCGGGGAAGCAATAGCGCAACCCGTTGAGCGCGCCCAATGTGGAGGCGGTGGTGGTGCAGCGGTTGTAGGTCTTGGTCTCACGCGTGTAGCGCAGGCCTGCCGTTATCGAGAACTGTTCGGTGAAATCATAGGTCAGCTGGCCGAAGGCGGCGTAGCTTTTGGTCACCTGCTTGTCGTCAATCGTGCGCAGGAAGGTGATCGGGCCGCCAAAGAAGCCGAACAGATCGTCGGCATAGGCTTCCTGCCGCGAGCTGACGTTTTCATTGAGGTAATAGACGCCGAACACGCCCTTGAGCTGATCGGCATCGTATTTCAGCTGCAGTTCCTGGCTGAACTGGTTCTGGCGTGTGCCGACGAAGACATCGCCCACTTCGAACTGCGTGGCATCGATATCGATGAAGAAATCGGTCTTCAGCTTGCGATAGGCGGTGATCGAGGTCAGCTGGACATTGTCGGTCAAGTCGACGTTGATCGTGCCCGAAACGCCCCAGTGATCGAGCTTCTGGCCCTGATCACGGCCAAGGCTGGTGGAGGCGCGGAAATCGTAGGGGCCATAGGGATTGGCAGGCGCGAGCGTGACTGCACCAAGGCCGAAATCGGTGCGCACCAATGGGGCGGTGAGATAGCCCAACGTGGCGGCGTTGCGCTGGCGGGTGTAATCGCCCGAGATCAGCACTTCGACCGTGTCAGTAGCCTGCGCGCGCAGCGTGGCGCGGCCTGCAAGGTTGTTGCGATCATTGTAACGGCGTCCGGTGCGCGGATCGGTGACGATGCCTTCACGATCATCATAGACGCCAGCTACCGACAGCGCGACTTTGTCTGTGACCAGCGGGGCCGAGACATAGCCCTTGGCGGTCACTTCCTCGAACTTGCCATAGCCGATCGACGCTTCACCCCGCAGGGTGTTCAGGTCCGGCTTTTTCGACACGACGTTGACCGCGCCGCCGATGGTGTTCTTGCCATAAAGCGTGCCCTGCGGGCCGCGCAGCACTTCAACGCGCTGGACATCGAACAGGTTGAGCAGCGCGCCCTGAATGCGGCTGAGGTAGACGCCATCGACATAGACGCCGACGGCGGGATCGAAGGTCTGCAGCGCATCGGGCTGGCCGATGCCGCGGATGTAGAAGTTGGCGCTGCTGGCAGAGCCGCGGCCCTGCACGATGTTGACGTTGGGGATGGCGCCCTGAACGGCTGAAAGATCGCGGCCACCCAGCTTTTCGAGCGTTTCGGTGCTGACGACCGAGATGGCGATGGGCACGTCCAGTAGGCGCTCTTCACGGCGGCGGGCGATGACGAGGATTTCGCCACTGGCGGCATCGCTCCCGTCTTCAACGGCGGCGGGGGTTTCCTGCGCGAAGGCGGGGACGGCGGGCAGCGCAAACATCGCTGCGGTTGCGGCCAGGGCGGCGCGCGTGGAAATTTGGGTCATGGTTCAGGCTCCCTCTCGCGGACTGCTTCGACCGCATGAGGGTTCTATTATTGAAAGTTGAACCACCTTTCAACTTCTCGTTGTGATGATCGACTTTCGTCGCTACGAATCGTGGCGAAATGGCAACAGGCCAGTGGGGACGGCGGTTGCTGGAGGAGAGGTTGATGGCGGAAATGAGCGCTGCCAGTCCGGGCAAAGTGCCACGCACCGCGCGCGGACGCGAAACGCTGCGCCGCTTGCTCGATGCAGCGGCGGCGGAATTTGGCGAGCGCGGCTTTCACGAAGCGTCGGTCAGCGGGATCACGCGGCGGGCAGGGACGGCGCTGGGCAGTTTCTACACCTACTTCGATTCGAAAGACGCGATCTTCACGGCGCTGGTGCGCGATATGTCAGCCCGCGTGGCGACCACGGCAGCGGCGGCGGTGAGCGAGGGGGCGACAGGGCTGCAGCGTGAGCGTGAGGCGCTGGCAGGGTTCCTGCACTTTGCGCGCGAGCACAAGGAAATCTACCGGATCATCGACGAGGCCGAATTCGCCGACCCGGCCAGCTACCGTGCGCATTACGAAGGCACCGCCACCCGCATCGCCGCGCGTCTGGCCGAGGGGGTTCAGGCAGGGGTGCTGCGCGACGGGCAGCAGGACGTGCGCGCTTGGGCGATCATGGGCATGAACGTGTTCTTGGGCCTGCGCTTCGGCGTGTGGGACGATGCGCGGCCGGTGGAGGAGATTGCCGAGGTAGCGGCGGATTTGTTGGGGGATGGGTTGCGGGTGCGGTAGGGTTTTGGGAGTGAGGCGAACAACTCCCTGAACAAACCAATCGTCGCCCCGTGCTTGACACGGGGCCTGGCTTCCCTTGCAACCTTGCGTTTGG
Organism: Novosphingobium sp.; assembly: GCA_041639635.1. GTDB lineage: Bacteria > Pseudomonadota > Alphaproteobacteria > Sphingomonadales > Sphingomonadaceae > Novosphingobium. Next base: position 2,973 of record JBEQBV010000095.1, read on the forward strand.
TGGAACGGCCTGATGGAAAACGGGAGCCTCACCGCAGTCCCAAAGGAAAGCGTCACCCCGGGTCAAGCCCGGGGTGACGGCGTGTTTTGGGGAATTCGACGGATTGCTGGTATGGCGGCTATTTGGGTGGTTGGCTGTCGTTACCGTTGTTCTTGCGGATTTGCGGTGCAAATCGGACGTACCAAATTAGCCCTAACAGTGTGGCGGCTCCTAAGATCTGCTGTTCGTAACCTTTGAACAAGTCCCAGCCTCGCCAGAGGCTAAGCGCCGGTATCAACACTGCTACGACTACAACCCCAGCTATAAAGCGTTGGGCAGCTGTCGGTGGTGCTGGATCAAACTCATGCATGTGGTTCGGATAGGTCGATCCATGAATGACTGCAACGGCCTCGCTTCCAGAACAGGGGCTTGTGAAAACAAAGGCGACTTAGCCAACCTCACCCCGCCGCTCCAGCCACCGCGCCCGGATCGCGTCCGAACCCTCGCGCGAACCATCGTGGCTCCAGCCCGGAGGCCGCAGCAGGTAGGACAGTTTGTGCCGCCACGGCGCGTGCCAGACATCGGCCAGCATCCCGCGCCATTCGTGGAAGACGGCGTGGAGCAGATCGAAGCTGCCGAGTTGCTTGATGATGCCGTAGCGGATGGGCAGGTCGTCGCGCTCGCGCTGGAAGGTGCCGAACAGGCGGTCCCATAGGATCAGGGCGCCGGCATAGTTGCGGTCGAGGTAGAGCGGGTTCGTGGCGTGGTGGACGCGGTGGTGGGACGGGGTGTTGAACACGGCCTCGAACCAGCGCGGCATGCGGCCGACCGCTTCGGTGTGAATCCAGAACTGGTAGACAAGGTTTGCGCCGCCCACGGTGATCAGCATCGCCGGGTGGAAGCCGATGAAGGCGGGCCAGATGCGGAAGATGAACGACAGCGCGAAGAAGCCGGTCCATGTCTGCCGCAGCGCCGTCGACAGATTGTAGTGCTGGCTGGTGTGATGGTTGACATGGCTCGCCCAGAACCAGCGCACGCGGTGGCCGGTGCGGTGTGCCCAATAGTAGTTGAAGTCATCGAGCACGAAGCAGGCGATCCACGCCCACCACACATTGGGCACGGTCATCACGCGATGATCGTAAAGCCACATCGCGGCGGCGAGCACGACGCCTGCGGTCAGCGCGCCAGCCACGGTGCTGCCAAGGCCCAGCGCAAGGCTGGTGAGGGTATCGCGCGGCTCATACTTTTCCGGCGCGCGGCGAGCGGCCCAGATCATCTCGGCGATGACCAGCAGCACAAAGACCGGCACGGCATAAGCGACCACATCGAAGGGCTTCATTGTGTCGATGCCCCCAGCCGCCGAAGACTTGCGGCCCAGACAGCAGCCTGATCGCCCAGATCGAGCGTGATCGTGCCGAAGCGGCGGTCATCGGTCGCCAGCGTCAGAAAGCGTTCGTCCAGCCGCACATTCGCGTGGCTGGTCAGCAGGCGGGCGGCAAAGTGGCTGCCGTGCTGGCGGATGATCAGCACGCGGCCCATGGCATCGCGGGCCAGTGCGCCAATGCCTGCGCGGTCAATTGCCACGGCTTGCGGATCGAAGCCGCAGATGGCCTCTTCAGCAAGTTGGCGGGCCTGCTCTTCAGACTGGATGCGCGGATCGCCGCCCAGCCGTAGCCGCCGGGTGAGCCAGACCACGATGAGGATCGCCGCCAGCGAGGTCAGCGTCTGCAGCGCCATGGTCACGCCCGGCATTGCCAGCATGGCATCAATAGTCGGCACAGTCATCGTAGTGGCGGTCAACCTGCCTGCGCTGCCAGCATGTCCACCGTCGCGCGGATCGGGCTAATATCGTATCCGGCGTCCGCAGCCTTTGCGGCGATGTCATCGGGGGTCATGCCAGACCGGGCTTGCGCCAAGGCCCAGAGCAGCGTGGAGCGCGTGCCAGACCGGCAATAGGCAAGGACCGGCGTATCGCCTGCCTGCGCCAAGGCCTGCTGCATCGCTTCGACTTGCGGCATCGAAAAGCCCGCGTGGCTGACCGGGATGGCAACGTAGGCGATGCTGGCGGCTTGCGCGGCAGCTTCGATTTCAGCGCCCGGCGTCTGATCGTCGGATTCATTTTCAGGGCGGTTATTGATGATCATGCCAATACCCAGCGCCTTGGCATAGGCCACTTCCGCAACGCCGATCTGGGGGCTGGCATAGGTCTTGTCATCGATCTTGCGGAACATCGCTTGCATCCTTGGCTTTGATCCGATTCTTGGCCGGACCTAACCGCGCTGTTAGTGCCCAAAGCGCCAGCGCGGAGCAAGGCTTGCGCGAACGGTTGTGCCACACATATCGGTGCAGCGCGGGAATTGGCATGAAAGCCACAGTTTTTGGGACGAAATGTGCGGCTTTTGACGATTCCGTTAGCGGTCCTGCATTTTTGCTTTATAGTCTTAAGTGCTGAGGAAGGGTGTTTGCCGGTAAGGCTTCCCATTGATTCCCTCGTCGCACCGTCGGCTCCCGCGTCCGGCTTGCGGTGCCGTGAAGGTTGGGGCGGATTGAAGGTCTATTGATTTCTATGGGTTTTGACAGAGGGCGGCGCGGTCGCGGCAGAGACAAGCGCGACGGTTTTGGCGACGAGGGCGGCTTTGATCCCTACGGCGGCGGTGGCGGCGGTTTTGGCGGCGGCGGTTTTGGTGACCGTGGCGGCTTTGGCGGCGGTGATCGCGGCGGCTTCGGTGGCGGCAATCGCGGCGGCGGCTACGGCGGCGGTGGCGGCTTTGGCGGTGGTGACCGCGGCGGCTTCGGCGGCGGTGGTGGCGGCGGCTTCGGTGGCGGACGCTCCGGCGGCGGTGGCTTTGGTGGCCCGCGCGGCGGTGGTGGTGGCGGCGGTATGCCAGCCCAAGTCGTTGGCACTGGTAAGGGTGTCGTAAAGTTTTTCAATGGCCAGAAGGGCTTCGGCTTCATTTCGCGCGAAGATGGGGGCGAGGACGTGTTCGTCCACATCAGCGCTGTGGAGCGTGCAGGCTTGGAAGGTCTCGCTGAAGGTCAGACGCTGGAATTCAACCTCGTTGATCGCGGCGGGAAGATTTCGGCTGCCGATCTGCAGGTTGTTGGCGATGTCATCCCGGTTGCTGCAAAGCCTGCTGCACCACAGCGCGAGCTGACGGGTGAGCGCGCCACGGGCACGGTCAAGTTCTTCAACGCGATGAAAGGCTTCGGCTTCATCACGCGCGATGACGGCCAGCCCGACGCTTTCGTGCACATCAGCGCTGTTGAACGTTCGGGCCTGCGGGAACTGAACGAAGGCGACAAGCTTGAATTCGACCTTGAAGTCGATCGACGAGGCAAGCACTCGGCGGTCAACCTGGTGCCGATTCAGGGTTGATCCCGATTGCATCGTTTCCGGTGATCTAACCGGCAACCTGCAAACACATACGCGCACAGATGGCGGTCCTTTTGGGGCCGCCATTTGTCGTTTGCGTTTCCCATTTTTCCCACCCGGACTTATTCCCAGACGGACAACACCCTATTTTCCCGTCATCCGGACTTGTCGTGACTGAACAGGAGAGCACTATGTCGATCACCCCGCTGATGCCCGTATACCCCCGGTGCGGCGTGCGTCCGGTGCGAGGCGAACATTGCCACCTGATTTCCGAGGATGGCACGCGCTATCTGGACTTTGCCAGCGGCATTGCCGTGAACCTGCTGGGCCATTCGAACGAGCATCTTATCAGCGCGCTGCAGAAGCAGGCGGCGACGCTGATGCATGTGTCGAACCTCTATGGCAGCCCACAGGGAGAGCATCTGGCGCAGCGTTTGGTGGATCTGACTTTTGCCGATACGGTGTTCTTTACCAATTCGGGGGCCGAGGCGGTGGAGTGCGCGATAAAGACGGCGCGCGCCTATCATTCGGCGGTGGGCAATGACCACAAGTATGAACTGATCACCTTCAAGAACGCATTCCACGGCCGAACAATGGCCACGATCAGCGCTTCCAATCAGGAGAAGATGCACAAGGGCTTCTTGCCGTTGCTGGAAGGCTTCAAGTATGTCGACTTCGACGATCTGGAAGGCGCAAAAGCCGCGATGGGGCCGAACACGGGTGGCTTTCTGGTGGAGCCGATCCAGGGCGAAGGCGGCATCCGCGATGCATCGGACGAATTCATCGAGGGCCTGCGCACACTGTGCGACGAGCATGACCTGATGCTGATCTTCGATGAAGTGCAGTGCGGCGTAGCGCGCACCGGAACGCTCTATGCCTATGAACAATATGGCGTGGAGCCCGATATCATGGCGACCGCAAAGGGCATTGGTGGCGGTTTCCCGATGGGTGCCTGCCTTGCCACAGAAAAGGCGGCGCGCGGCATGGTAGCGGGCACGCACGGTAGCACATATGGCGGCAATCCCTTTGCGATGGCGGCGGGTGAGGCTGTCCTAGATGTGGTGGCGAACGAGGCCTTTTTGGGCGATGTGCGCGCCAAGGGCGAACGGCTGCGCGGCCGGATCGAACAGTTCATCGGCAATTACCCCGATCTGTTCAAAGGTGTGCGCGGGCGCGGCCTGATGCTGGGCCTGATGATGAACGTCGAGCCGCGGCCATTCGTGGCCCACATGCGCGATCATCATCACCTGCTGACAGTGAGTGCGGGAGATAATACCATCCGCGTAATTCCGCCGCTTGTGATCGACGACAGCCATATAGATGAGTTCATGGAGCGCCTGTCGGCTGCGGCTGCCAGCTATCAACCTGAGGCGGTTTCGGCATGACCCAGCATTTTCTGAATCTTGGCGATGCAGGCGGCGATGCGATTGCCGCCATGCTGGGCGATGCTATCGATCGGAAGGCGGCGCGGGCCGGTTTTCCCAGGGGCAAGGCTGACGCCGATGCACCGCTCGCGGGCCATGTGCTGGCCATGGTGTTCGAAAAGAACTCGACCCGCACGCGCGTGTCGTTCGATGTGGCGATGCGCCAACTGGGCGGATCGGCGCTTACGCTTGATGCTGGGACGACGCAGTTGGGTCGGGGAGAGACGATCGCCGATACCGCCCGCGTGCTGAGCCGCATGGCTGATGCGATCATGCTGCGGACAGATGATCACGCCAAGGTCGAGCAGCTGGCGCGATATGCGACCGTGCCGGTGATCAACGGGCTCACCGATCTCTCGCACCCATGCCAGATAATGGCCGATCTCTTGACGGTCATCGAGCATGGCAAGGCGCTCCCGGGTCTGGAAGTGGCTTGGATGGGCGATGGAAACAATGTGCTGAACTCGATTGTCGAGGCTGCCGGGTTGATGAAGTTCAACGTGCGGATCAGCGTGCCAGAGGGCTATGAAAGCGACGCTGCATTTATCGCAGCTGCGCAAGCGGGCGGCGCAAACGTGCGCGTGGTGCGTGATCCAGCCGAGGCGGTTCGTGGAGCCGATGTCGTAGTGACCGACACCTGGATTTCGATGGGCCAGGCACATGCCGAAGCCAAATTGGCTGCGATGGAGCCATATCAGGTCAACGATGCGCTGATGGCGCAAGCCAAGGCCGACGCGCTTTTCCTGCACTGCCTGCCTGCCCACCGCGGAGAAGAGGTTACCGATGCGGTGATTGATGGCCCGCGTTCTGTGGTGTGGGACGAGGCGGAAAACCGCATCCATGCCCAGAAATCAGTCCTGCGCTGGGTTTTCGGGCAGCTTTAAAGGATGGCAAGACTGTGACCGAACAGGTTCAGAATTCGACTGGCTTTGACCGTGTGCTGCACTTTACGCTGCCAGACCGCAATGCGCGAGGCCGCGCCGTGCGGCTTGGGCCCGTGTTGGACACTGTGCTTTCGGCACATGCCTATCCGGCCCCGATCCGCCAGCTTTTGGCTGAAGCCCTAGCGGTTACGGCGCTGTTGGGTGCGTTGCTGAAAGATCAGGAAGGCCAGCTCACCATTCAGGCGCAGACGCAAGACGGCGTCATCGACTTGCTCGTTTGTGACTATCGTAATGGCGAGCTGCGCGGCCACATACGGCATGATCGTGCCCGTCTGGACGAGTTGGGACCTGCACCTTCGTTGTTCGCCCTCTTTGGTGATGGCTATCTGGCGATTACCTTCGATCTGGCGGCCACGGGGCAGCGTTATCAAGGTGTTGTGCCGCTGGAAGGAACCTCGCTGACAGAGGCTTGCCAGAGCTATTTCTTTCAGTCCGAACAGGTGCCGACGCTGATTCGTGTTGCTGTCCACAACACTTCGTCCGGGTGCATTGCCGGCGGACTGCTACTGCAGCACTTGCCAGAAGGCGAAGAGGGACGAGAGCGGCTTCACGTTCAGCTCGATCATCCCGAATGGGAACATGTTGCCATTCTGGGAGGCTCGGTGAAGTCGGATGAACTGATTGACCCTACGCTGGATCTTGAAAGGGTGGTCTGGCGGCTGTTTCATGACGAGCGAGAGATCAGGGTGGAGACCGGCCAGTTGCTCAGCCGGGGATGTCGCTGCACCGCCGAATACTATCGTGAAGTCCTCTCAAGATTCGGTGCAACGGAGCTTGCCGAAATGAAGGACGAAAGCGGTTTGATACAGGTCGATTGTGCGTTTTGTTCGCGCACTTTTCCTATCGATCTGCCCTGATTTGCCCGATCTGAGGCAAAGGTAACAATACATTTCATACATTGGCCAATGCTTGTGGCGTTCAAACTCGGTCACTGTAATGATACAATGCAGCCACAATGATCGTTCGCACAGGGGTGCAGCGCTCAAGGGTGTAAATCAGGATCATGCAAAGCCGTAGCCGATTTCGTCATCCTCTCGCGCAAGGATTTGCTTGCTTGGTGGCCTCGATTTTGGGCTTCATGGCGAGCTGCGGCATGGCACAAGGCCCGGCACTCGCCATGCTTGATCGCCTCGAACCTGGCCTGTGGGAGGTGCGTGCCCGCGACAGTGCCGATACGGTCCAGATCTGTGTCGATAATGGCCGCAAGCTGATCCAGATTCGCCATCGGCGCGAAGCTTGTCGACGCCTCGTCGTGGATGATACGGCAGCGATGGTGACCGTTCATTACACGTGCCCCGCCAATGGCTATGGCCATACTCGCGTTCGCTTTGAAAATTCGCGGCTAGCCCAGCTTGAAACGCAAGGGATCGACAAGGGCCTGCCGTTCAACTTCGTGGCTGAAGCACGCCGGATTGGTGCCTGTTCGCGCTGACCGGCTATTTCCATAAAGCGCTGATCCACAGCCCGGGTCGCGTTGCGCAAGCTCCTGGAGCGTCACGATGGAAAGTTGCATGCGAGACCATTGCATCGCTGCGATGGCGCGGCTAGCCCATGGACGATGAGTGATCGTGTTGTTGATGCAAAAGCACCGCTTGCCGTAGTTCTGCTTTCCGGTGGGCTCGATTCAATGGTCTGTGCCGCATTGGCTCAAGAGCAGGGCTTTCGTGTTCTTGCCCTAACAATCGACTATAATCAGCGCCACCGGATCGAACTGGATGCAGCGCGCGCCATTGTGAGCAGCCTCAAGGTTGAAAGGCACGTGATCCTCCCGCTAGATCTGCGCCAGTTTGGTGGATCGGCGCTGACCGATGATATCGATGTGCCGAAAGATGGTTTGGGCGATGACATCCCGGTCACTTATGTCCCAGCGCGGAATCTCGTTTTTCTTTCTCTTGCCCTTGCATGGGCAGAGGCGGCTGGATCAAAGGACTTGTTTATCGGGGTCAATGCACTCGACTACTCAGGGTATCCGGACTGTCGGCCAGAATTCGTCGATGGATTTCAGAGCCTTGCCCGGGTGGCGACACGGTTTGGCAGTGAAGGTGGCACGGTCACGATCCATGCGCCGTTGCAGCATTTAAGAAAATCAGAAATCGCGCAAGAAGCAGCGCGACTTGGGCTTGAAGCAGGGCAAAGCTGGTCCTGCTACGATCCTGATCCGGATGGAAGAGCCTGTGGCCTTTGCGACAGTTGTCGTCTGCGGCGCGCGGGGTTTGAAGAGGCAGGATTGCATGACGGCACGCGATACAGCGGCAACTAGCGGCGAACCAAGTGCGTTCATCCAGAAAGAAGCAACGGCCTACAGCTGGTACGTGCTGTTCATTCTGGTGCTGGTCTACATTCTGAATTTCGTCGATCGGCAGATCCTGTCGATCCTGGCCAATGACATTAAGCGTGATCTGTCTCTCACCGATGCAGACCTCGGCTTCCTGTACGGAACTGCGTTTGCGGTATTCTATTCGCTGTTTGGCATCCCATTAGGGCGCTTGGCGGACAACTGGCATCGTGTGCGGTTGATGGGAGTAGGCCTCGCCATGTGGTCCGTTATGACGGCTGTGTCGGGTTTCTCCCGTTCGGGCATGCAACTGACAGGAGCCCGAATTGGTGTGGGCATAGGCGAGGCAACGGCAAGCCCTGCAGCCTATTCTCTGATCTCCGACTATTTTCCACAGCGCTTGCGTGCAACCGCACTAGCGATCTACTCGTCAGGCCTCTTCCTCGGCGGCGGCCTCTCCTTGTTTATCGGAGGTCTGATTCTTGAGACATGGAATACCGCTTATCCACGCGGTGGTCCAATGGGCCTTGTGGGGTGGCAGGCTGCGTTCATGGCGGTCGGATTGCCTGGAATGCTTCTTGCCCTGTGGGTGTTCACGATTCGCGAACCTGTGCGCGGCGGCATCGACGGGCTCGCAACCCATGGATCAGATCAGCCATTCAAAAGCTTCGCCGCCGAACTGCTGAACGTGATCCCCCCATTGACGCTGATAGGAGCAGCCGGGCGTGGAGGACGGGCACTTGCTACGAATTTGGCCTTTGCCGGGGGCGTAGTAGCGGGGGTTTTGATCCTCGCCGAAGTTCTCGGACGCTCAACTGTCCAGCAGTGGATATTTGTCGGTGTTGGAGCTTATGCCGTATTCAGTTGGGCAACTGCCCTGAAGGCACGCGATCTCCCAACGTTTCGTCTGATTTGGGGAACCCCAGCATTCCTGTGCACGACGCTGGGCTATGGCATGGTGGCATTCATGTCTTATGCCTCGTCCTATTGGGGGGCGCCTTATGCGGAACGCATGTTTGGTATCGCCAAGTCTGACCTTGGCCTGACTATCGGTGCAACTGGAGCACTAGGCGGATTTCTGGGTGTCATTCTGGGCGGAAGGATTGCTGACAAGCTCTTTGAGCGTGGCCCTGCTGGCCGGCTTTACGTGACGCTGTTTGGGCTGCTCGCTCCTATCCTCCCAATGATCGGAGCTTACACGACAGAGTCGTTCACGGCTTTTATCCTATATTCGTTTATGGCTCAGATCATGTCGAGTAGCGCCTTGGGCGGTGCAGCTGCCACCAGCCAATTGCTGGTTCTCCCAAGGATGCGTGGCACAGCAACAGCGACATTTTTCCTTGCGACAACGCTGGTTGGGCTTGCGCTTGGCCCCTTTATGGCCGGTTATGTTTCTGCCATTAACGATGACAACTTGTCGATGGGCGTATTGTCTACGCTACTAGCGGTGCCGATCGGCCTTGTGTTACTGTTGATTGCGATCAAGACCACTCCCGTTGCTCAAGCCAGCCTTGAAAGCCGTGCTCGGGCAGCCGGTGAGGGCCTGTAATCAATCTGTTGTGATCGATA
>JBEQBV010000096.1:0-12467 GCA_041639635.1 Novosphingobium sp.
CTGGAGGAATTTGCCAAGATTTCCTCGGCCGTGGCGTTCCCGATTTTCGAATCCTCGGTCGGTCCGGTCCGTGCCATCGAACACTTCGGGTCTGATGAGCTGAAGCGCCGCGTCGTGCCCAAAGTGTGCGCGGGCGAAATGGTGGTCGCGGTTTCGATGTCCGAACCCGATGCCGGCAGCGCACTGACTGACCTCAAAACGCGCGGCGAACAGCGCGGTGACAAGATCATCCTTAACGGGACCAAGCGCTGGTGTTCGGGTGGCGGGCATGCCGATGCCTATGTCGTCTATTGCCGCCTGTCCGACGCGCCGGGTGCCAAGGGCATTGGCGCGGTGCTGGTGGAAAAGGACGCGCCGGGCCTCAGCTTTGGCCCGAACGAGGAGCTGATGGGCTTTCGCGGCGTGCCTTCATCAGACCTCAACTTCGACGATTGCGAAATCCCGGCAGCCAACGTGATCGTGCCCGCAGGCGGGTTCAAGCAGCTGATGGAAGCCTTCGATCTGGAGCGCTGCGGCAATGCCACGATGGCACTGGGCCAGGCCTCGGGCGCGCTGGAAGATGTCAGCGCCTATGTTCAGGAGCGCAAGCAGTTCGGCAAGCCTATCGTAGAATTTCAGGCGGTGCAGTTGAAGCTTGCCGAAATGCACATGAAGGTCGAAGCGGCCCGCCTGCTGATCTGGCGCGCGGCCTCGCTGGCGCAGGATGGCCTGCCTTCTGTGCTGCACAGCTCCACCGGCAAATGCTTTGCCAACACTATCGCGCGCGAGGTGACCGGCGATGCAATGCAGCTGATGGGCGCATACGGCTATTCCAAGGACTTTCCGATGGAGCGCCGGTTGCGCGACAGCTGGGGCTGGGGGATCGCTGGCGGGGCCATCGATATCCAGAAGACCAATATCGCAGGTGCCATGCTGGGCCGCCGCTTCGATCAGCGGCGCTGACAGATGGAGCGCCTGCTTCACGTAATGGGCAGCCCGCGCGGGGCGCGCTCGCGGTCAGACATGGTGGCGCGGCGGCTGATCGAGAAGCTGGGCGTGGCGCAAGTGGAGGCGCTGGACCTTGCCAGCGCCGCCCTGCCAGCCTTCGATGGCAGTACTATCGAGGGCCGCTATGACCTGATCGAAGGCCGCGAAGTGCGTGCCGAAGTGGTGGAAGCGTGGGAAGGCATTGGGCGCACAGTCGAACATTTCCTGTCGTTCGATACTTACGTGTTCAGCGTGCCGATGTGGAACTTTGGCGTGCCCTGGCGGCTGAAGCAGTACATCGACGTGCTGACCCAGCCCGGCCTTGCTTTCACCGCCGATGCCAGTGGCGTCACCGGCCTTGCCGCCGGGCGGCGCGCAATTCTGGTCTGCTCCGGCGCGCTCGATATCCGGCCTGGCCAGCCCGGAGCCGAACTGGATTTCCAGACGGCGTTCATGAAAGCGTGGCTGGGCTTCATCGGCATTACCGATGTCCATGAAGTGCAGGTTCGACCCACTTATGGTGCGCCAGAGGACGTCGAGGCCGCGATGCAGCGCGCCTATGCCGATGCTGATGCGCTGGCGGAATCCCTGCTGCGCCCTTCGCGCGTGTAGACGAGGTTGATGCTCTCGAACGTCACGCATTGCGTGCCATCGTCCAGCAGCACGGCATAGCGGGTCACCGCCGTGCCGCGCGGCTTGCCGCTGCGGGATGGTTCAAGGCCGATAATCTCGCTGGTGACGTATATCGTATCGCCCGCGCGCACCGCGCGTTTCAGGCGCAGATGTTCCCACCCCACGCCGCAGACGAAATCGATGTCGCTGTTGATCGAGTGATCCAGCTGCCGCCAGATCGCCAGCACGTGAATGCCGCTGGCCACCACCTGCCCGAACACCGATGCGCGCGCGGCTTGTGGATCGGTGTGGAACCACTGCGGATCATAGGCGCGGGCAAATTCCACAATTTCCGCCTCGGTCACTGTGCGCGTTGCGGACTGGCGCTTCATCCCAACGGTCAGGTCTTCGAAGCACAGCCACGGCGTGCCCAGCGGGGAAAGTTCGGTATGGCTCATCAGATTTTCCCCTCGCGCGGCTCGTCCAGCATGCGCGCCAATCCCTGCTGTGCCACGGTTGCCACCAGCGTGCCATCTTGCCGGAAGACCTTGCCGGTGCCCATCACTCGCGCACCCGATGCCACCGGGCTATCGAGCGCGTAGAGCAGCCATTCATCCACGCGGAACGGGTTGTGAAACCAGATCGCGTGATCCAGGCTGGAGGTCTGCAAATGATCGTCGGTCCATGAAATGCCCAGCGGGCGCAGGCCGGTCTGCATGATGTGCGTGTCGCTGGCATAGGCGAGCAGGCGCTGATGGACCTGCAGCGGCGCATCGACTGTGGCATTGGCGCGCATCCAGAAGTGCCGCTGCGCTGGTCGCGGCGTGGCGTTGCGGATCGGAAAGTGTTCCACCGGCCGCCATTCAAACTGCTGGCGGCGGCACCAGAATGGGCGGTGGCGCGCGGGCACATCGTCCAGCGCGCGCGCAAGGATTTCGGGCAGCGGCTCAAGCCCTTCCGGCCCGGCCACGGCGGGCATCGCCTCCTGATGCACCGCGCCGTCTTCGGCCACCTGAAACGATGCCATGGCATGGGCAATCGGCACGCCATCCTGCGTCACAGCCACGCGCCGCTGGGCAAAGCTGCGCCCGTCGGTATCGCGCTCAACTGCAAAGTCCAGCGGGCGGTCGATCAGCCCGGCGCGCTGGTAGAACAGGTGCAGCGCATGGGCGTCCTTGTCGCCCGGCACCGTGGCGCGCATCGCCGCCAGTGCCTGCGCCACGATCATCCCACCGTAAAGCCGCAGCAGCCCGCTGGGCAAAGGCTGGGTGCGAAACCTGTCCGGCCCGCCGTGTTCGAAATCGAAGATCGCGGTGCGTTCCAGATCGGGATCGTCGGGGAAGGGGTTGGTCACGCTTGCGCCGCCGCCTTGCGCGCGGCGCGCACCGATGCGCCGATTTCGGCGTTGGTAGGATTGCGGCGCAGCGTCAGCCCGCCGTTCACTTGCAGCACTTGTCCGGTCATGAAGCAGGCATCGTTGCACAGCCACGCCACCGCCTCGGCTACATCCTCGCTCGTGCCCACACGGCCCAGCGGATATTCGGCGGCAAAGGCCTCGATCAGGCCCGGCGTCTGGCTGGCCTTGCCAGTCATCGGCGTGGCGGTGAAGCCGGGCGCGACCGAATTGGCACGGATGCCGCGCTTGCCGAACTCATTGGCAACGCAGCGGATGATATGATCGGCCCCGGCCTTGGTGCCCATGTAGATCGCGTGGTCTTCCAGCATGATCGATGCCGTGGCCGATGAAATCTGCACCAGCGATCCGCCATTGCGCATCACCCGCAGCATCGCCTGATAAAACAGCATCGCCCCGGTCAATTGCAGCGATACCATGCGGTCAATGTCTTCGCGCGTGGTGTCAAGGAAGGACTTCAGCAGACCCCAGCCGGTGGCGTTGACGGCAATGTCCAGTCCGCCGAAATGCTCCACCGCGCTGCTGGCCAGCCGCGCCAGATCGGCCTCGTTCGATATGTCGCACTGGCTTACGGCCAGCCCGCCGATGTCCTGCGCCAGCGCCTCCAGCGCTTCGGGGGCGCGGCCCGCCACCACAACTTTCGCGCCCTCAGCCGCCAGCTTGCGCGCGATGACTTGCGCCATGTTGCCATGGTTCGCCGCGCCGATGACAACGGCTACCTTGCCCTTAAGCGTTGCCACGCGTCACACCTGCTTGATATACGGGGCCAGCACCGGCGTGACCCGTGCCGCTTCTGGTACGTTGTCGATGCCAATGCGGCGGTCCAGCTCCTCATGCCAGTTATAGATGCGCCGCTCCTGATAATTCAGCGACATGCCCTGAAAGCCCGGACCTTCGACCGATTCCTGAATCTGCGGGGCAAATTGCAGGTCTTCGTACAGGATGCGCTCCCAGTTCTTGATGCGCACCTCCCACAGCGGGTTGGGATTGGCCGGATCGTGATCGGGCGCGACCCAGCTGGACACCACGCGCGTGCGTCGCGTGCCCAGCGGCCAGAACTGCAGCAGCGGAATGCCGGTGGGGGCAGGCGGCATGATGAAGTTGGGATAGATATTATAGCTTATGTTGTTCTTGGCGGTGAATTCCGAAACCGTCGGGATTTCGGGCATGCCGCGCGTGCCGGGATCGACCCAGTCTGGCCGCCGGTTGGGCGTTACCATGCGGCTGTGGCCATTGGGCCAGAGCGTGATGATCATCGCGCGGTGATCGAGGAAACGGTCCACCGTGTTCTCGTGGATCGATTTCAGGTGATAGACCTCAAGAAACGCATCAAGCAGCACCTTGACGTTGCAATCCACTTCGTAGCTACGGCTGTCGACCAGCCGCAGCGTCTCCAGCTGCAGCTCTTCCAGATGCGCGGCCATCGGGCCGATATGCTCGATCAGCGGCTGTGCTTGCGGATCGCAGTTCAGGAAGATCAGCGATCCGAGCAATTCGCACCGCACGGCGGACAGCGAATGGCAGGCCATGTCGAAATCGGGAAAATCGCGCCGGTCGCGCACGGCGGTCAGCTTCCCGTCCAGCGTGTAGCTCCAGCCGTGATAGCCGCAGACGAAGCCGCGCGAGGTGCCTGCATCCTCTTTCACCAGCGGCGCACCGCGATGCTTGCAGGTGTTGTAGAACGCCTTCACCTCGCCCGAGAGCGTGCGGCAGACCACGATGGGCGTGCCGGTATTGCGTGTCAGAAACCATGATCCCGGCTCGGGCAGCTGGTCCACGTGCCCGGCATAGAGCCAGGCCTTGTTCCACATGCCGGTGCGTTCCAGTTCAAGGAAATCGGGATCGACATAGCGGGCGGCCGGGACCGTTGGCAGCGCAGGAAAGCCCTCTGGCGGGTCCTTGCGGTCGCGCTCCCAATCCATGCGCGCAAGGTCTTCGGCGTGTCCACCGTTGATGGCCGGATCAAGCATGGTTTCCAACTCCACTAAACTTATGTTCTGGGGCTTGTGTTCTGAAAATTAAAAACAGACATGTATGCTTGTAAATGACGGATGGCACAGATGCAAGTGTCACTAATATGCCGTAAAATCATATACCTGTCTGATTTTACCTTGGATTGGCCGGACGAATCTGTGTGGCGTGAATGCCAATTTGCAGGCTTGTGCAAAGGCACGCCTGCGGGCATCGTAAGCGAAACGTTTTGAAGGAAGCGCCATGGACATCCTTGCGGGAATCTTCCATCACGGCCTGATCGTCGACGATATCGAAGCCGCGATGGCGGGGATTGATCGGGCCGCTCCTACCACGTGGACGCCAGTGCGCGCTTTTGATCCGCTGCCGGTATGGTCACCCGATGGCGGACGCGGCGAAGCGCGGCTGAAGGTTGCCTATGCGCGGCAGGGGGCGATCAGAATGGAACTGGTGGAGGCGCAGCCCGGATCTCCGTATGACCGGATGCGCGCGCTGGATCGTTCGCACATCGGCGTCTGGGTCGATAATCTGGGCGATGCGGTGGATGACCTTGTCGGGCAGGGGTGGGAAATCCTGATGGCCGGGGCAAAGCCCGAGCGTCGCTATGGCAGCATGGCCTATATGGTGCGCGAAGGCGGCCCGGTGATTGAACTGGTCGGGCGGGAATTGCAGCCGATGATGGAGGCGTGGTGGCAGGGTGACTGAACCGGGATTAAGGGGTCAATCCTGAACAGCACCTAGAAGCACCTAAGCGCACCAAAGCGCACCAAAGCGCACCTTACGGCTTCAAAGCACCACCGGAAGCTCGTCCATGGCGGGTGCTGCCTCGGGGACGCAAACAGCGATCATCCCATCCTCGATCTTCACCGGGAAGCTGCGCAGATCCTTGTAGGCTCCGCCGATACATTTCCCGTCCTTCAGATCGAATCGCGCGCCATGCAGCGGACACATCACCGCGCCGCGCCGCACGCGGCCGGGGGAGAGCAGCGCGGCCTGATGGGTGCAGCGATCGTTGACGGCAAACAGGCCTTCGTCGGTTTTGGCCACCAGCACGTGCCAGCCGCCAAGCTTTGCCGAGAGCTTGCCCTCTGCAGGAAATTCGGCTTCGGAAACAAGGGTATGCCAGCTGTCGGTCACGTATCAGGTCCTCAGGTCATGCGGATGGTCTTGATCGGATCGCCACCGCGCCAATCCTTTGCCGCCTGCGCGACCATGGCGTAGAAATCAAGCAGGCTGCGCGTTGGGGCATATATTTCGGTCATCACGCCAAGTGTGGCTGATGTATCGGCAAAGGCGAACACGAACCCGTCGGTCATCTCCGCCCGCAGCGCGCAAGGTGCGCCGCTTGCAGAAAACCGTGCGATTTCAGCGTCTACGTCTTCGGCAAAGACGGCGATATGATGCATGCCCCAGCGGCCCGATCCTTCAGGGTACAGGTCGCGGAAGGCGGAGGGGCCGGGATTGTTCTGGGCCACGAACTCTACCATCACATCGCCCCACTGGCCGTAGGCTGAGGTGTGATCCAGTTCCCGCTCAACCCCGCGATGCACCGCGCGGGCCAGCGGGATGTTGTCGGCAACGAAAAACGGACCCGATCCGAAAGCGGCGTGATGGGCGCGGGCGGCGGTGCGGACGTCTTCGACGAAAAATGCGGTCTGTCTGATGGCAAGGGGTTTCATGCGCAAACATCCGGTTTCAGGGGATTTTCAGTGACCGTGTGGTTCAGCGGATAAGCAATAGCCGCTCAAGCAGTTCTGCATAGCCCTCCTCGCCCACGGCAGCGACAATCGCATCTTCGCCCGCCTTTGATGCGGCGATAACCTGTGGCATGATCGCCTCGCCAGCTGGGGAAACGAACAGGCAGATCGTCTTTCCATTTCCCGGTTTACGTTCGATCCAGCCCCGCTCTGTCAGGCGCGAAACGATCGGGACGAGGTTCGATCGTTCCATGCGCAGCATCCGTCCGATCGAGCTTTGGGTGATGCCGGGGTTGGCATCGATCACCATCAGCGTGGCAGCATCAGGGTGGCGCAGGCGCAGATCGCCGTAGTGCGCGTTGACAATCTTCAAGGCGAGGTTGGCCGTGCGGACAAGGTGAAAGCCGACCATGGGTTCAAGCGGATGCTTCATGACGGCTGTCTAACATCCCGTGCCGCAATGTGCATCAATGAAGCTGGCGGCGTTTCAAAAGCACGTTTCCGACCCGAAATTTTTCTACCAAATGTTGCTATTGACCATAACACATATTTAGGCTTATCATCATCCCGCCGGCAACGAAAACGGCGCACCGCCAGGCTCGAAAAGTGCCGGTTTGGGAGGACAGGATGACCAGAAAGCTTCTTGCAGGCGCAAGCCTGCTTGCCTTTTCGTTTACTGGATCAGCCCTTGCACAGGATGCAGGGCAGGCGCAGTCAACAGAAACGGCAGCACCATCGAACTCTGAAATCGTCGTCACTGCGCAATTCCGCGCGCAGAACCTGCAGGACACGCCGCTGGCTATCACGGCGGTGAGCGGGGAACTGCTCGCAGCGCGCGGCCAGACCAACGTGACCGAAATCACCGCCCAAGCCCCGAACGTGACGCTGAAGCCGCAGGGCCAAGAACTCGGACCCGGCATCATCGCCTTCATCCGTGGCGTGGGCCAGACCGACCCGAACTTCGCGCTGGAACCCGGCGTTGGGATGTACATCGACGATGTCTATCTGCCGACGTTGACCGGATCGCTGCTCGACCTGACCGACCTTGACCGCGTGGAAGTGCTGCGCGGCCCGCAGGGCACGCTGGCCGGGCGCAACTCGCTGGGCGGTTCGATCAAGCTCTATTCCAAGAAGCCGACCGGATCGAACACCGGATCGATCGAAGCCACCTATGGACGCTACAACCGGCTCGATTTTCGCGGGCTGTTCGACCTGAAGCTGGCCGACAACCTGTTCATGCGCGTGGCTGGCGTGTCGAAGAACATCGACGGATACGTAAAGCGGCTCGATTATGCGTTGACGCATCCTGGCACCAACGTTCCGACTTTCGCGCCAGGGGCCGATCCTGAACTGGGCACGCTGGGCGGGCAGTCCTATGCCGCGGGCAAGATCAGCCTTCGCTGGCAGCCGACCGAAACGGTGGATATCAACCTGAGCGGCGATTACACCCGCGAACGCAACGAGCCGGGCGCCAACGTGCTGCTCTATGCCAATACCTCGGCGGTTTTCGATGGCCCCAACGCCACGCTCACCGGCGGGCGCCCGTTCCTGCAGGGCACCAATGGCGCGGGTATTCCGCTCAACTGCGCGTTCGTGCCCAACGGCGTGAACAGCTGCGATACGATCACCGGATATGACCGGCGCTTCATCTCCTACGCCACGTATGTCGATCCGGCGCGGCCCGACAGCCAGATGCCGTTCAAGCCGGCCTTCACCGAACCGAAGTCGGATCTCGACAACTATGGTCTGGCGTTGACCATCGATGTCGATCTGTCCGATCAGCTGAAGCTGAAGTCGATCACGTCATGGCGCAAATATACCGCAGAATGGTCTTATGACTCCGACGGTTCGCCGATTGCCAACAACAACCTGAACCAGATCCAGAAGAACAAGCAGTGGAGCCAGGAACTGCGCCTTTCGGGCAAGGTGCTGGATGACAAGCTCGACTTCACGGTGGGCGGGTTCTACTTCGATACGCGCGGCGAGTTCACCGGGCGCATCAACCTGAACTATGCCGGGATCGACTTCCTTCACGGACCCGATCCGACGCCTGCCAAGAACAAGGCGCTCTTTGCCAACTTCACTTATGCGCTGGCTGAAGGGGCGAACCTGACGGGCGGTATCCGCCAGTCTTGGGACGAAAAGGATTACGGCTATGTGCGCCGCAATCCCGATGGGACGGCGATTCAGGGGCCGTGCAACTTCTTCCTTGGTGCGCCGACGGCCGGCCCTGTCGGACTTGGCAACCAGCCCAACTGCCTGCTGTTCGGCCTGAATGGATTGACCGCGCAGTTCCGGGATAGCCGTCTCGACTGGCGCATTGCCGCCGATTACCGGTTCAGCCCGGAATTCATGGCCTATGCACAAGTTTCCACCGGCTATCGTGCAGGCGGCGTAAACCCGCGTCCGTTCTTCCCAAGCCAAGCGACCGCGTTTACACCCGAAACCATCACCGCCTATGAAGTGGGCTTCAAGTCTGATCTGTTTGACCGCAAGCTGCGCGTCAACGTTTCGGCCTTCTTCAACGATTACAAGAACATCATCCTCAGCGCGGTGAACTGCCTAGATCTGGCGACAGCCGGTCCGGGCGGAACATCACAGGCCACGCCTTGCCTTCGCCCGTCGAACGTCGGATCGGCCCATGTGAAGGGCTTCGAAGTGGAGACGCTGATCCGTCCGATCGAGAACTTCACCATCGACGGCTCAGTCAGCTACCTCGACTTCCAGTACCAGAACGTCGATTCGAGCGCGACAGGCGTTACTCTGAACGATATCACGCCCTACACACCCAAGTGGAAGGCGGCGGTCGGGCTGCAATATGATATTCCCGATGTGCTGAATGGCGTGGTCACGACCCGGCTTGATGGCGCATATCAATCGGAAATCTTCACTGAAGCGGCCAATATCCGTTCGCTGCCCGTCAGCAGCACGATTGCTGCAGGCGCGTTCGGGTTCAGCAATGCGGGTGGCGGCGGGTCCATTCCGACCCTGCAACTGTCCAACCGGATTGCCGGATACTTCCTCGCCAATGCGCGTGTGGGCTGGCAATCGGATGCCAAGGATTGGGGCGTCACGCTGGAAGTGCAGAACCTGACCAACAAGTACTACTTCCTGACTTTGCTGCAAGAAGCGTTCGGCGCAGGCACGGCATCGGGCCAGCCGGGGCGTCCGCGCACATGGTCGGTTTCGGTACGCCGGACGTTCTGATGCTGAATTGAACGGGGAGCGTCGGCGGGGCATCATCTTGCTTACCGGCGCCACACCGACACCCCAGACCGCCGTCTGCATCCCCGTGCAGGCGGCGGTTGGCGTTACTCAATCTTCCAGCGCGGTGAAGGTGAAATTGCGGAACCGTGTCTCGCCCGGACCTGTGGCATAGAGGCCGGGGCGTAGCATCAGGAAGCCGCCGCGCACATTGTGATGATAGCCTGATACTTCCATCCCGCGATCAAACTTGCGCCATGTCCGCCCGCCATCGCCCGATGTATAGTAACTGACGATGTGACGGCGGTTGACCACGCGCATGCGCATGGAGGTGCCGTGCGGATTGGCGGGGCGGCCACGTTCCATCCCGTATTGGTGCGTAACAAAGCGGTCCTTGTCGAAGCCCAGCCCGGCATAGAGCTTGTCATCATAGAACAGCACAAGGCCCGCCGTGGCACCGGGGGCCAGATCGATATCGCATTCGAACTGATAGGACGGATCGCCCGCAATCAGCAGCAGCGGGGAGCCGGTCGAGGGGGCGAGGCCTTTGCCTTTGAAATAGAGCGTGTTGCCCGCAACGCGAACGCGGCTCGCTTCATCAGGAGAGGGGCGGAAGAACGACCACTTGGTGCCCAGTTGCAGCGTGCTGAAATCGTCGGACAGGGGCATGCCGTGGGGCAGAACGGCTCCGCCTTTGGGATTTGGCAGAGCCTTTGCCAGATCGCCGCCGGTCATGCGGAACCAGCCATCCGGGGTCCATTCCACTGGATCGAGCAGGCATTGGCGGCCGAGCGTCCAGAAGCCGTTCTCGAAGCCGTGGTAGAGGCTCCACCACGAGCCATCCGGCGCTTCAACAAGGCTGGCGTGGCCTCGCGACCACCATGCTTCGCGGATGTCGGTGGTGCGCACCAGCGGGTTGCCGGGGTGCTGTTCCCACGGGCCGTGGATAGACTTTGATCGTGCGGCGATGACCATGTGGCCAGTTGGCGGGCCTGCGGTGCCGCCGACTGCGGTGATCATGTAGAACCATTGGCCGACGCGGTGGATTTTCGGTCCTTCGGGAGAGAAGCCTTCGACGTCCCATTCATCAGGGTAGCGCCAGGGATCATAGACGTGTTCGACCGGGCCGACCGTGCGCATGCCATCATCGGAAAGGCGCACACGGTCTCCGCCCGAAAGGAACAGCCAGCGTGAGCCATCCTCGCCCACCGCGTGGCAGGGGTCGATATGGGCGTGGAGACCCAGCGATACGGGATCGCTCCATGGGCCGTCGATGTTGTCGGCCCAGATCACGAAGATGTCGTTCTTCGGGGATGCCTTGACGGGGATGTAGAGGAAATAACGGCCGTTGTGCTTTTCAAGGCTGACCGCCCAGACCGAGCCGATGTTCTTGTGCAGCGCAGGCTTGCGCGGTTGCCAGTTTACCAGATCGCGCGAGTGCCAGATCAGCAGGCCGGGGTAACTCTCGAAGCTGGAGAAGGTGAGGTAATAGTCCTTGCCGTCTTTCAGGATGGCAGGGTCAGGCCGGTCGCCCGACAGCACGGGGTTGAGGAACGTGCCATTGCCCAGATCGGCGACACGCTGGTTGTCGAAGCCCCGACGCTGCGTGGAGATTGAACGCGGCGTCGGGGCAGTGTCGGCGCTTGCGTCAAGAGGAAGCGCAAGGCCGAGAGCAGAAATCGAGGCAGATTTGATCGCATCGCGGCGGTTTATTGTCACAGCGCCAGCCCTGTAGTGCGTGCCCATGCGCGCCAAAGTTCGGGCCAGACTTCCACCGGCTTGCCAATGGCCTTACGCAAGCCAAAGCCGTGGCCGCCATATTCGAACAGGTGGGTTTCGGTGCGTATGGCTTTCTCCTTCAAGGCCGCGCGCAGCAGCAGGGTGTTGTTCACAGGCACTGCGTCGTCATCCTCGGCATGGAGCAGGAAAAAGGGCGGGGCGTCTGCTGGCACGTTGCGGTGCGGGGAATGCGCAGCTTCCCGCGTGGGGGTGGCGGACTTGCCAACCAGCAACTCGCGCGATCCCGGGTGGGCATCGGGGGCGGTCATGGAGATTACTGGATAGATCGGCGCGGCGCTGTGTGGTTTGGCAGAGAGCGCATCGGCGGCATCTATGGGTTTATAGGTCTTTGCCGCAAAGCGGGTGGCAAGGTCTGCGCACAAGTGGCCCCCTGCGGAAAAGCCCATTGCCGAAACACGTTCAGGGTCCACGGCGAAATCGCGCGCGCGGTGGCGGATCAGGCGGATGGCGCGCTGCGCATCGGACAGTGACACGTCAGGCCCCGCCGCCCAGCTTTCTCCGGGCAGCCGATAAAACAGGACAAAGGCGGTGAAGCCGCGTGCCGCCAGCCAGCGGCCCATTTCATAGCCTTCCTTGTCCACCACCACCCAGCGATAGCCGCCGCCCGGCGTGATGAGGACAGCCGCGCCATTGGGCCGGTCGGGCCGGAACACGGCCATGCGCGGGGCGGTGATGCCATACACGGCGCGGTCGGTTACCAGACGGTCGGTTGAGCGTTCGAGAACGGTTTCGGTCAGCGCCTTTGCCGGCATGCCCGGCGGGCCATTCGGCCACAGGTCAATGGTCTCGGACGGTTGCGGCAG
>JBEQBV010000097.1:0-12425 GCA_041639635.1 Novosphingobium sp.
CTGCCAGCAACCGCATCCGGCGCACCAGCGTCAACCCCTTGCCCAGCCGAGGCGCTTCCTCGATGACATTGACGGTGCGGCCCCGCTCGCACAGGAATTCGG
Organism: Novosphingobium sp.; assembly: GCA_041639635.1. Taxonomy (GTDB): domain Bacteria; phylum Pseudomonadota; class Alphaproteobacteria; order Sphingomonadales; family Sphingomonadaceae; genus Novosphingobium. The sequence continues at coordinate 103 of JBEQBV010000097.1, forward strand.
CCAGTTCGAGGCCGACCAGTTCGCCGCCGATGATCGTAATCGTATCGGCCAGCGGCATCCATGTATGCGTGGCCTTGCGCACCAGCGCCAGATTGGCGGTCGCTCCGGTCGCTGCGCCCACCTTGGTGGCAAGCCGCGTGAACAGGCCGGTCTTGCGCTTCAGTTCGTCAGAGCTTTCGCCCAGCATCATGCGGCGCATGTCATCGCCCGAATAGACGTGATCCTGCTCGCCGCCTGCAATCGGTGGCATTCCGCGCGTGGCCCCGGTGGCCACGATCACATTGTCGACACCCAGCGAACGCAGCAGATCGGGCGTGGCGACGGTCGATAGCCGCACATCAATGCCTGCCTCCTTTACCTCACGCCGCAGCCATTCCAGAATGCGCTCATTGGGTTCATAGGCAAGGCTGGCAAAGCGCAACGTGCCGCCCAGCCGGTCAGACTTTTCGATCAGCGTTACTTTGTGGCCCAGCGCAGCCAGCCGCCGCGCCGATTCCATGCCGCCGGGGCCGCCGCCGATCACCGCCACGTGCTTGGCATTCCCGTTTGCCGTCGCCGGTTCGCCTTCAAACTCCAGCCCCAGCCCGGCGTTCACCGCGCAGCGCGTTGGCTCGCCCATGTAGATCGCCGAAACGCAGGTGTAGCAATAGACGCAAGGCCGCACCTTCTCGGTCTGCCCCTCGGTCAGCTTGCGCGGCAGGTGCGGGTCGGCCAGCAGCTTGCGGCCCATCGCGATGAAATCGGCCTCACCCTTGCCAATGGTGCTGTCAGCCGTCGCCACTTCGATGCGGCCCGATCCGATCACCGGAATGGACACCGCCTTGCGGATTTCGGCGGTGGCCGGAAGGTTCCAATCCTCGCGGTGCGGGATGTTCGATTCCGAATGGAGCTTGCCCACGCTGGTATCGTGATACGATGTGATAGTGATCGCATCGACGCCCGCGGCCTCAACCATCTTGGCGTTGGCAATCGCATCTTCGATAGTGATGCCGCCCGCCTTGCCCACTTCGCGCGAATCGATCTTGATCCACACCGGGTAATCGCGGCCCACTTCGGCCCGGATCGCGGCAATCACTTCCAGCGTCAGCCGCAGCCGGTTTTCGCGGCTGCCGCCATATTCGTCGGTGCGGTTGTTGGTATAGGGCGATGTGAACGACGACAGCAGGTAACCGTGCCCTCCGTGGATTTCCACGCCATCGAACCCGGCCTCTTTCGCGCGCCGCGCCCCGTCGGCAAACTGGCGCACTGCAACGGCGATGTCCTCTTTCTCCAGAATTTTCAGCTCAGGCGCTTTCATGCCGGCCAGCTTGGCCAGTTCTTCCATCAGGAAGTAGTCGATGAAATTGCCTTTGGCTGCAGGCGGCACCGCAGGCCCCCACAGCGGATGGCCCCAGCGGGCATGGCTGTAACCGGCCACAAACCCGCCATGGTGCAATTGCGCGGCGATCTTTGCGCCATGGGCATGGACCCGGTCGGTCATGGCTTTGAGCTGCGGGATAAAGCGATCGTCCGAAATCGCGGTCTGCTGCATCGCCACCGCGCCCACCGGCCATGCCACCCCGGCCACGCCCGAAATGATCAGCCCCGCGCCGCCTTTGGCCTGCTCTTCGTGATAGGCGATGATGCGCTCGCCCACTGTGCCATCGTCTTCCGAAAGGCTGACGCCCATCGCGGTCACCGCAATGCGGTTCTTCAGTTCCATCGTGCCGATGCGGCCGGGCGAGAGCAGGTGCGGATAGAGGTTGGATGACACGGGCGCAGTCTTTCTTGCAAAGGGCAGGGCCGTTGACACGGTTCGGCCTGCTCCATCGCGCATGCGCTCCCCTGACACGTCATTGACCTGACTATTGCGTAATCAATGCGCTATCGAAATACGATAATCAAGGGTATTTGCAGGATGATGCCGTTCGTTGCGAAACGCACCGTCAAGATCAAAGGGCGGGGGCGCTGCGTGGCAGGCCATCGCGCAACAATCTTCAGCCATTGCCCGCACGACTCATGGCACTGGGATGATCTGACCTCAAAAAATTGCAGTTTTACGTAGAATAGCCTTTAATATTCTACGCAAGGTGTTGACAGAGCGGCTACATTCGCCGACCTTTGCGTCAAACCATGGGAGCAGGCCCCGCAAGAGGGTGCTGACGGGCAGGATCACAGGCTAATGAGCTGGAATAAGGAAGTCGATATCGTCGTCGTCGGTTCGGGCGCAGGCGGTATGCTCTCGGCGCTCGTCGCAGCAAAGAACCATGCCGAGGTTCTGATCGTTGAAAAGGACAAGTTGTGGGGTGGCACCAGCGCCACATCGGGCGGGGGCATCTGGATTCCCGGCAGCGATCAGGCCAAGGCCGCCGGGTTTGAAGACAATCTTGATGATGCCTTCACGTATGTCCGCGCACTTTCGGCAGACAACGTACCCGATGCCAATATCCGCGCCTATGTGGATAATGCGGCGATCATGCTGCGCTGGGTCACCGCCAATACGCCGGTGGTCTACACCTCGCAGCCCTATCCCGATTACCATGCGGAAAACCCCGGCGGTTCGGTGACGGGATACCGCACGCACTTACCCGAAATGCTCGATGGCACGCTGCTGGGCGAAGACCTGAAAACACAGCGCCTGCCATCGCCTGCCGCCAGCCTGTTCGGCTATCTCAACTGGACTTTTGCCGAAACCTACCAGCTGCTCTATCGCGGGCCGGGCTGGATGACGGGCCTGATGCGAAATCTGGCCAAATACTGGTTCGATTGGCCGCTGCGCTTCACCTCACAAAAGGACCGCCGCCTTACGCTGGGCAACGCGCTCACCGGGGGCCTGCGCGTTTCGCTGAAGGAGGCAGGCGTCCCGCTCTGGCTGAAAACGCCGATGCGGGAGATTGTTACAGAAGGCGGCAAAGTCACCGGCATTGTGGTGGAAAAGGACGGCAAACCCTTCCGCATCCGCACGCGCAAGGGCGTGGTACTGGCCGCAGGCGGGTTCGACAAGAACCAGCAGATGCGCGAGGATAACGCCCCGCTTTACAACAAGGCTTATCTTTCGGGCGGCGTCACCAGCAACACTGGCGATTCGATCCGCGCCGGGCAAGCGATTGGTGCTGGTACCATGAACATGCAGTCGGCCTGGGCGGCCCCTGTATTCTACGTGCCGGGCGAAGATCGCGGGCGGCTTTGCACGATCGAACGCGCGCTGCCCGGCTGCATCATGGTCAACCAGAAGGGCGAGCGTTACCTGAACGAGGCTGCGTCCTATCACATCGTTGGCCAGCAGATGGCGCGGCGCGAACGCGAACACCGCGATGCCTCGCCCAGCTGGATGGTGTTTGATCACAAGTATCGCCACCAGTTCCCCATGGGGCCGCTGTTGCCGATGGTGCCCGATTGGCTTCAGGCGGGCGCGGTCAAGACCATCCTGAAGAAAGGCCGCACCATCGCGGAATTGGCCAAGGACATGGGCGTCGATCCCGCCACCTTGGAGGCGCAAGTCGCCCGCTTCAACGACGGCGCGGCCAAAGGTGAAGACCCCGAATTTCACCGCGGCGAAGCGGCTTATGACAAGATGTACGGCGATTACCGCCACCAGCCCAACCCCTGCCTGCGCCCGCTGACCGAAGGCCCGTTCTACGCCATGCCGATCTACCCCGGCGATATCGGCACCAACGGCGGCCTGCGCACAAATGCCCGCGCGCAAGTGGTGAACGATGATGGCCAGCCTATCCTCGGCCTCTATGCGGTGGGCAACAATGCGGCGTCCGCCATGGGCGAAAGCTACCCCGGCGCAGGCGTCACCATCGGGCCTGCCATGACCTTCGGCTATATCGCCGCACGTGACCTGACCGGTGCCAATGTCTGACGCTGATAAAATCGTCCGCATCGGCGGGGCCAGCGGCGCGCTGAACGACAGTGCGATTGCCGTCCCCGGCCTGCTCACCGTGCCCGATCTGAACTATCTCGCCTTCGATTATCTGGGCGAGGGGGCAATGGGCATTTTCCGCCGGATGAAGCAGGCTAACCCCGCCTCGGGCTTCCTCCCCGATTTCGTCGATATCCACATCGGGCCTTATCTGGCAGAGCTGAAAGCGCGGAACATCCGCGTGGTCGCCAACGCGGACGGCATGAACCCCGAAGGCCTCGCCGCCCTGATCCGCCAGCGCGCCGCCGACCAGGGCCTGACCCTGCGCGTCGCCACCGTCACCGGCGATGATGTCGAACACCTCGTGCCGCAATTGCGCGCTGAGGGCCTGACCGACATGTACAGCGGCGCGGACTTGCCGCCCGGCGATATCGGCCTCCACGCCTATCTCGGTGCCTTCCCCATCGCCCGCGCCTTGGACGCCGGGGCTGATGTGGTGATCACCGGCCGCGTCGTCGATTCCGCGCTGATCCTTGGGCCCCTGATCCACGAATTCGGCTGGGGAGCGGATGACTTGGACCTGCTCGCGGCAGGCACCGTAGCGGGCCACCTGCTCGAATGCGGCGCGCAAGCCACCGGCGGCACCTTCACCGATTGGCAGGACGTGCCAGACTGGGCCAACATCGGCTTCCCGGTGGGCGAATGCCGCGCCGATGGCTCAATGATCATCACCAAACCCGAAGGCACCGGCGGCCTCGTCTCGGTCGGCACGATAGCGGAACAGTTGCTCTACGAAGTCAGCGATCCGCGCGCCTATGTAGTGCCCGATGTCACCTGCGATTTCACCGGCATCACGCTGGAGCAGGTTGGCCCAAACCGGGTGCTGGTCAAGGGCGCAAAGGGCTATCCCGCGCCCGAAAATCTAAAGCTGTGCGGCACCTATGACGATGGCTGGCGCTCGGTCGCGCTGATCCCGATCACCGGCATCGATGCCATGGCCAAGGCGCAGCGTACCGCCGAGGCCCTGCTCGAACGGGTCGGCGCTATGCTGCAGCAGCAAGGCCAGCCCCCATTCCGCCAGACCCACGTTGAACTCATCGGCACCGAAACCGCCTATGGCCCCCGCGCCAATCGGCTCACCCCGCGCGAAGTGCTGCTCAAGATCGTGGTTGATCATGCCGAGGCTGCTCCTTGCCTGCTGTTCGGGCGCGAACAGACCACCGCCATCATGAACATGGCGCAGGGCACCTCCATCGCCCCGATCATCGCCGCGCCGCGCGCTTTCCCGCTAACCGGCATGGTCTTCGGCCTTATCGCGCGCAACCGCGCGGCACCCCAAGTCCACCTCGATGGCGAAATGCTGGACTTCACCGATCCTGTCCGCCCTGGCTTTGATCCCGCCGTTCTGCCGCAGCATGCGGTGCCAGCGCCAGACGCGGCGCAAAACCTCACCCAAGTTCCCCTGATCCGCCTCGCCTGGGCACGCAGTGGCGACAAGGGCCGCCTGTTCAATACTGCCGTCATCGCGCGCGATCCGGCCTTCCTGCCCTACATCCGCGCCAGCCTGACCGAAGCCGTGGTCACCGACTGGTATCGCCACCTGTTCGATGATCCCGCCAAGGCCCGCGTCGAAGCGTTCGACGTCCCCGGCGTCAATGCGGTAAACTTTGTCGCCCACGATGCGCAGGGCGGGGGCATCAACCTCTCCCCGCGCTTCGATGCCGCAGCCAAGAGCATGGCGCAGCACCTGCTGGAAATCCCGGTCAAGGTCCCCGCCACGCTGCTTGAAAACCTTGAGGGATAAGCACTATGGCCGATGATCTCCCATATCTCGCGCGCGGGGCCAAACCGATTGCGACTGAAAGCAGCGTCCTTGTCAGCAATTCGCGCTATCTGAACAGCCCCGCCCTGCGCAATTGGCTGGCCACTGCCTTCCTGCGCAAAAGCGGCAAGGATTCGCCCACCACGCTCGATGCGCATGAACTTTACGGCATTCTCGGCACCCTGTTCGACGTGCCCCGCATCGAAGCACTGTTCACCCAGGAACGCGCGCGTTGGCCCGAACTGGACCGCTGGTTTTCAGAAGGCTTCTCTTCCAACTTTACCGTGGACGAACTGCTTTCCAATCCCGAAGGCTCATTGGGCCACATCTTCGGCACTTATCTGCGCACCAACGGGTTCGAGATTGACATCGTGCCCCGCTTCGAACCGCGCAACCAGTTTGAATACTTTTCGCTCCGCAGCGGCCAAACGCATGATCTGGAACACATCGTCTGCGGCGGCGGGTTCAATATCATCGGCGAGCTGGTCCCCTATTTCGGGCGGCTCAGCAATCTGCCGCGCTTCCTTGATGCCGAACTGATGGGCCTGATCCATCCCGGCCAGCTGCTCGGCGCGCTGCGCCTGATTTCGCGCACCGGGCTGCACTACCCGCAGTCTTTCCCCACTGCCTTGCGCGCGATCCGCTGCGGCATGGACGTGGGCGAACAGTCCGGCCCCTACTTCATGGCGAAGTATGAGGACGTATTCCACCTGCCACTGGTCGAAGCGCGCGCCGCCTTGGGTATCGTTGGCGCGGTCGATCTGGACAGCGCCGAAGCCTCACTGGCGTGGGAAGAGTATCAATAAGGATGAGCTAACGCCGAAAAAATTCGCAAATCATGCATTTTTCGGATAAACACCCTTCAAATGCGCCGATAACGTGATTCATTGTCGCGATATTCAGGGCGGCGAAGTCTAAAGGAGCGATGCAGATGGCGACCACCAAGGACTATGGTCTGGGCGAGTTTGATTTCCCGCGCGGCTGGTTCATGATCGGCGCGGCAACCGATGCCACCCGCACGCCCGCCCCAATCCGCTATTTCGGCAAGGATCTGGTGATCTATCGCGGGGAAAGCGGCACGCCCTATGTGGTCGATGCCTATTGCCCGCACATGGGCGCGCATCTGGCCAAGAATTCCACGTCCTACATCGTGCGTGATGGCGAACATGTTGAAGGCGAATCGATCCGCTGCCCGTTCCACGGCTGGCGTTTTGGCACCGATGGCGCGTGCAACCATATCCCGTACTCCGATTTCATCCCCAAGGCGGCAAAGCTTGGCACCTATCCGGTGATCGAACGCGCCGGGATCATCTGGATGTGGCACGATCCTGAAGGGTTGGAGCCCGATGTCGAACTGCCCAATTTCGGCGGCCATTATGGAGAGCCGGGCTGGGTGGAATGGAAGATCGACTATATGGGCGATCTGAACAGCCACGGGATCGAAATCGTCGATAACATGGCCGATTTCGGCCACTTCGTGCCGATCCACGGCGCAACCGATTGGCAATATTTCGCCAATGAATTCATCGGCCCGCACCTCCACCAGTATTACAGCGCAGGCCACCGCACGCTTACCGCCAACCCGGAAGACGCGCTGGTGCTTGATACTTGGTACGAAGGCCCCGGCTTCCTGCAATCGGAAATGGCTGGCGCGTTTGACAGCTTCATCATGATCTCGAACACACCCATCGAAGATGGCGTCACCCGTTCGTGGCACGCGCTGATGGTCAAAGTGCACGATGGCAGTCGTGAAACGACCGACGAGGACCGCGCCATGGCGCTGGCCTATCAGGAAGGCAGTCGCCTTGCCTTTGCGCAGGACGTTGAAATCTGGGCGAACAAGCGCGCCTGCATCAATCCACTGGCGATCCCCAGCGATGGCCCTTACGCCAAGGTCCGCCTGTGGTACCGCCAGTTCTACAATCCGCGTGACAAGGCACCTGAAATTCAGGGCCGCGTCAACGGCTTGCACGTCACGCTTGATAAGCGCCAGGACAAGAAGGTCGCCTGAAAGCGGTCGGATGGGGACCGGTGCGAAAACAGCATCGGCCCCGATGGGAGAGCGCGATGCTAAGCCTGCAGGAAATGTCCGACCGGCTGGAGATACAGGATCTCTTCGCGCGCTACAGCTTCGCCATTGATGAGCGAGACTGGGACGCGCTGGATGCCATCTTCACCCCCGATGCGCAGATCGATTATACCGAAACCGGCGGGGCCAAGGGCAGTTACGCGGAAATCAAAGCCTGGCTGCCGGGCGCGCTCGAACGCTTCCCGATGTTCCAGCACATGGTCGCCACGACCAAGCTGGACATTGCCGGCGATGAGGCGCGCAGCCGCACGATCCTGTTCAATCCGATGACGCACCGCGCTGAAGACGGCGCGGAACAAGTGTTCTTCATCGGCCTATGGTATCGTGACCGGCTAGTCCGCACAGCAGGCGGCTGGCGCATTGCCGATCGCTATGAAGAAGCAGGCTGGACGCACAACGTGCCTGATATGGCCCCAGCGCCCGAAATCGCCTGAACCATTTTCACAATCAGATTACCATTAATGGGAGAAAACATGGGCAAGCTGTCAGGCAAAGTCGCCATCATCACCGGCGGCGCGCGCGGCATGGGCGCGGCCACATCGCGCCTGTTCGTGGCCGAGGGCGCAAAGGTCGCCATCGCCGATGTGCTTGAAGAAGACGGCGCAGCGCTCGCCGCCGAACTCGGCGATGCGGCGCGCTTCTACAAGCTCGATGTCACCAATGAGGACGACTGGGCGCGCGTCGTCGCTGCTGCCGAAGCCGACCTTGGCCCCATTGATGCGCTGGTCAACAACGCCGGTATCCTGATGTTCAAATCCATTCTGGAAACCACCAAGGCCGATTACGAGCGCGTGCTGGGCGTCAATCTGGTCGGCGAATTTCTTGGGATAAAGGCGGTTGCGCCGGGCATGATCGCGCGGGGCAAAGGCTCCATCGTCAACATTTCATCCGTCGATGGCATGAAGGGCGCCAACAGTCTGGTCGCCTATGCCTCGTCCAAATGGGGCGTGCGCGGCTTGACCAAGGTTGCCGCGATGGAACTCGGCCACAAGGGCATTCGCGTCAATTCGGTCCACCCCGGCGGCGTCGATACCGTGATGTCCAACCATTCGGGCGCACCGCGCACAGAGATCGACAAGCAATATGGCAACGTGCCGATGCAGCGCATTGGCGGGCCGGAGGAAGTCGCCGCAGCCTCCGCTTTCCTCGCCAGCGATGAATCGTCCTACTGCCACGGCACCGAAATCGTCGTCGATGGCGGGATGACCGTGGGCACGTACTACATGGGTTTCCCCGGATCGCCGGGTATGTAATCTGTGCCAAAACAACAACAACCGGAGAGGAGCGACCAAAATGGCGCGCATTACCATTCCTGAAGACCAGCAGGGCAATCCGTTCGGCTTTGCGGCCAGCAACTATGCTGTGCCCATCGTGTCGGCCAGCAGCGCCTTTGCCGCCGCTGTCTACCGCGAAAGCGCGCTGTCGCTGCGTGAATTCGAAGGCGCGCGGATGCGCACGGCCCAAATCAACGGCTGCATGGTGTGCAAGGATTTCCGCGCCGAACGCGATGCTCCGGTGCTCTACAGCGTGGCGGGCGATCCCAACCAGAACCTCGTCACCACCAATGGCCCCGCGCCCGATGAAGCCTATTACGGCGCAATCGAGAACTGGCGCACCGCCACGCTGTTCACAGACCGCGAACGCCTCGCTATCGAATTTGCCGAACGCTTCGGCACCGAACCGCAAGCTTTGGCGGTAGACGAAGATTTCTGGGCGCGGATGAATGCCGCCTTCACCGATGCAGAGATCGTCGATCTGGCGCACTGCACCGCCGCATGGGTCGGCCTTGGCCGCGTGGCGCATGTGCTGGGTTTTGATACGGTTTGCCTTGCAGGCCTTGCCGGGAATGATCCGCAGAAAGCCGCTGCATGACATTTGACGTTGCAATGCTGGGCACGCCAAACACGGGCGTGGTCATCACCGGCGGCGCATCGGGCATCGGCCTTGCCGCCGCCCATGCGCTGGCCGCGGTGGGCCGTCCAGTGGCGCTGTGGGATATCAACGCCGATGGCGCGATGGCCGCGGCGGCGGATATTTCAGCCACTTACGGCGTCAGCGCCGTCGGCCTTGCGGTAGACTTGCGCAATCCGCAGGGCGTGGCTCCGGCAGCGGTGAAGACCCGCACGGCGCTGGGTTCGGTCGGCGGAATCGTCCACGGCGCGGGCACGGCGGTGCAGACCGGGATTGGCGGGGTTACACCTGAAAACTTCGATGCCGGAATGGCGCTGCACGTGCGTGCGCTGATCGAATTGACTCAGGCCTTCATGGAGGACCTGAAGGCCAATCCGGGCAGCGCCATCGTGGGTATCGCATCGATAAATGCGTGGTTTGGCAATGGCATGATCCCGATCTACACAGCCGCCAAGGGCGCGGTCATCTCGCTCGTGCGATCAATGGCCGATGAACTGGCGCAGCACGGCGTGCGCATCAATGCGCTCAGCCCCGGCATGATCGACACGCCGATCCTGGGCGAAATGCGTGATGGGATGGAGCAGCTTTACGGCCCGCGCATCTTCATGGGCCGCTTTGGCCGCCCGGAAGAAATCGCCACCGTGATCCGCTTCCTGCTGTCCGATGAAGCCAGCTATGTTACGGGTACGGAAATCGTCGTAGATGGCGGCATCCGCCATTCGCAGCGTCCCTGATAAAGGTTTTTATTCAATGCGTTCAGTGATCGTGACCGGTGGATTTGGCGTGCTGGGCCGGGCAGTGGCAGAGGCGTTCCGCACCAGCGGGGACCGCGTGGCCCGCATCGATTTCGCGCCTTCTGCCCCCGATGAAAACCCCGGCGGGCTTGACCTTGGCGGCGTGGATCTGACCGATGCGGCGCAGGCCGAAGCAGCGGTGGCGCGCGTGAAGGCGGAACTGGGCGGCATCGATGTGCTGGTGAACGTGGCGGGCGGGTTCGTGTGGGAAACGCTCGACGATGGCGGCCCCGCCACTTGGGGCCGGATGTTTGCCCTGAATGCAACCACTTGCGTGACGATGATCAAGGCCGCGCTGCCCACTTTGCGCGCCACGCCGGGTGCCGCCATCGTCAACATCGGCGCAGGATCGGCGCTCAATGCAGGCGCGGGGATGGGCGCCTATGCCGCGTCGAAGCAGGCGGTGCACAAGTTGACCGAGAGCCTCGCCGCCGAACTTGCCGGCACTGATTGCACTATCAATGCAGTGCTGCCGAGCATCATCGACACGCCGGTGAACCGTGCTGACATGCCCGATGCAGACTTTTCGCAATGGGTGCAGCCAGCCTCGCTCGCCAAGGTCATCCAGTTCCTCGCAAGTCCCTCTGCCAGAACGATTTCCGGGGCGCTGATTCCGGTTTCACGGGGCGGATAAGGGCCAATTCCTGAAGTGCACCTAGATGCACCTAGAAGCACCTAAGCCGCGCTGACCGGTACAGAAAGCAACACACGCGCCGCTTCCGCGCCATCAAGCAGCGCATTGGCACGGTGCTGCACGCGCCACTGTCCGTCATCCGCATCGCGCCGCAAAGTCCAACAATTTGCGCTCACGCGAAACACGCTGAATGCGCCTTCGTGATGGCGCAGCACCACCGAATGTCCGACAGCGGTGGCACGGTCCCCTTCGACCGTGACCGCCACCGGCCCGAGCACATGCCCGCAACCATCGGCCATCAGTTCGCGGTGATATGGCGCGTCGATCAGCGCGGCGATCTCCGCCCGCCCGCGCGCGGTGGCGAAACCGACGACTTCGTAGGTCCCATCCTCCTCCCACAACGCCGCCAGCGCCTGCGCATCGCCGCGATCGGCAAGCGGGCCGTAGCGGGCGATGACCTCGCGCACCGCCTCGCGGTCTTCGAGCGCTTGCAGCCGTGCGGCCAGCGTTTCCAGATCGTGCGGCATGGGTGGCGGCTCCTGATTTAACCCGTTCGGGTTATGCACGAAGGTGCGGTTCACGATAGCTTCCTTTCAGTATCAAGCAAACGCCCGGAAACAGGGCGAAACGCCGGAGAGAGCCATGAAATTCTCGATCATTTACGAAGCGCAAATGGTGGACACCAGCCGCGAAAATGAGCGCGCGGTGTTTCTGCAGATCGTTGAGCAGGCGAAATACGCCGAAAAGATGGGCTTCGATTGCATCTGGTGCGTCGAACATACCGCGCTGAGCCAGTATGCGCACATGTCTGCGCCCGAAACGGTGCTGGCGTTCATTGCCGGGGCCACCAGCCGCATCCATATCGGCCACGGGGTGGTGTGCCTGCCGCCTGCGATGAACCACCCGGTGAAAGTGGCCGAGCGGATCGCGACGCTGGATATCCTGTCCCAAGGCCGCCTGCATTTTGGCGTGGGGAAGGGCGGCACGCAGCAGGAAGCGGGAACATTCGGTTATGATCTGAATGAGTTGCAGCCGATGATCGATGAATCGATGTACCTGATCCCCAAGATCATGGTGCAGGACGAAATCGAGCACGACGGCACCTATATCAAGATCCCCAAGCGCCCGATCCATCCCAAGCCGTGGCAGGACCCGCACCCGCCGATGTACATGGCCTGCACCCGCGAAAACACGCTGATCGCGGCGGGCAGCCGGGGCATCGGCGC